>CAMLHT010000209.1 GCA_946479895.1 uncultured Gemmatimonadota bacterium | reverse complement strand
CGCCCGGCTGGCCGTTGTTCTGGCTGATCACGGCGCCGATGACCTTGCCCTGCAGTGCCTTGTCCACCGACTGCGCGGCGGGTGCGGCATTGATCTCCTCACCAGCCACGCTGGTGACCGTGTTGCCCAGCTTGCGACGCTCGGTGGGGGCGCCGGTGCCGGTGACGACCACCTCGTTGAGCTGGATGGCGTTCACCTGCATCGGGATCGGGCCGACATCCACGGTGCTGCTGGTGCCGAGCGTGATGGAGCGGACGACGCGCGCGTGGCCGAGGTGGGTAACCTGGAGCTGGTGGGTGCCCGGAGCGACGGTGCCACGCAGGACGAACTGCCCTTCATTGTCGGTCGCCGCGCCGATCTGGGTGCCGACGAGGATGACGCTGGCGCTCGGGATGGGCTGGAGGGAGACCCCTTCAACGACCCGCCCGCGGATGGTGTATGCCTGCTGTGCGAGCAGCGGGGTGCCGCCACCCACGACTGCGAGGCCGAGGGCGAGTGCCGCTGCCCTCAGGGAGACGCGCGAAAATGCCATGTGGGACCTCGGATGGAAGGCTTCGTCGCCTGAGACAGGAAGGTGGCTGTCAGGACGGCGCGACTGCAGCGCCTCCCCCGTGGGGCGGCGCCGGCTCGACGAAGGCATAATGACCCGTGACACCGGGTCTGACAAGCTCGCGGAAGTCCTTGACAACCCGTCGGCACGGGACGGGCACATACAGGAAGACCCCGACCAACGGTCGGGGTCTTCCGGATATCGTGCACTTCCTGCCGCGTCAGAAGTTCGTGGTGTTGTCGAGCGCCGGCTTCTTCGAGTCGGTGGTCGCGTTGATGTCGCCGTACGCGGTGATGGTGTAGACATGACCCACGCCAAACCCGACGCCGGTCCTCGTGATGACGGGCGTGGCGGCACCGGCAACCCGGGCGCTCAGATCATAGACGCCGGTCGGAAGGCTCACGAACGCTCCCGCCGACTTGTACGCAACCGTCGTTCCGATGGCCGTCTCGACTCCTGTCGTCTGGTTCTTGGCGTAGAGCGTCATCGGCTCCGAGGTCGACATCGCGTTGACGAAGCGGACGTTCGCCACCGTGTAGTCCGGTGACGGGATCGGATCATCGATGATGAATGCGTCGGCGCTCTTCGTCGTCGAGTTGTAGATGCCGCTCAGATAGTAGGAGTAGTACTTGCCGTCCGCCAGCGTCGCCGGCGTGCTTGCAATCGCGACGCCGTTGTTGGTCGCCGAGGTGATGCGTCCGGAGAGCGTGTAGCTCCCCGGCGCGATCGACGAGTAGAGTCCGCCGCCGTTCGCCCCGGCGCCGTACGCGGTGCCGTTCGTGGACTCCTTCCCTCCATTCAGGCACGTGGTGTCCGAGGTCTGGCCATTCACCGAGCTGCTGCACGAAGTGGACGAAGCGGCCGTCAACTTCTGGTCATTGGCGTAGAAGTTCACTGACGGGTCACCGACCCCGAAATTGAAGAACTTCACGGCGGAACCGGCGGCCGGCCCGGAGATGTTCATGGTCGAGTTCTTGTCGCACGATGCGATGATGACGGCACCGAGCAGAAGCGCAAGCGGTCGAAAGCTTTTCATGTCTCGGCTATGGTTGAATGATCCAGAGCGGCACGGTCTGATAATCGGGCGCGAGCGCGCCAATGGCGTCGAGGGCCGCCGAATTCCAGACGTACTCCGAGTTGTACCGCGGACGAATGCGATAGGCCAGCTTGCCGTTGTTGTCGGGATAGAGGTTCGTCGGCGGGGTGAAGCCGATGAACACCTTCTGGCCACTCGCCGGATCGAGATCGGTGTAATGGTACCGCCGCATGTCCATCCACGCCTCGTTGAAGCCCCAGCCCCACTGGGCGATGTACTTCTGGGACATGATCTGCGAGAGCGTGAGGCTCGCCGCCGATGGCACGATGGCGGGGTTCGCGAGGAACGCCGCCTTCTCCTCCGGCGTGATGACGTGCTCGGTGGTGTCGCCGTTCAGCGCAACCTTGGAGTTGACGAAGTCGATGTGCGTGGAGACACCGTTCGTGTAGGCAGCGAGCGCGGTCGCCTTGTCTCCCTTCAGGTACGCCGCCTCGGCCTTGATGAACTGCAGCTGCGAATACGTCATCGCCGGGACGGTCACCTTGTCATCGAACACGTACCGTCCCGAGTTCGGCGTCGGGCGCTGCGTGCCGGGCCACCCATAGAAGTTGTTCGGCGCCGTCAGCGAGTCGAACGCCTGGTTCGGGACCTTCGGGTCCACCGCGCGATACTTGCCATCCGGCGACGGCGACAGCATCCGGGTCAAGCGCGGATCGACCACGCCCCCGAAATCCGTGCCGTTCATCATGTTCAGCGCGAAGGGCGTCTGGCGGTACGACGGAAAGTTGCCGCGCCGCTGCCCGAGGAAGTTGTAGTCCTGCAGGTTCGGATCATTCTGCGGGAAGGTCCACATCGCGTCATCCGCCGGCCCGGCGAACGAGCTGTCCACGTAGGCAATGACGAGCGCTGGGTTGTACGACGCCTTGTTCGAGTAGTGGTTGTGGTTGATGGCCAGCAAGCCATACGCGAACTTCAGCCACTTCGAGGCGTCGCCCTTGTAGAGGTTGTCCCCCTTCGCGAGGTACGTGGGATCGACGAGGCCGTCGGTGCGCTTGAGGTTCTTTACTGCCTCGTGCAGCAGGCTGTCGACGACAAAATACGCGTACTGCTCCGTATCGTAGTCGAACGTCGAGCGCGTCGAATCGAACGCTTCCTTGATGATGATCGGGCCGTGGGTGTCCACCAGCACCTGCCAGCCCCAGGCGCGCAGCACCTGGCCGACGCCGAGCAGGTCCCAACGCTGCCCTGCCTCGGCCTTGGTCATCATCTGGCTCAGGTTCTGCCCGAACGACCAGTACACGTCGCGCCATTGCTCCCCGCCGTTATCGCTCGTCGGGTCGTAGCCCATGCGGTCCCACGTCGACGGCGTCGACGTGGACGTCGGAAGCATGAACATCTGCGTGTACCGCCCGATGAACCGGCCATCGTACAGCGGCGACGTGATGAGCCAGTGCTCCAGCGGTGGCAGGTAGAGAATGGCGTCCACCGACTGTGGCGCATTCGGGTTGGTGTTGACATCGAGGAACTTGTCCATGTTGCACGCGCTCGCCAGGCTCAGGGCACCGGCAAGGAGTGCGACGTATCGCTTTTTCATCGGATAGTCACGTTTCGGTATGAGTCGGATGGGTTGTGTGAGTCGTCAAGCGCGGCGCGCCGTCAGAAGCCCATCCGGAGGCCGAAGTTGATTCCACGCGGCGTGGGGAAGTTCCCCCAGTCGATGCCAACCGCACCCGAGCCGCCGACCGCCGCCGAGTTGCCATTGGTCATCGGATCCATGCCGGTGTAGTTGGTGCTGATGAAGAGATCGGTGCCTGTCACGAACAGCGATGCGCTCGTGACGTAGTTCGTGGGCAGATACCGCTGTGGCAGGATGTAGGTGAGCGTCACGTTGCGGAGCCACACCCAGTTGATGTTGCGCTCGATGAACAGCTCTTCGCTGGCGGCGGTGTAATAGGCCGTCTGCGACGCCGGAACGATGAGGATGTCGTTGGGCGTCGGATTGGCGCTGTTCTCCTTGCCGTCACGCAGCACGCCAGGGATGATGCGCGGCGTATTACGGTCGAGCGTCTTGGTCGACAGTCCGTGGTTGTAGAGGAACGACTCCGTCGCGTTGAAGATGTCGCCGCCGTGACGGAAGTTGATCAACGCGTCGAGCGAGAATGGGCCGTACCGGAAGGTGTTGTTGAGGCCCAGCGTGTACTTCGGTGTCCGGTCATACCCGGCATCGACGAACGTACTGGACCGGATCGGCAGTCCCGACGTCGGGTCGATGAGGAGCTTGCCGCTCTTGTTCCGCAGGTAGAACAGACCGGTAAGCGATTCCGTCGAGAGCCCGGGCTCGGTTCCGTTGCGGACGTTGCCGTACAGCCAGGTGTCGGAGACGTACGATTCCGGTAGCGCGTTCGGCAGCTTCACCGTCTGGCCGTGATGCTTGTCGAAGTTGGCCGTCACGTCCCACGAGAAGTCAGGCCGCTGAATCGGCGTGCCGCGAACGACGAGCTCGAGACCATGGTTTTCGGTTTCGGCGCCATTCAGGTTGAAGAGGATGTAACCCGTGCCGTACGATTCGCGGATGTTCTGGACGATCTGGTCACGTGTCTGGCTCTTGTAGTACGTCGCGTCGATCCCGAGGCGATCGTTCAGGAAGCTGAGCTCCGTGCCGATCTCGTACTCCTGCTTGAACTCCGGCTTCAGGTTGGGGTTCGGACCCGTGAACCCGACCCCGTAGCCACCGTATGACGTCGGCTTGTACTCGAGCGACGGACGGTCGGAATAGGGCGGCGCATCGCGACCGGCGTCGGCGTATGCAGCACGCACTCGACCGGTCATGTACTTCTGCAACGACGGGAACGCGTCGGAGAAGACGAAGCTGATGTTCGCGCCCGGGTAGAAGAACGAGTTGTTCGGGACCGGAATCGTCGACGTCCAGTCGTTGCGGCCCGTCAGGTTCAGGTACAGGTAGTGATTGAAGTCGATCGTGGCCTGGCCGAAGAGGCCGACCAGGCGGCGCTGCGAGGTCGTCGTCCGGCTGAAGCGATTCGCCGTGTTGTTGACCGAGACGAAGTTCGGGTCGAGGAAGCTCTGTCCGACGAGCGCGTCGGTGTTCGACTTCTGATCGTAGATCGAGTTGCCGACGAAACCGCTCAGCGTGAAGTGCTTTCCTGCCGGCTGCGGATTGATGTTGAGCAGCGTCTGCGAGGTGAGGTTCCGCGTGATGTCGTCCGCCTGATCGAGGATGCCGCCGTAGTTCACCCCGGTCACGCTCTCGGGCGCCCGCAGGATCAGGTTCTGGTTCGTGTAGTAGTCACTTCCGAACTGGGTCTTGATGTTGCCCCATGAGAACGGCGTCAGCGTGAAGGTCAGGTTCGTGAGGATGCGATTGACCTTCGAATTGACCTTGTTCTTGTTCACGCTGAAGTACGGATTGTCGATCTCCGCGCCCTGGCCGAGATTCGTGATGCGACGGCGCGTGCCGGCGGGCGACAGGTAATCCGCCGCGTTGTCGGTTCCCGGCCACACGAGAAGGCCGATGAGCGGTCCGTTATCGCCCTTGAGGGGCTGGTTGTTGAGCGCGTTGCTGTACTGCATCGACAGGTCGGCGCCTAGCCAGTGGGTGACCTGCCCCGACGAGGCACCGGTGACGTTGACGCGCCGGTAGTCGGAGTTGGGAATCACACCCTGATTCTTGTCGATGCCCGCCGCGACCCGGTAGTTCATCTTGCCGTCGGGTGCGCCGCCGCTGAACGAAAGGTTGTGGGTCTGTGCCAGGCCGGTCCGGAAGAACCCGGCAATGTTGTCGTAGAACGTCGTCGTGTCGGCGTATGGACCGCCGAAGTAGGCGAAGCCTCCGTTGGCGCCGAACAGCGACAGCGTACGGTCCGGGGCGTACACTCGCTGCAGGTCGGGCTCACCGCGGACCTGCTGGATGCGGAAGCTGTTGCTGTATTGCAGCGTGTTCGTGCCAGCCTTGCCACGCTTCGTCGTGATGACGATGGCGCCGTTGGCGGCGTCGATGCCGTAGAGCGCCGCCGCCTCCGGACCCTTCAGCACCGTGATCGACTCGATGTCGTTCGGGTCGATGTCGGCGGCGCGGTTGGTGAAGTCGATGCCGCGATTGTTGAACGCCGTCGCGGATCCCGGCGCGTCGGAGCCGAGTGCTGCAGTGTTCATCGTCTTGTTGTCCATCGGCAGGCCGTCGACGATGAACAGCGGCTGATTGCTGCTGCTGATCGAGCTGACGCCGCGGATGGTGATCGAGGTCGACGCTCCCGGCACGCCGGAGGTGCTGTTGACCGTCACGCCGGCGACGCGTCCCTCGAGCGCATTCACGAAATTGTCGCGCTGCGATTCGGCGATCTTCGCGCCTGATACCGTCTGCTGCGCGGCCCCAAGCGTACGCACCTCGGCCTGCTGGCCGAGCGCCGTGACGACGACCGTGTTCAGCGAGACGGGCGCGCGGCGGAGCTGCACGTCGATGACGTTGTCCGTGCCGACAGTCCGCTCGGTCGGCAGCGTGCCGATGTAGCGGAAGGTGAGGATCTGGCCTGGCGCGACGCGGATGGAATAGGCGCCCGTGCTGTTGGTCACCGTTCCCGTGGTCGTTCCCTTGATGACGACGGACGCGCCCTGAAGCGGCGCTCCCGATTCGTCAGTCACCTTTCCGGTGACGTTCTTCTGCTGGGCAAACGCGGGGGCCGCACAGAGGAACAATCCCATCAACACCGAGAGTACTCTGATTTTCATGCGAGGTGTACCGGGTTTTGGTGGACACTCGGACCTACCAGTTCTCTGCCACTCGAGTGCGCTGAAGGCGGCCGCGCGGGCGAGCGACCTCCGGGCCAGGAGTCGTCGTCCGAGGGGTGGAGTGGCCTGCGTTGGTGCGCGGGGTCGTTGCACCGGGGACTGGTGAGCGGCTTCGAGGGACGTGGCGCCGGACGAAGGGAGTCGACCAGCGCCTGCTTTAGGTGCCGCCAGCAAATATTGAACGTGCAGGTAGTTCGCGTTCCAGCGCGCCATGATACGATCTGGCGCAGGGACTGTCAAATTCCGTTGCGCGTCGGCGTGACTTTCCGCGCACCCAGGCCGCAGACCCGGCCAAATTGCTTCGGGTCACCTCCTCCCGCAAGACAAAACGGCCCGGTAGACCGAGATGGTCTACCGGGCCGTCCTGCCCTTCGACGGCTTGCGCCGCCCAGGAAACTCCTACGGGTTCGCCGCCCCCGCGCGCGTGGACGCCGACGCCGGGAAGTCCTCCT
>CAMLHT010000208.1 GCA_946479895.1 uncultured Gemmatimonadota bacterium | reverse complement strand
CCGTGACGGATCACCCAGCGTGTGCCGTCGTCACCGGTGGTTCGGGCGACGATCGCATGTCCGGTGAAGCGTGACCAGGCATCGAGATCGGACTCGAGGGCGGCCGCATTGCGGGCAGTGACGGCGATCAGATCGCCGGCCGTCGTCCCTCTGAGGGCGGCTAGCAGGTCCAGCAGCAATCCCGATGCGAACGTTCGATCGCCGGCGTTGACCTCGACGCGCGCGGCCAATAGCGTCTGTGCCATGGACAGTGTGATGCTGCTCGAGGGCCGAAGTGTGGTGCCACCTAACCTCTAGCTGACTCACCGCGCAGCGGCAGCGCGGATTCGAACATCCTCTTCGCCCGAGGCGACGACGTGACGCACGCCGAGCACGACCGTGTGCTGGCGATCATGGCCAAGGCTCCGCGTGCCGGCCACGTGAAGACACGCCTCGCCTCGGCGTGTCCTTCCACAGGGGTCCTCCCACTGTACCGGGCGCTCATCGAAGATAGCATTGCTCTGGCGCGCACAGTCGGCGCCAGTATCGCCGTCGTCTGTCCGGTCGGTGACGCCGAGGAGGTCGCCGCGTGGCTGCCGTCCGATGTACGCGTCGTGTCGCAGCGCGGGCAGGGTCTCGCGGACGGCCTGGCGTCGGCGTTCGAGCTCCTCTGTGAGCCGCCGCGCCGGGTCATCGCCTTCAATGGCGACGGTCCGCATCTCCCGCCGGCTGTGCTCCACGCAGCGTTCGCCGCGCTCGCTGATCACGACCTGGTCTTCGGGCCGTGCGACGATGGCGGGTTCTACCTGGTGGGTGCCACGCGGACACATGCCGGGCTCTTCGATCCGTGCGCGATGGGCACGGGATCCGCGCTCGCGGCGCTCATCGCGCAGACGCGGCGACTCGGCCTGTCGTCAGCCGTCACTGCCGAGCACTACGATGTGGATGTCCCCGCGGATCTCGCCCGCCTCGCCAGTGAGTTGCTGACCCGACCCGAGCGTGCGCCGAGGACCGCCGCGCTGCTGGCGCAGTGGGCGGCCACAGCGTCCCTCTCCGGTGGAAGCGGATCGGCCGCGCGTGGGACGTCCTCGTGAATCGGCTACGAAGGTCCGTGGGAGGAGGTAGCGCGACGGCACGTCGATTGAGCAGTTGGTGGCCGCGCACACACACTGGGCATCCTTCATCCGCGGGGGTGGTCAGATGGCACTCGGCTCGGCAGACTTCAAGCAGGAGGCCACGGAGGTCGGCATCTTCTACCCGACGGGCTACGTGCTCGCGGTGTTCGCCGACGCCGCCCAGACCGATCGTGCGGCCGCCGCGCTGCTCGCCGCGGGGGGGGATACGCGTTCGTAGTCAGGCACCCCATGCGCGAGTCGCGTACGATCGACGACCGCGCCGAGTTCCGGCACGACCTCATGGGAGGACCGAGATATGAACAGGGAAACAGACATGAACGATCAGGACACGACGACTCGCTCGGCGGTCGCTGGCGAGCGGAAGGTCGAGGTGGCGGTCCTTGCGGGCGGCTGCTTCTGGGGCGTGGAGGACATTCTGCGCGACGTGTCCGGCGTGCTCGACACCGAGGTCGGCTACACGGGTGGCTGGCTCAAGAACCCGACCTACCACGACACGCACGACAGCCGGTCCGGCCATGCCGAAGCCGTGCGCGTGACGTTCGATCCGACGGTGCTCAGCTACGAGGAGCTGCTCGAGAACTGGTTCTTCCGCCTGCACGACCCGACGACGCTCAACCGCCAGGGGAACGACGTCGGGACGCAGTACCGATCGGCGATCTTCCCGCAGTCGGAGGAGCAGCGGGCCACCGCCGAGCGCGTCATCGCGCGCGTGAGCGCGTCGGGGCGCTGGAAGCGGCCCATCACGACGACCATCGAGCCCGCCTCGACGTGGTACTCCGCGGAGGCGTACCACCAGGACTACCTGCGCAAGAACCCCGGCGGCTACACCTGCCACTTCCTGCGCGAGTAGCGTCGGGCAGGACGAACACAGGCACGGACAGCGGCACGAGAGATGCCGGCCGGAGGTCTCTCGCGCCGCCGTGCGCTGCGCACCGGGCAATGCCGAAACGGCGCGGGTCGGCGATGTCGCGCGGTCGACCGATACCGAGGTGCAATGGAAGCGCGGAGGCGGTCACCGCATCTCTATCCCTGCAGCGCCTCCGATCGCCGCCAGGAGGGTGAACGCAATGGCTGGTTCCGCACAACGAACGGACAGTGAGACGACCAGCATTCGGCCGTTCCATGTGAATGTGCCGGACGCGGAGCTCGCCGAATTGCGCCGGCGCATCGAGGCGACGAGGTGGCCCGAACGGGAAACGGTCACCGATGCATCGCAGGGCGTGCAGCTCGCGACCACTCAGGCACTCGCGCGCTATTGGGCGACAGAGTACGACTGGCGCAAAGTCGAGGCGAAGCTGAACGCGTTGCCGCAGTTCATCACCGAGATCGATTCGCTCGACATTCATTTCATTCACGTGCGCTCGACACACGAGCATGCGTTGCCGCTCATCATCACGCACGGGTGGCCCGGATCGATCATCGAGTTGCTGAAGATCATCGATCCACTGGCGAATCCAACGGCACATGGCGGGAGCGCCTCGGACGCCTTTGACCTCGTGATCCCGTCGCTGCCGGGCTTCGGCTTTTCTGGCAAGCCGACCACGACCGGCTGGGACCCTCCCCACATCGCCCGCGCCTGGACCGTGCTGATGAAGCGCCTCGGGTACGCGCGATTTGCGGCGCAAGGCGGCGATTGGGGTGCGATGGTCACGGATGTGATGGGTACGCAGGCGCCTCCGGAATTGCTCGGCATTCACCTCAACTGGCCTTTCGCGGTTCCACCCGACATCGACAAGGCGCTCCAGACCGGCAACCCGCTGCCATCCGATCTCTCGGCCGATGAGCGACGCGCGTGCGAGCAGCTGGACTTCTTCTACAAGAAGGGCGTGGGCTACGCCCTCGAGATGGCGAACCGCCCGCAGACGCTTTACGGGATCGGGGATTCGCCGGTCGGACTTGCCGCCTGGGTCCTCGACCACGACGCGCGCAGTTACGAGCTCATCACGCACGTCTTTGATGGTCAGGATGAGGGACTCACGCGAGACGACATCCTCGACAATATTACGCTCTACTGGTTGACGAACACCACGGTCTCTTCGGCGCGTATTTATTGGGAAAACAAGTTCGCCTTCTTTGCACCGAAACACGTCGCCATCCCGGTCGCGGTGAGCGCCTTTCCTGACGAGGTCTATCAAGCCCCGAGGAGTTGGACGGAGCAGGCGTATCCCCGGCTGATCTACTACCACAAGCTCGACAAAGGCGGCCACTTCGCCGCGTGGGAGCAGCCGGAGCTCTTCTCGAGCGAGGTGCGCGCGGCGTTCCGATCTCTGCACTGATGTCCGGAGATCGCAATGACCAGGTATCCGGGCTCCCTCTTCGGCCCTCGCGGCCAATGAGGTGCCCGTTTCCTTCGCGCTGCTCTTCCCGACCACTCCGTGTGCGGCCCCCCGGATCGAGAGTCAGTGGACGTTCCAGGTCGAGGGCAAGGACGCCACGGACACGTTCCTCTCCCGGAGCACGCACCCCTCGAACTCCGCCGGCGTGCCCGGGATCATTCTCCCGATGGCGCCGAACTCGGAAGGGCTTCCACTCGTCCTCGAGCCCGATGCTGCCGCCGGGCATGACCGTGACCTGCTCGCCCTGGCTCGCCGAATCGTACGAGTCATCGGGCGCGTGCCCGGACCCGCCGGGTTCTATGGGAGGCGCACTGAATGCAAGGACCGTCCCGAAGCGCTTCGCGAGACTGAAGCCGAGATCATCGCTGTGGGCAGAACGCCTAAATGGGGAGGGCGCCCAGGCGCCCTCCCTAACTTCGTCGCGGCTGCAACTGTGGTTGGAAACCTGCCCCGAACACGTCCGACGCCGCCCGCCCATCGTCACCACCTGGCCGAGCTGACCGGCCGTCCCCGAGCATGTTGGTGCACGATCTAACTACGCCCGCACCAGCTTCTTGTACCTGATCCGGTGCGGCTGGTCCGCGTCGGCGCCCTTTCTTCTGTGGAGGTCGGCCTCGTACTCCTTGTAGTTCCCCTCGTACCACACCACCTCGCTCTCCCCCTCGAACGCCAGCATGTGCGTCGCGATGCGATCGAGAAACCACCGATCGTGCGAGATCACCACCGCGCACCCGGCGAAATCCAACAACGCCTCCTCGAGCGCTCTGAGCGTATCCACGTCCAGATCGTTCGTCGGCTCGTCGAGCAACAAGAGATTTCCGCCCGACATGAGCGTCTTCGCGAGATGCAGCCGGTTCCGCTCCCCCCCCGAGAGATCCCCGACCTTCTTCTGCTGATCGCTCCCCTTGAAGTTGAAGCTCGCCAGGTACGCCCGGCTGTTGATCTCCTTCTTCCCCACCATGATCTGCTCCCGCCCGCCGGAGATCTCCTCCCACACGGTCTTGCTCGAATCCAGCTCGCGCGACTGATCGACGTACGCGGGCACCACGGTCTCGCCGACCACCAGTGACCCCGCGTCCGGCGTCTCCTTCCCGACGATCATCCTGAACAGCGTCGTCTTCCCCGCGCCGTTCGGCCCGATCACTCCCACGATCCCGCCGCGCGGCAGCGCGAAGCTCAGCCCGTCCATGAGGAGCTTGTCGCCGTACGCCTTTCTCAGATCGCCCGCAGTGACGACGTCGTTGCCGAGCCGCGGCGCCGGCGGGATGATGATCTCGTTCTGCATCACCCGCTCCTGCTGCCCCTCGCTCGCCAGCTCCTCGTACTTCTGGATGCGCGCCTTGCTCTTCGCCTGACGAGCACGCGGCGCCATCCGCACCCACTCGAGCTCGCGCTGGAGGGTGCGCTGACGCGCGGACGCCTGCTTCTCCTCCTGCGCGAGACGGGTCTGCTTCTGCTCGAGCCAGCTGGAGTAGTTCCCCTCCCACGGAATGCCGCGCCCGCGGTCGAGCTCGAGAATCCACTTGGCCACGTTGTCGAGGAAGTACCGGTCGTGGGTGATGGCCACCACCGTCCCGGGGAACTCGGCGAGGTGCCGCTCGAGCCACGCCACGCTCTCGGCGTCGAGGTGGTTGGTGGGCTCATCGAGCAGGAGCATGTCGGGCTGCTCGAGCAGCACGCGGCAGAGCGCCACGCGGCGACGCTCGCCGCCGCTCAGCGTGGTGACGTCGGCATCGCCCGGCGGGAGACGCAGCGCGTCCATCGCGATCTCGATGGTGCGGTCGAGCTCCCACAGGTTCTGCGCGTCGATGCGCTCCTGCACCTTGGCCTGCTCGTCGAGGAGCTTCTGCATCTCCTCGTCGCTCATCGGCTCGGCGAACTTCATGGAGATCTCCTCGAACCGCTTCAGGAGATCGCGCTGCGCGCGCACGGCCTCTTCCACGTTCCCGCGCACGTCCTTGCTCGGATCGAGCTGCGGCTCCTGCGGCAGGTAGCCGATCTTGGTCCCCGCCGCGGCCCACGCCTCCCCCTGGAAGTCCTGGTCCACGCCGGCCATGATCCGCAACAGCGACGACTTCCCCGCCCCGTTGGGGCCGAGCACGCCGATCTTCGCGCCGGGATAGAACGAGAGCCAGATGTCGTCGAGGATGACCCGCGAAGGGGGAACAACCTTGCGCAGGCCCTTCATTACGTAGATGAACTGCGGAGCCATTGAAGTCCGGATCTGAGGTTGAGGGGCGTAATCTAAACGCGGGGTGCGGGACGCGGGACGAGGGGCGCGGGAGGCGCGGGACTCGGGAATCGGTATTCGGGAATCGCCAAACCCGCCCGAGCCGACACGACTCACGCAGACACGACCTACGCCGATACGCACACGCCGATGCGACCCACGCCGACATGACCAGCGCCGACGCGATCCACTCCTACACGCCGTCCACTCTCTCACCACGCGAAGCCATGCCCGTATCCCTCGCCACCCGTGATGCCGCCGAGCGATTCCGGTCGCTCCACCACCAGTCCACCCCGGTCGTCCTCGCGAACGTCTGGGACGTCGCCAGTGCGCGCATCGTGGAAGAAGCGGGATTCGAGGCGCTCGCCACGACGAGCGCCGGCGTCGCGTGGGCGCTCGGCTACCCGGACGGCCAGCGCATCTCGCGCGACGAGATGCTCGACGCCGTCGCCCGCATCACGGCCGCGGTGCGCGTGCCGGTGACGGCGGACCTGGAGGCGGGGTACGGCCCCACCCCGGAGGACGCCGCCGCCACGGCGCGCGGCGCGATCGAGGCGGGGGCGGTGGGGATGAACATCGAGGACTCCACCGACGACCCCTCGAAGCTGTTCGACCTCGGCGCCCAGGTGGAACGCGTGGCCGCCGCCCGCGCCGCGGCGGACGCGGCGGGACTCCCGTTCGTCATCAACGCCCGCACGGACGTCTACCTCCACCAGATCGGCGCCCCGGAGTCGCGCCTCGCGGAAACCATCCGCCGCCTCTCCGCCTACCGCGACGCCGGCGCCGAGTGCCTCTTCGCCCCCGGAGTGCGCGACGCGGACACCATCACCACCCTCGTCCGCGAGCTGAACGCCCCGCTGAACATCCTCGCGATGCCCGGCGTCCCCTCCATCCCCGAGCTCGCCCGCCTCGGCGTCGCCCGCGTGAGCCTCGGCGGCGCCCTCATGCGCGCCGCGCTCGACTACACTCGCACGCTGGCCACGAACCTGCGTACCTCGGGCGATCCATCGCCCATCACGTCGACGAAGCTGACGCACGCGGATTTGCAGGCGCTGCTGGAGCAGCGAGGGACGCGGGACGCGGGGCGCGGGGCGCGGGTGGGATGAAGATTGCGATCCGGGACCGGCGCGTGCCGGTCCCGGATCGCGTTCCATGTTCCGCGCACCCCGCGCCCCGCACCCCGCATCACACTCGGCCACCG
>CAMLHT010000207.1 GCA_946479895.1 uncultured Gemmatimonadota bacterium | reverse complement strand
CACGACCGAAACTAGCCGATCACGAGCGATTCGACACCATCCTTCGTCACGCGGTGCGAGATCAGCGGCAGTGGCGGCTCGGCTTCGTCGCCGATCCTGATCGCGGTGCCGAGGGCCTGGCGGGCCACCTCGATGCCGGCGCGGTCACGGGCGAAGATGGTGCCGAGCGGCTCCCCCTGCTCCACCCAGTCGCCGGGCTTGGCCGTGATCACGAGGCCGACGCTCGGGTCGATGGCGTCCTCCATCGTCGCCCGGTTGCCGCCCATGTCGATGATCGCACGGCCGATCGCGCGGGGCTCCACGCAGCCGATGAAGCCGCGGCGCGTCGCGGTGTAGATCTCGACGGCCCTGGCCTGGGGGAGCAGCCCGGGGTCGTCCACCACCTTCGGATTGCCGCCCTGGGCGGCGATGATCTTCCGGAACATCTCGGCGGCGGCGCCGGTGCGGATGAGCTTCTCGAGGCTCGCGCGCGCCTCGCCGCGACCGCCGCTGAATCCACCGAGCATCAGCATCTCGACGCCGAGCGCGTAGGTGACCTCCATGAGGTCGGCCGGCCCTTCACCCGTCAGTGCCTGGATGGCTTCCTCGACCTCGAGCGAATTGCCGCAGGCGCGCCCGAGCGGGCGATCCATCGCCGTCACGAGGCCGACCGCCGGGCAGCCGTGGTCGTGTCCGAGATCGATCATCACCTTCGCGAGCGCGAGGGCGTCGTCGAGCTTCGTGACGAAGGCGCCGCTGCCGAGCTTCACGTCGAGCACGAGGCCGTCGAGTCCCTCCGCGAGCTTCTTGCTCATGATGCTGGCCGCGATGAGCGGAATCGAGTCGACGGTCGCGGTGGCGCCACGGAGGGCGTAGAGCTTCCGGTCGACCGGCGCGATCTCCTTCGTCTGGCCGATCAGGACGCAGTGGATCGCCTCGAGCTGCTTCCTGGCGTCGGCGAGCGAGAGGTCGGTGCGAAAGCCGGGGATGGACTCGAGCTTGTCGAGCGTGCCTCCGGTGTGGCCAAGGCCGCGGCCGGACATCATCGGGACGGCGACGCCTGCCGCGGCGACGAGCGGGGCGAGAACTAGGGACACCTTGTCGCCCACGCCGCCGATCGAGTGCTTGTCGATGGCCGGCCGGTCCAGGGCCGAGGTATCGAGGGTGGCGCCGCTCTTCAGCATGGCCTCGGTGAGGGCGACCGTCTCGCCGTGGTCGAGCCCCCGGATGAAGCAGGCCATGAGCAGGGCCGCCATCTGGTAGTCAGGGATATGCCCGGAGGCGTAAGCGAGCACGAGCGCCCGCCATTCCCCGGGCTCGAGGCGGCCGCCGTTCCGTTTCCGCTCGATCAGGCGCAGGGCGAGCATTGCCGGGACTTCGGGGTAGGCATACTATGGCGTGACCAGGCGCTGACCGGCGCCCGGTAGATCTCCGGCGACGTCGAGGCCACAGCGGTCAAGCACCGGACTGATCCGGCCCTCCCCATCGCCTCTTTCCACAGGATTAGCGAAATGAAGCTCTCCATTGCGACCCTATCCGTTCTCGTCCTCGCCGCGCCGCTGGCCGGCGCGCAGGGCCGCCAGTCGGCGGCGGACCACGTCGCGATCGGCGACCGTGATCACGCGGCGATGAATTCCGTGAATGCGCTGAAGCACTACGAAGCGGCCCTGTCCGTCGACTCGATGTATTACGACGCGCTGATCAAGGCTTCACGCGAAGCCGTGGAGCTCGGGCGCTACAACACGAACGAAGCCGAGCGCACGTCGCTGTACAAGCGCGCGGAACAGTACGCCCGGCGGGCCGTGGCCGCAAAGCCGAACGACGCGGACGCGCATTTCGAGCTCGCGAAGGCGATCGGCAAGAACGCTCAGACCATGGGCACCAAAGACAAGGTGAAGTACGCCGGCGTGGTGCATGACGAAGCGATGGCCGCGCTCAAGATCGACCCGAAGCACGCGGGCGCGCTGCACGTCATGGGGGTGTGGAACGCGGAAGTGATGCGCCTGAACGGCGTCTCCCGCTTCATGGCCAAGAACCTCCTCGGCGGCAAGGTCTTCGGCGAGGCGAGCTGGGACAACGCCATCAAGTACATGGAGCAGGCGGTGGCCCAGGACCCCGATCGCATCACGCACCGCCTGGACCTGGCGGAGATCTACCTGGACCGCAAGATGAACGACCGGGCGAAGCAGCAGCTGGAGTGGATCGCCAAGGCCCCGATCACGGAGCTGAACGACAAGCACTACAAGGAGGCGGCGGCGGAGATGGCGAAGAAGGTGAAATAGGGGGGATCGGGGACAGGGGCTATCCCTCTATCCCTCCATTCCTCTCTTCCGCTATCTCCAGCTTCGCGTCGCGCCGCTTCCGCTTGATGGCGCGGCGCGTCGCTTCCAGCTCGATCCGAAGGTCCTCCCAGGCGTCGCGGGCTCTGTTGCCGACCTTGCGACCGCGGTTGCGGAGGGCCTTTCGTGTTTCCGCACCGCTGCCGGGGGCGAGGAGGAGCGCGGCGGCGGCGCCGATCGCCAGTCCGAGGCCGAGGCCGGCGAGGAAGCTCGTGGAGGAGCGGCGGGCGGCCGGCGGCGTTGCCGGGACCGGTCGGCGGGCCGGCCGGCCGTTGGCGCGGCCGGAGACCGGCTGGGCGGGGGGTCTGGAGGGCGTCCGGGTGGATCCGGGGGCGGGTGCGTAGGCCATGTCAGCTCCGTTCCTGGTCGTGGTAAGATATTTGCGAGATCCGATCCCAATTCCATGTGGCTCCGAACCGCCGGCAAGACCTTCTGGTCAGGTCGGTCGGTCCCGAGCGGCATGAACCCGGATCGGGTATCAATGTGCTCAGCTTGGCCGGAACAACCAACGACGATCGTCCAGCTATCCTGGCGAGGAATCGCATGACCGCGAATGGCAAGACTGTCCTCCTCGTCGAGGATAACGAAGACAACCGCATCGTCTATTCCACCATCCTTCGTCACTTCGGCTACTCCGTGACGGAGGCGTTGAACGGCGAAGAAGGGATCATGAAGGCGCGCACCGAGAAGCCGGACCTCATCCTGATGGACATCTCCATCCCGGTGATCGACGGCTGGGAGGCGACCCAGGTCCTCAAGCACGACCCGACGACGAAGGAGATCCCGATCATCGCGCTGACCGCGCATGCGCTCGCGTCGGATCGGGAGAAGGCGATGGAGGTCGGTTGTGATGGGTATCTCGCGAAGCCGTGTGAGCCCAGAGCTGTCGTCGCGGAAGTCCAGCGGTTCCTCGGAAAGGCGAATGGCACACCGGTATGAACCGGATACGTCCGCCCGCATCCTGATCGTCGACGATCACGAGGACAACGTGGAGCTGTTGCGGGCGCGACTCGAGTCCTGGGGATTCGAGACGCTGAGCGCGACGGACGGGCAGGAAGCGCTGACGATGATCGAGACCAAGCTGCCCGATCTCGTCCTGCTGGACATCATGATGCCGAAGATCGACGGCATCGAGGTCGCGCGCCGGGTCAAGAACAACCCGGACCTGCCGTTCATCCCGATCATCATGCAGACCGCGCTCGATTCGACCGAGAACAAGGTCGAGGGCCTCGAGGCGGGCGCCGACGACTACATCACGAAGCCGATCGACTTCCCCGAGCTCAAGGCGCGGGTGAAGTCCATGCTGCGCATCAAGCGCCTCCAGGAGGAGATCGAGGAGCGCGAGCGGGAGCTGATGGAGGCCAACCAGCGCCTGCGGCACATGTCGCAGACCGACGCCCTCACGGGCCTCGACAACCGCCGCCACATCGAGACGCGCATCGAGGAGATGTTCGAGCACGCCAAGCGCCTAGGCGAGCCGTTCGCCTGCGTCATGGTGGACCTCGACAAGTTCAAGAGCGTCAACGACGAGTACGGGCACCAGGCGGGTGACGCGGTGCTCCGGCAGCTCGCGAAGATCCTGAAGCAGGAGGTCCGCGAGATCGACCACGCCGGCCGGTACGGGGGCGAGGAGTTCATCCTGCTGCTCACCGGCACCGTGCTCGACGCCGCCGTCACGTTCGCCGAGCGTGTGCGAAAGGCGATCGAGTCCCATACATTCACGTTCGACAATGGGGCGATCCAACGCACGGCGAGCTTCGGGGTGGCGGCCTGGCCGCATCCGAGGATCACGAGCTGCGACGGTCTGGTTCGCGCGGCGGACGATGCCCTGTACGTGGCCAAGGAAACGGGACGCAACCGGGTCATCCGCTTCGACAGTGACGTCTTCAACACACACATCGCCGACCAGCACGAACCGTCCGAGATGGCGGAGGCGGAGCGGCCGTAGCCTCGGGAAAAGCAGATCGCTCGCGGAGTTTACCCAGGGCAGCGAAGCGACGAACGGGCGAGGGATGACAGCGGCGCTCGGGATGACACCCGCCCGATGACGAAGGAACTGGCGGCCCGCGCGGCCACCCTGCGCGAGCAGCTCGAGCGGGCGAGCCACGAGTACTACGTCCTCGACCGGCCGACCCTCGCCGACGCGGAGTACGACCGGCTCTTCCGCGAGCTCCAGCAGCTCGAGCGCGACCACCCCGAGCTCCGGACCGAGGACTCCCCCACCCTTCGCGTGGGAGCCGAGCCCCAGAGCCAGCTCGCCAAGCACCAGCACCTCGTGCCGATGCTCTCGCTCGGGAACGCCTTCAACGAGGAGGAGCTCGAGGCGTGGGAGGAGCGGCTCGTGCGCTTCGCCGGTGAGGACGTCCGCGAGGCCGGCTATCACTGCGAGCTCAAGATCGACGGCGCCGCGATAAGCCTCACCTATCGCGAAGGCGTGCTGATCGCCGGCGCGACGCGCGGCAACGGCACCATCGGCGAGAACGTCACGGCCAACCTGCGCACGATCCGGGGCATCCCGCTCCGCCTGCGCTCCGCGGACGTCCCGTTCATCTGCGAGATCCGCGGCGAGGTGTACATGCCGTTCAGCGGATTCGAGAAGATGAACGAGGAGCGCGTGGCGGCGGGCGAGCCGGTCTACGCCAACCCGCGCAATTCGGCATCGGGCGCGCTGCGGCAGCTCGATCCCGCGATCACCGCGGCGCGTCCGCTGCGCTTCTTCGGGTATTCGATCGTCCAGCCGGGCGACGAGCCGCTGCCTGTCGCGCGTCAGTCGGAGCTGCTAGACCTGCTCGACAGCTGGGGCATCCCTACCGCACCCCACCGCCGGCGCTGCGCGACGATCGCCGAGGTTCATGCGTGGGCCTCGGAGGTGGAGAACAAGCTCCGCGCGAACCTCGACTTCGCGATCGACGGCGGCGTCGTGAAGGTCGACCGGCTGGGATTGTGGCCGGAGCTTGGCATCGTCGGCGGGCGCGAGCCGCGCTACGCGATCGCCCGCAAGTTCGCGCCGGACATCGCGGAGACGCTGCTGATCGACATCGGCCGCAACGTGGGCCGCACTGGCGCGGTGAATCCGTATGCGATCCTCGAGCCGGTCGAGATCGGCGGCACGACGGTGAAGCTGGCGACGCTGCACAACAACGACCTCATCGACCGGAAGGACATCCGGCCGGGCGAGCGCGTGCAGGTGAAGCGCGCAGGGGACGTCATTCCGCAGGTGATCGGCCCCGTCCCCGCCCCCGACGGCAGGCGTCCGCCGAAGTACGTGGCGCCGCGCACCTGCCCGTCGTGCGAGTCGGCGCTGGTGGACGGCGAGACGAAGGGGACGCTCTACTGCCTCAACCCCGACTGTCCGGGCAAGCGCCTGGAGGCCCTGGTGCACTTCGCGTCGCGCGGCGCGATGGACATCCGGGGGCTGTCGTACGGGCGCATCGAGCAGCTGCTGGACGCGAGGTGCATCACCGACATCCCGAGCCTCTTCACGCTCACGCGTGACGACCTGCTGGCGCTGGAGGGCTTCGCCGAAAAGAGCGCGGACGCGCTGGTGGCGGCCATCGAGGAGTCGAAGAAGCAGCCGCTGTCACGGCTGCTGTTCGGCCTCGGCATCGATCACGTCGGCGTCACGGCGGCGCGGGAGCTGGCGAAGCACTTCGGGACGATGGAGGCCATCGCGCAGGCGACCGCCGAGGAGATCGCCGCGGTGCACGGCATCGGGGACGTGATCGCCCGGTCGGTGGTCGAGTGGTTCTCGTCGGACCGCGGCGCGACCATGATCGCCGAGCTGCGGGAGCACGGCCTGACGCTCGAGGAGCCGCGGACGGAGGCGTCGGGAAGTGCCTTCCAGGGCCTGACCGTCGTCATCACCGGGACGCTGCCGAGCCTGAGCCGGGACGCCGCGAAGGCGCTGGTGGAGTCGAACGGCGGAAAAGTAAGTGACAGCGTCTCGAAAAAGACTTCGTTCGTGGTTGTGGGAGAGAGCGCGGGCAGCAAATTAGAGAAGGCCCGATCGCTCGGCGTCGAGATCATCGACGAAGCGGAGCTCCTGCGGCGGGCGACAAGAACAGATCCCTCGCTGCGCGAGGGATGACAACGCTGCGCGAGGGATGACCCGAGCCGCTGCGGCCAGGATAACACAGCAATGACCGATACGATCGACCTCCAGACCCATTCGCTCGTCGCGATCTCGAAGGAGTCGCTGGGCGCGCTGCGCGCGTCGCTCTTTCGCGACCTCGGCGGAAACGCGGCGACGTATCTCCAGGACGCGGGGTACGGCGGCGCGGGGCCGGTGTTCGACGCGTTCGCGCAGTGGCTGAAGGCCCGCGGCGGCCCGGCCCCCGAGCAGCTCGCGCTCGACGACTTCGCGGCCGCGCTCGGCGACTTCTTCGCGGCGTCGGGCTGGGGCAAGCTCGGCTTCTCGGTGGGCGAGGGCGGCGTCGCGGCAGTCGAATCGAGCGACTGGGCCGAGGCGCGGCAGGATGACGGCACGCAGCTGACCTGCTACTTCACGAGCGGGATGCTCACGGACTTCTTCGGCCGGATCACCGGCGCGCCCGTGGCGGTGATGGAGACGGAGTGCCGGTCGCTGGGATACGAGCGGTGCAAGTTCCTGATCGCGACGCCGGAGAAGCTGCAGAAGGTGTACGACGAGCTGTACGGATCGGGGGCCTGAGGGGGAAG
>CAMLHT010000206.1 GCA_946479895.1 uncultured Gemmatimonadota bacterium | reverse complement strand
TGATCGTGCGCTACGGCTGGCCGTCGAACCTGTTCTGGGCCGGCTATCGCGAGGACGGCGGCCACTTCGAGTGGCTGGGGTTTCGCGACAGCTCCGTGAACGTCGCGCCCGAGTACGCGCTCCCGCGTTTCCACACCACTCCGGCGTGGCGAGGCGTGCTCGATCCGGGATCGCTGACGGCCAGTGACTTCTCGCGGCTGGCGCCGCGCCCGGGCTATGGCGGAGTCGAATGGGAGAATGACTACTGGCCTCCGGAGCTCTCGACCCGCGATGCGGGGCCGATCGTCGATCTGCCCGGGCAGGCGGTGCTCTTCCGCCGCGACAACGACGCACTGATCGCCATCGGACTCGACCTGCCGCAACGCTACTTCGGGGCGGCGCCGGTGCCCTACGACGCCGCTGTCGTCGTCGCGCGCGATCCGACCGACCGGTGGATTCCATCACGGGAATCGCTGCTTCTCGACGGCCGCGGGACGACGGTGCTCACGTCGCCCCTGTCGCCGCGGGCGCAGCTCGTCTCCGCGGAGCTCGCGCCGGCTGACGGTGCGCCAGGGATCGCCGTGCGGGCGCGCCGCGGCGTGCATCCGCCGGCGCCGCTGTCCGCGCTTGCCGACGGCGAGATCGCCATCTCGGATCCGCTGTTCTTCCGGCCGGCGGAGGGTGAGCTGCCGCCGATGACGGCGAAAGGGGCGATCGAACGCATGCTGGGATCGCTGCGGCTCACGGGCGACCGGGTCGGCATCTTCTGGGAGACCTATGGCGTCGCGCCGGCGGACACGGTGGACGTCACCCTCCGCATCTCGAGCAGCGCGAAGCCGGGCTTCTTCCGCCGGCTCGGGGCGTCCATCGGCGTCGTGAAGGCCGAGGGCGGAGAGATCGGCGTCACCTGGCGCGAGCCGCGCATCGGTCAGCGCGAGGGACTGAGCTGGGCAGGCGACGTCCCGATCCAGGCACGGTCACTGGTCTTCGACGTCAGCCGCCTCCGCAACGGGACGTATTACGTCGAGCTCACCGTGGCACGTCGCGGCGCGCCGCCGGCGATCACGCGGCGCGAGGTGACGATCGCGCGCCCGGACTAGGACTGGCCGAGCTCGAAGATGTTCGCGTTGGCGATCTTCCGCGGGTCGACCCAGCAGTAGAAGCCGCAGTGTCGCAGGCCGGCCTCGTGGAAGATGCGCTTGAGCACGCGCGCGGGGCGGTCGATCCAGCCGTCGCGGTCGCCTTCCATCGAATCCTCTTTCGCGAAGGTCTCGATGTACGCGACGCCGCCGGCGAGCCGCCGGATCTCCCGCAGGCCGCGTCGAAGCTCCTCGTCGGTGAGGTACTGCACGACGTCGGCGCAGACGATCAGGTCGAAGCGGCGCTTCAGCTTGAGGGCGCCGAGCCTGCCGAAGCTGCCCCGCACGATGTTGCGCGACGGGCCGAGCTCGCGGACGACGTACTCGCTCGACTCGACGCCGAGCCACGACACCTTCGGCCGGAGCTTCAGCAGGGGAGCGCGCCACGGCGCCTCACCGCAGCCGATGTCGAGCACGGACTTGATCGGGCGCGCGAGCATGAACTCCGCGGCGGAAACGGCGAGGCGGACCTTGCGCGCCGTCCCCTCGGCGGTCGCGATGCGGGTCGAGGGATCCCGATACCATCGGTCGTAATACTGCCGCGTGTACTCTTTCATGGCGGTGGGAAAGGAGCGCGTAAGCTAGCGCCGCCGCGGAATCGCCTCTATTGTCGTCGGCGTGGATATCCGCTCGCGCCCGACCGACCCCGAGGTGGAGCAGCTCGCGCGCTCCATCTACGCCATGTTCCCGAAGTGCATGCGCTGCGGTCAGCCGATCGGGTCGTACGAGGACGCGGACGTGCGGATTTTGAGCCACCGGGTCGTTCATCGCGAAAGGTGCGACCGGCCGGCCGGCTCGGACTAGCACGCGACCCGTGCGACGATCGGGCGGAGGTTGCCGGCGAGGATCCCCGCGAGGGGTAAGGCACTCTCGCGAGGATGGTCCACCCCGTTTCGCACGGAAGGAAACGGAATGGACTGAAACGCCATGCAACAAATGACCTGAGTTCTTTCAGTCGCTTTCAGTTCAGTTCCGTGCGACGATCGGGCGGAGGTTGCCGGCGAGGATCCCCGCTAGGGTAAGGCACTCTCGCGAGGACGGTCCGCACCGTTTCGCGCGAAAGGAAACGGAAGGGACTGAAACGTCATTCAACCGCTGACCTGGTTCTTTCAGTCGTTTTCAGCTCCGTTCCGTGCGATGATCGGGCGGAGGTTGCCGGCGAGGGTGCCCGCCATGGATGACGGCGCCATGCCCCGGACCGGCAACCGAAGTGCGGCCCGAGTTCTGCGGTCCCCAGCCGCCATGCGAAACGTCGTTCGAATCCTTATCGCAGCTGTGGTCGCCGCTGGCTGCCGCCAGGCTGACGGCCGGGAAGTGAAGTCGGGTGACGAGGAACGGGTGCAGCCCGCGGGCACCACTCATGTCGCGAGCATCGCCGGATTCCGCAGCCCCGAATCGGTGAAATACGATCCCGACCAGGACGCGTGGTTCGTCACCAACATCATCGGGTTCGGGTCCGACAAGGACGGCCAGGCGTACATCGTCCGCATCGAGGCCGGCAACCCGGATTCGATGACCGTGTTCGCGAAGAGCGGCGTGAACGGCGTGACGCTCGACGCGCCGAAGGGCATGGCGATCCAGGGCGACACGCTGTGGGTGGCGGACATCGACGTGCTTCGCGGCTTCGACAGACGGACGGGCGAGCCGGTCGGCACGGTCGACCTCGGAGCCTACGGCGTGACGATGCTCAACGACGTCGCGCTCGGCCCCGACGGCACGCTGCGGGTCACCGACACGGGCATCCTCATGACCGAGAAGGGCGTGCTACGGCCTGGCGGAGACAGGATCTTCGGCGTCGGCCCCGGCCGCGCGGTGTCCGTCATCGCCGAGGGGTCGCAGCTCGGCGAGCCGAACGGGATCACCTGGGACGCCACGGCGAAGCGCTGGGTCGTCGTCGGCTTCAAGCGCTTCAACGCCCGGGTCGATGCGTATGCCCCGGACTTCGGCAAGGTGACTCAGCTCTCGTCGAGCGGCGGCGAATCGAACGCCGGTGAGTTCGACGGGGTCGAGGTCCTGCCTTCAGGCGCGATCATCTACGCCTGCTGGACGGACTCGAGCATCCACGCCGTGCACGACGGCAAGGACACGCGCGTCGTGCGATTCGTTCCCGAGCCCGCGGACATCGGCTACGACACGAAGCGAGGGGTGATCGCCGTGCCGCTCGTGATGATGGACCAGGTTCAGTTCTTCACGCTGCCTGGTTCGCTCACCGGTGCGGCGGCGCCGCGCCGGGAGTAGGAGAGGGCGAGCGCGACGATCGCCAGCTGGGACGGCAGGAGAAGGCCGATGACTTCCCAGTTCGGCTGGCGCGACAATCCGACGAGGTGGATCACCACCGCGCACAGGGCGAGCGCGCCGGCGACGAGAGCCGTGCCTCGCGCCACGCCGCGGGCACGCCGCCGCATGAGGAGCACCGGCACCGCGATGGCCAGGATCAGCCAAAGCGGGTTGAGCATGAACATGTTCTCGTTGGCGTGCGCGGCGACGTGATCGGTGATCGTCACCAGCAGCGTGATCACCGTGCCGATCAGCCCCTGGATACCGGCCACGATTGCCACCGCGACCGATGCCCAGACGGGGCGCGACACGCGGTAGCCGAGGACGAGAATGATCAGGCCGAGCGCCAGGCCGACCGGCACGAGGCCCTTCCACATCGCCGGCACGTGCTCCGGCTCCGGCCCGCGCTCGGCATCGCTGATCAGGAACTCGCGGGCGACGAGCGGCCGTGAGCCGCCGTCCAGCTTCAGGCCGCGCGCGTACTGCATGAGCTGATACGGAAGGAACGACGCCTGGTCGGCGGTGAGCTTCACGTCGGTCGAGCGGCCGAGCGCGAGGTCCACGCCGGTGACCATCAGCTTCTGGCCCTGCATCAGGCGCAGCGAGTGCGACCGGTAGGTCTCCCCGGTGGGGATCGCCTGGAGGTACGCGCGCAGCCTTCCGCCAAGCACGCGGTCGATGGCGTCGCGCACGCGCGTGGAGCAATTGTCGAGGTAGTAGTCGTAGCGGTACTGCGAATTCTCGGGTCGCGCGTTCCAGCGGATGTAATCCACGAGCGCCCGCTTCTCCGACGCGGTGAGGTCGAGCTCCTGCGCCCACACCCGGCGGTTGAGGTACCGGTAGATCGCCAGCGTGTTGTCGATCGTCTCGCCGGCCATCATGTATCGCATGTCTCCGAGGAGGAACCGCCCGAGGAAGCCGGGCGTCCGGAAATCGAAGACACCCCAGTTGTAGACGGTGTCCACGAGCTGACCGGGATCATGGACCCAGATCGCGTTGTGGCCGAAGAGCTCGTACACCTGGTCGCCCTGGCCCATCGTGAGCAGGACGATCCGCAGCGCCGAATCGGCGGCGGTCGGCGGCTGCGCCGGGACGGCAGGGGGCGGAGGGGACTGCGCAGCCAGCGCGGTGGGCGCGGCGACGAGAAGGACGAGGGTTCGCAGTCGGCGCGCGATGCGCGCGGGAATGCTCGGTATCGGGAGGCTCAAGCTCCGGAAGCTACACGCGCGGCCGGGGGCGGTGAACGGCGCCAGCCGGCGACACCCATTCCAACGAGTCCGGCGGCCATGATCACCCAGCCGATGTCGGTGACGATCCACGGCACGGAGCCGAATGGCCGGGGAGGAATCATCCCGATGAAGGCGCCCGCCGCCGTCACGCGCCCGGTCCAGCGGGGAAGGATGCCGGCGTTCGCGACGACGAGCCCGAGGATCAGCCATCCGAGCTGAAACACGCCGACCGACACGATCAGCGCCGGCAGCGTGGGATCGAAGAGCGGGCCGTGCGCCGACACGACACTGGGAGCCGCGCCGGCGATGAAGGGCAGGACCGCCGCCGTCATCACTCCGGTGGCGAAGTAGAATCCGGTGCCGAGCAGTGCCAGCACGAACGCGAAGTGTCCCGAGAGCCGCATCTCGTGCGAATGGCTGAGGTACAGCCCGACGACCCCGAACAGCAGCAGCGCGGCCGACGCAAAATGCAGGTTGTGGGCGATCAGCCAGCGGGTGCTGAGCATCGCCATCGCTCCGATGATCTCACCGTTCGAGATGATCACGAAGGCCGCGCCCATGATGCCGCCGAGGGCGAGTGCCGCCGAGGTGAGGCGGGCGAGCGGGTTATGAGTCGAGAACGATGTCATCCTGACGGATCCGGGAGAGCTGCTTCACGAGCGGCCGTCTATCGCGTCCGGCCACGCGCGCCAGCGTAGAGCGCCTGCAATGCCGCGATGTCCTGCTCGACGTCGTCACCCGGAAAGAACGCGGGATGGATGCGTATCACGCGCTTCCCCCAGTCGAACACGATCGGCAGGATCGGGACGCCGGCGCCCTTCGCGATGTGCCAGAATCCCGTGCGCCAGCGGCTCACCTGCTTGCGCGTGCCCTCGGGGGTGATGACGAGAAACACATGCGGCCGTGAAGCGAATGCCTCGATCGTCTGCGAGACCACGTCGTGCGAGGCCGTGCGGTCGACCGGAATCCCTCCCCACCGCCGCATGATCCACCCGAACGGCGGGCGGAACAGCGTGTGCTTTCCCAACCATGACGCATCCAGCCGCAGGGCGTAACGCGCGGCGAGGCCGACGGGGAAATCCCAGTTCGACGTATGTGGGGCGACGATCCCCACCATCTTCGGGTAGTCATCGAAGTCCCCCTCGACGCGCCAGCGGAGGAGCTTGAGCGCGTAGATGCCGATCTGCCTGCCGAGGGCGCTGCCGCTGCGCGGCACGCTCGCGCCGAGGTGGGGGAGCATGCCGGGAAATTAGCGTTTCCTTACCGCCCGAAAGCCAGCCCCCACGGACCCGTGCCCACGGCGATGGTCGCGACGACCCGGCGGGTCCGGGTATCGATTACCGACACGTCATTCGAGAGGCCGTTGGCGGTGTAGACGAACCGCCCATCGGGTGAGGCGACGAGTCCCCAGGGCCGGCGGCCGACCGGGATGGTCACGACGGGCTTCCGGGTCCGCGCGTCGATGACGACGACCGAGTGCGTCCGGCCGGTTGCCACGTACACCGTGCCGCCGTCGGGCGACACGGCGACGCCCACCGGCTTCGCGTTGTCGGCCGGCAGGTCGATGGTTTCGACGACCCGGTGCGCCTTCACGTCGATCACCTGCACCGTCCCCCCGATCTCGGCCGTCACGTACGCCCACTTTCCGTCGGGCGAGAACGCGGCGCTCCGCGGACGGGCGTTCACGAGCATGTTGGCCACCACCTCGCTCGAAGTCGCGCCGATCGCCGAGACGCTGTTGCTCGTCTCGGCGGTGACATAGACCGTGCGCCCGTCGGGCGAGAGCGCGACGCCTTCGGGCTCGATGCCGACGACCGCCGTCGTCCGCACGCGCCCGGACCGGACGTCGATGGCCGACATCGTGCCGGCGTCCTCGTTCGACGCGTACAGCGTCCGGCCATCCAGCGAGACGGCGAACTGCTCCGGATCAGACCCCGCCGCGAGGTGCCTGGTGACCTTTCGCTTCACGACGTCGACCGCGACGATCCCGTCGGTGGTGCCGGTGCTGTTCGGCGAGTCGTCGCTGACGGCGACGTAGATCGTGCGCCCGTCGGGAGACGCCTGGATTCCGCGGGGGCGCGCCGGCATCGGGATTCGGGCGATGACGCGCCTGGTGGCGACGTCGATCACGCTCACGTCGCGACTGCGCTCGTTGCTCACGTAGAGGTGACGCCGCGCCGCCGGCTGGGCGGCCACGTTCGCGCTCACCGCGATCACGAGCCCGAGGGCGATTCCGATCAGTCGCATGCTGCCTGTCCGCGCGATCTCACCGGCTCGGCCTCGCCGGCGACTTCCTTCCCGTTGACCAGGTACAGCGGCTGGACGAGCTCATGATTCGAACCGAAATGAAGCGGTGCGCCCTTATGGCCGTCGAAGCGGGTCGCCGGCGCGAGGAGCGCATCGGCGAGCTGCCCGGCCGCCGACGCCCGGGATTGCAGCGCCGCCTCCCACGCGCATTTGACCGCAAACCAGCCGCACCACGACGACG
>CAMLHT010000205.1 GCA_946479895.1 uncultured Gemmatimonadota bacterium | reverse complement strand
CGCGCGTACCTCTCGAGCTTCAACTTCCGCGGCACCGACCAGCAGAAGAAGGTCGGCCAGCTCTCCGGCGGCGAGCGGAACCGGCTCCACCTCGCGAAGACACTGATGTCCGGCGGCAACGTGCTCATGCTCGACGAGCCGACCAACGACCTCGACGTCGACACCCTGCGCGCGCTCGAGGACGCGATCCTCGACTTCGCCGGCTGCGCGGTGATCATCTCCCACGACCGCTGGTTCCTCGACCGCATCGCGACGCACATCCTCGCCTTCGAGGGCAACTCGGAGGTCGTCTGGTACGAGGGCAACTACCAGGCGTACATCGAGGATCTCAGGAAGCGGAAGGGCGCGGACGCCGACCAGCCGCACCGGATCGCCTACCGGAAGCTCGTGAGGACGTAATGCCGGACTGTTGTTAAATGATAGGCATCATGATTAATTCCAATCAATCATGATGGCCATCATTTAACCACGCCGGACATGAAAACCACCCGTGCCCAGGCGGCGCAGAACCGCCAGCGTATCCTCGACATGGCCAGCCGGGCCTTCCGGGCGAAGGGCTTCGAGGGGTGCAGCGTCGCCGACATCACGACCGCGGCGGGCCTGACTCACGGCGGTTTCTATGGCCACTTCGCGTCCAAGTCCGCCCTCGAGGCCGAGGCGTGCGCCGCGGCGCTCGGGTCCGCGGCGGCCCGGTGGGCGGCCGCCATTGCCGATTCGCCGGACGAAGCGTTCGAGTCCATCGTCAACGGCTACCTGACGGAAAGGCATCGGGACTCACCCGCCATCGGCTGTGCGTTCGCCGCGCTCGCCGCCGAAGCCTCCCGACGCGAGCCGGAGGTTCGCCGCGCCTTTACCGAAGGCCTGAAAGCAAGGCTCGACCTGCTCGCCGGGGCCGTCGGTGCGGAGTCCAGCGACACCGCCCGCGAGCAGGCCATCGGGGCGATGAGCAGCCTCGTCGGCGCCATGGTGCTCGCGCGCGTCGTCGACGACCCTGAGCTCTCCGCCGAAATTCTTGCCGCCGTCCGCTCGCAGCTGACCTGAGAAGGCCGCGGGTCTCGGGCCCCGCCGACGGTCACATCGTCGTGCCAGGAAAGAAAAGAGGCTCCGGAGTTACCGGAGCCTCTTTTCCTCCTGCCGTGATGGGTTACCGAGCCGCCAGGGCGTCAGCGAGGCGGCGAATGATGGCGGCGTTGGTCGCGCTGATCTTCTTGCCCGACTGCGCCGAAAGCTCGTTGTCCAGGGCGCGCCAGCTCTGCTGGCTGATCTTTGCGCACATCGAGTTCGCGACGCCGCCGGCGTTGTCCACGAAACGCTCAACCAGCGCGCACAGGCTCGCGGGCGTCACCGTAACGGTGAAGGTCGTGCTCGCGCTGTTCGTGTTGCCGGCCCGGTCAGCAGCCGTCGCCGAGAAAGTGTTCGCACCGAGGCTGAATGCGTACGCCGCGCCGCCGATGTTGGCGCACGTGGTAGAAGCCAGTCCCGACATCGCATCGCTCGCCGAGCATGTGATGGCCACGGTCTGGTCGACCGTGTACGAGCCGGCGTTGCCCAGGTAGCCGATCGACGGCCTCGTCGCGTCGCGCCTGATCGTCGTCGCGCCCGAACCGGTGAGCCCCGCCCCCGACGTCGAGGTACAGGTGTACGACGACGCCGGAGAATCCTCCGTCAGCGACGCAACGGCGCACGCGCTGGCCCCGGACGGACCGACATTCGTCACGCTCCACCCGATGGACACGTCACTCGTGTACCATCCCTCGGACCCGAGGGTGCCCGTAATCGCCGGCGTCACGACGGGATGATTGGCATCGCGCTTCACGGTCACCGACTGCTCGGTCACGAGACCGCTGCCGTTCGTCGCGGAGCACGTGAACGTCGTTCCAGCGGTATTGGCCGTGACCGAAGATGTCGCGCAGCCCGTGGAGGACGCGATGCCCGATTCCGGATCCTCGGCCGTCCAGGTCACCGTCACGTCGGTCGTGTACCATCCGCCCGCTCCCACCGTTCCGCCCACGGCCGCGCTGACCACTGGCGGCGTCGGATCCTCGACACGGACCGTCGTGCTCATCGGCGCGCTGGTACCCCCGTCTTTGTCGGTGACGCGCACCGTCACCGTGAAGGTTCCGAACTGGCCGTAGGTGTGCGTCCCGGCGATCAACATGGTGGAAGTGGAGATGGTCTCCAGCTCGCTCGCGTCGCCCCAGTCCACCGTCACCGTCCATGGCATGTCTTCCGCTCCGGGGTCGCTGAAGGTGCCCGCGAGCGAGAATGTCTGCCCCATCTGGATCGTGGTCGCCGGGTTGATCGCGGTGATGGTCGGCGGCACCTGGTCGACGTCGACCGGAGTCGCGGCCGTCGCCGTGGCACCCTTCGCGTCGCTCACCACCACCGAGACGGTGCGCCGCCCGTTGTCGGCGTAGGTCAGCGAGACCGAGGGGGAAGTGCCCGTCGAATCCGCCGAGCCGTCTCCATCGATGTCCCATGCGTACGTCAGCGCATCGCCGTCAGGATCCGACGCGGTGGCGGTGACGACGATCGTGCTGCCCTCGACTCCGCGGAATGGCCTGCTGAAGGAGACGCTCGGCGGACGGTTCGTGATCACGGTGATCTGTGACTCGGCGAAGCCCGTGAGGTTGCCCGGATCGCGCACGGTGACGCGCACCGTCGTCGCGGCGGTGATCACGGTGGTGAACGTCGTTCCCGTCGCCGGCTGCACGAGGCCGTTGACTCGCCATTCATATGTGAGCGAGCCGAGTGGATTGTCGGCATCTGTCGCCGTCGCGGTGAACGTCACCTCGGTTCCCGGCGCGACCGCCGACGAAGCCGGTGAAATCACGACGGCCGGAGCCGACTCGCACTGGTCACCGACGCCATTGCCGTTGGCGTCCTCCTGCGATGGATTCGAAACGGTCGGGCAGTTGTCGCTCGCGTCGGGAACGCCGTCGCCATCCTGGTCCTGGATCGCGACCGAAACGACGAGGAAGTGCGGTCGCCACGCGGTTTCCGCGCAGACGCCGGGATACCTTCCGCCCGTCGAGCAGATGCGCGCCACGGAAGTGAACGACCCGATGGCTCCGAAAAGGCTGTGCGAGCTGTTGCTGAAGTTGCTGAGCGAGGCATCCGTCGACCCCTGCATCGTGGCATGGCCCGGATCGGTGATGTTCACGAGATCCCACCCGCCACCAGTCTGCGCGTAGGTCACCCCGGCGTAGGGCGCGACGGTCGGCAACCATGCGGCACCCGCTGATGCGGTAGACGCAAGGAGGCCCGTGGCAGGGTCACCGAGAATCCAGTCCGATGATCCCTTGAGGACGCGGCAGGGCCCACTGGTCGGCGCGCTGGCGCTGCAATGCTCGTAGTGGACGCCGGTGAGCGCGATGCGGCCGGTCGTGGCCTGCCCCCAGACGTTGCGCGAATTGACGATCCCGGGCCGTGAACCCGCTCCGTCCGGGATGTAGATCATGTTGAACCGACTGAAATCGGCGACCGTCGCGGCCGTCCACTGGGCGTCCGTCCAGTAAGTGATCAGAACGCCCGGAACCAGCGAGGGCAAGGCGCCGCACACGACCGTCGAGGTGTTGTGGCACAGCACCTTGTAGGACGGTGCCCCGACGACGGACCGCATCGCTCCCCCGAGCTTCTCGAGCGCTCCCGCTTCCGAGCGAGCGACCGCTTCGTCGGCCGGAACCATGTAATCCGCCTGATTGGGCATCGTCGGCCACTCGGCGACGCTGAAGACCGCGCCGGAGGGCGTCCAGACGAGGCCGTCGCGGATCGTGACGTTCTCCGTGGATTCCGCGACACGTGGTGCAGTGGAGTCGGCGCAGCCGGCCAGCACGCCAGCGGCGAGCAGGGTGAGGGCGCCGAGGAGGCGAGTCTTTTGTGTCGACATGGGGTTCCGTCGTCGGAAGTCTGTCGAGCCGACCGGGGTGGCAGCTCAAGTGGGATGGGACGGCTGAGGTCCCTGCGAGCGCCGAAAATGCCACGGTGACTGGGGTCACAACAGGGCAGTTCTGCCCAGCGGGGATCGAGCCAACGCTGGCTGGCCCCCGAGCCGAACGAGGTACGCCCGCCAGCCGGGGCTGGAGCTGGATTTGGGGCTGGGGCCCGAGCTCGAAGCTCCTTACAGCCAGCCCATTGCCTGAAGCGCCTCGTACCTCCGCAACGGCGACGACGGATAATCCACGCCTCCGCCATCCGTCCGGTACGACCGGCCCGGGAACTTCACCGCCCGCGCGACCTCCATCGCCTTCTCCCACGCCGTCGGGATCGTGTACCCGAACCCCGTCGCGAGCAGCACGTCGTCGTAGTAGCCGGCGGTGAGCAGCTGGCCGTCCACGCGTTGCGCATCATATAGGTATACGTCCTTCGCCACGGTCTCCGGATACTGGATCACGCTGCCCGTCATCCGGTGGTCCTGGTACATCGAGACGGTCGCCCCGAAGCCCTTGGCGAAGTTCGGCTCGAACGTCCCGTCGAGCATCGTGTCGAAGACCTTGCCCAGCGGATCGCGATTGAGCGTCCAGAAGAGATTCGGGTGCGCGTTGTAGCCGAAGCGCTCGCACTTCTCCAGGAACCACACGCCGTCCCGCGCGGCGATGAAGTTGGCGTCGGCGAAGCCGGTGTACCGCATCTCGCGATACGCCGGGAACAGCCGTCCGACGGTCTGCTTCACGATCTCGCTCTCCAGCGGGACGACGAACGCGAAGTCGAACGCGCAGGCGGCGAAGTCGCCGAGGTCGCCGGTGAGCTTCCGCTTCGACTCGAGCGTCGCGAACGCGAAGCGCGGCTCGCCTTCCACCAGCCAGACCTCGAGATTCGCCTCGACGCCGTCCTTCCGCTCCTGGAGGACGAACGGCGAATCGCTCTTCATCGCCTTCAGGTGTCCGCGCAGCTCGAGGTTCGCCTCCTCGGGCCGCTCCGACTGCGGGAGGAACGTCTCGTACGTCTCGCCGTGGTCGGGCTTGCACACGTACGATCGCTCCGGATGCTGCTCGAGGAACGCGATCGCCGCCGCCGGATCGGTGAACGCTTCCGACGGCGGTGGCATCAGGCCGTACTTCGCGACGAACGCGAGGCATGCCGCGCGGTCGTGCTCCATGGTGTCGGGATACCTGCCGCCCCCGAACACCCGGAATCCCTCGCGCCGCAGCAGCTCGTTCTCGTCCACGCTGTGGTTCTCGTCCCCGAGCCAGATGGCGTCGCGGAAGCGGGCCCGGTCGGCGATCAACTCGGCCAGCCCGCGCCGGGGAACGATGCCGCTTCCCACCAGCTCGTAGCTGGCGCAGAGTCGCCGGTCCTCGGTCCCGATCGGGGCGACGACGACGTCGTGGCCTTCATCCAGCAGGCGGATCGCGAATCCGAGGCCGGCGTAGTGTGCGGTGGCAATGACAAAACGCATGATTTGCCCCCGGGCAGGGCCTGTGCCGCGCCTCCCCGGTCTCCCCTCTTGCGGCCCCGCGCCGCGGCCCCGATTGTCGGTGTGTTCCTGACCTTCGCGGGCGGAATCCTTGATTGCACGCACTATCGCCGCCCGGCAAGGTTCGCATAAACCCGAACCGCGACAGGGCGCCCATGACCGTGCTCACACACAGCATTCCCTCGGACTTGATGGCCGGCATCCGGACCGGTGACGAGCAGGCTCTCGAGCACGGCTTCCAGGAGATCTTCCCGACCCTGCTGAAGGAAGCCGACGAAAAGCTCCATGATCCCGCCTCGTCGGCGCGCGTCGTCGAGAAGGCGTTCCTCCAGGTGCTGAACGCCCGCGAGTCGATCACCGATCCCGAAGCGCTCGATCACGCTCTCGAGCAGGCGATGCACCAGGCCATCGTCCGCGAGCAGAGCCGGCTCGGCGCGCTGCGGCGGTTCGAGCACAACGAGCACGTGACGCACAAGCCGCATCACCCGGCGACCGAGGTCGACGCCGCGCACGTGTGGGCGCACATCAAGGCGGCACGCAACCACGCGACCGCCGAGTCGGGGCGCCCGTCGGTCGAGGAGGCGAAGCATCGCACGGTCGCCCACATGGCGGACGCGATGTCGAACAAGCGGAAGCTGTCCATCTCGCTCATCGTCATCGGCGTGCTCGCGCTCTGCGCCGTCGCCTACGGGCTGACGCGGCTCGATCCGCGCCCGAGCGAGAAGTTCATCCTCGGCGAGCTGACTTCGTCGCAGGCTCGCCAGATCTCGGCGAACCGCGGCCAGATCGGCAACCTCTCGCTCGGCGACGAAACGGCCGTGAAGCTCGGCGCCGGGTCGCGCATGCGGGTGACGAAGAGCTTCGGCGAGGCGCGGCTGCGGGCGGTGTCGGTGGATGGAGCGGCGTCCTTCACCGTCGCCCCGTACAGGACGGCGCTCGAGCTGCGGGCGCCGGGCGTTGCGATCGCCGCGACGGATGGGCGGGTGGACGTCCGCGCCGAGCAGGGCGTGCCGACCATCGTCCGAATCGTGTCGGGCTCGCCGCTCATCACGGTCGGTGACAGCACCTGGACCGCCGCCGCGGGTCAGTCGATCGTCGTCGCCGACGGAAAATTCCGGCCGGCGACCACGGCCGAGCTCGACGAGGCATTCGGCTGGCTCGAGGGACGCTTCGTCGTCAACGGCACGGTCCGCCAGGTCGTTGCCGGCTTCCAGCGCTGGTACGATGTGGACGTGGGGATCGGCGACAACTCGATCGCCGACCGGCCCGCCCAGGTGACCGGATCGCTGGAGTCGCTGACCTCGGCGATGGCTTCGCTGGAGAAGTCGGCGAAGGTGCGCATGCAGTGGTACAACCGGCGCATGCTCCTGTACGGTCGCTAGGCTATCGGGAAGCCGACCCCTCCGCCTTCTTTGGGGTAGGGAGCGAGGCGGGTTTTCGCCCCGGAAAGGATCCGTGAAAAAACCCGCTTGACAGATCCTGATTGGATGCCAGTTTGTATGCAAACGCTGGCATCCCCGGGCGCGGCCCGGAAGGTGGAGGGGAGATATGGCGCACAGACCGCAGGTCACCCGGGGAGCCAGGCGCGGCGTCCCCGGCATCGTGACCCTCGCAGCAGTCTCAGTCCTGGCGATGCCGTCAGCGGCGATCGGCCAGTCAGGCGACGGATTCCTGTTCCGCGAGCCACGAGGCTCGTTCACGTTCCGCGGGGGCTACTC
>CAMLHT010000204.1 GCA_946479895.1 uncultured Gemmatimonadota bacterium | reverse complement strand
GACCCGGGCGCGGTGCAGACACCTGTAAGAGTCTGCACCGCGCCCGGATTGCCGTTTCCGCGTTCATCTGCGTGATCCGCGCACCAACCCTTCTTTCCCCGCGAGTTACCTACGGCGCAATGCTGCGGGGATTATCCCCTTCGCGCCGAATTTCTCGCGCACCTTGTCCACGGTTCGCGCCACGGCGCGGTCCTTTTCCGTCTCGGCCAGCGGATCGATCGCCCTCGCTTCGGCGAACAGCGTCATCTGGTCGGCCCGCGGGTCGGCGGAGAAATGCGAGAGGCCGACGCTGAGGAGACGCGCCGGCACCCGGCGCGCCTTCCGCAGCTTCTGGAGCAGCTGCTTCGCCACGCCCATGATGACGCGGTCCGAGACCACGGGCTCCGGCAGCGTCTTCTGCGCCGACCGGGTCTGGAAGTCCATGTCACGGATGCGCACCGTCACTGTGCGCGCCGCGAGCCCGTCACCGCGGAGGTCGAATGCCGCGCGAGTCACCAGCGCCAGCAGCTCCCGCTCCAGCTCGCGATCGTCGTCGATATCCACGGGGAACGTGTCGTCACGGCTGATGCTCTTCGCCTCGCCGCCGGACTCGACCTCCGCGTCGCTGATGCCGTGCACGCGATCCCACAGCCACTCGGCCTCGCGCTCCCCGAACCAGCGCGTGAGGGTGTGGAGGTCGTGCTGCAGCACATCGGGAACGGTGACCATGCCGAGTTTTGCCAGCCGCTCCTGGAACTTCGGCCCGACCATCGGCAGCTCGGCCAGGGCGAACGTCTCGAGGAAGGCGGCTTCGCCGCCCGCTTCGACGATGTGGACTCCGTTCGCCCCGAACTTCGGCTTCGCCCGCTCGACGGCGAGCTTGGCCACGAGCTTGTTCGTCCCGCCTCCGATCGAGACGGTCATCCCGGTCGACTCCTGCACCGCCCGGCGGATCCGTTGCGCGGTGTCGGCCAGCGGCTCGTGGTGATAGACGGCCTCCGTGCCGGTCATGTCGAGGTACCACTCGTCCACGCTCGCGCCCTCCACCACCGGCGCATACTTGCCGAGCACTTCGCGGATCTCGTGGCTCTTCTGGCCGCACTCCTTCGGCACGGGGACGCACATCGCGCTGGGGCAGAGCTTGAGCGCGCGCGAGATCGGCATCGCGGAGCGGACGCCGAACTTCCGCGTCTCGTAGGACGCCGAGCAGACCACCCCGCGGCTTTGCGCCGAGCCGCCGACGATCAGCAGCGGCGCCTTCCCGGCGCCCTCGGGGTCGACCATCCGCGCGACGGCGACGAAGAACGCGTCGGCGTCGGCGAGCAGGATGCGCCGGGGGCCGACCATCACCGCCGTTCCGACGCGCCCTTGACGATCCCCCAGAGCCACTCGGCGAAATGGCGCGTGCCCTCGAGCGGGAAGAGCGGATCGTATTCGTCGCCCGGCTGGTGGTAATGGTCGAACCGGCGCATCGCGGCCGCGCGGTCCTGCGGCATGTAGTCGCGCCAGCGCTGGCCGGGAATCGGAAAGAGGACGGGCACGCCCTTCTGCGAGAACGGATAGACGTCCGAGATCGCGCGCGGCGGCGTGGCGACCGTGGACCATCCGTGGGACCGCGCGAGCGAGTCGGCCAGGCGCGTGCCTTCGTGCTCGGGAAGTCCGCCCATGAGCTGCCAGTCGAGCGCCTCGCCGGCCGGTGAGCCGGCATCCACTCCGATGAGGAGGTCCATGCGGGCGATCGGCTCCGCGACGTCGGGACGCGCCACGAACGCCTTCGAGCCGAGCAGCCCCTGCTCCTCGAGGTTAAAGAACATGACCACGAGGGGCTTCGCGCCGGGCGAGAGCGCAAACCGGCGCGCGACGTCGAGAGTCATCGCCATCCCGATCGCGTCATCCAGGAAGCCGTTGTAGATCGTGTCGCCGGTCGAGTCGGGCGCGCCCACCCCGAGATGATCCAGGTGCGCGGTGATGCCCACCATGCGGCCTGCGATGGAACCGTCGCGCGAGGGCAGAACCCCGACGACATTGAACACGGTGTCGCCGGGTCGCTTTTCGCTCGTGAACGGCACCAGGAGATTCCCGCCGACCAGTGGCCTTGCCCCGAGCTGGAGAAGCCGCTGCGCCAGCGTCACGGCCACCTTCTCGTTCTCCTCGGTCCACGGCCCTCGCCCGCGAAGCGAGTCATCGGCGAAGCTCCTCGCGTCGCGGACGATCCCATCGATGTCGGCGGCCAGCCCGGGACTGGCGGTCGTCGCCGGGACGGCACGGGTGCACCCGGCGACGAGAATCAGCCCCGCGAGAAAACGCCGCATCCGGGCTACTCGCGCCAGGTCGCTTTCGGCGCCGGCCCGGGATGGTTGCCGAGCTCGGAGAGGTCGTTTCCATCGAACAGCCGGCCGTTGATCATCACGTACCTTATCGACGTGCTGTTCCGGATGTTCTCGAGCGGGCTCGCGTCCAGGACCATCAGGTCGGCGAGCTTGCCGGCGCGGAGCGACCCGATGTCGTTGTCGAGGCCGAGCGTCGTCGCCGGATTGATCGTCGCCGCCTTCAGTGCCTGGTGGTTGGACATGCCGCCCATCTGGAGCATCCACAGCTCCCAGTGGGCTCCGAGGCCGTCTAACTGACCGTGCGCGCCGAGGTTGACCAGCACCCCGCGATCGTTGAGCGCCTTCGCCGCCTTGCCCACCTCGACGAAGAAGTAGTCGTCGTCCGCCGCCATCATCCGCCGGCGAGAGCGCGCGTCGAGCTGCGCGGTGGGAGTGAAGTAGCGGAGCTTCGGGTTCGCCCAGACGCTGTCGTGCTGGTACCACCAGTACTCCCCGCTCAGGCCCGCGTAGTTCACGATCTGCGTCGGGGTGTACGCCGTCCCGCTGGCCGAGTAGAGCCGCAGCACGTCCTCGTAGAGCGGCGCGATCGGCAGGTTGTGCTCAACGGTCGTGTGCCCGTCCTGCACCATCGTGATGTTGTTGGCGAACGTGCTGCCGCCCTCCGGGACCACCATCATCTTCAGCTCCCGGGCGGCCTCGATGATCTGCTGTCGCGCGTCGCGCCGCGGCTGGTTGTAGCTCTTCACGCTGAAGGCGCCCAGGGCCTGCATGCGGCGCAGGTGCGAGACGGCGTCATCGAAGGACGTCGTGATCGCCTTGAACGATCCCTCGGCGCCGTAGAGGATCGTGCCCGTCGAGAACAGGCGCGGCGCCAGGATCCCGCCGGCCTTCACCGTCTCCGAGGCGCTGAAGATCATCTCGGAATTGTTCGACGGGTCGTGCATCGTCGTCACGCCGAAGGCGAGGTTCGTCAGGAAGGTCCAGGCGTTCTTTGGCGTGATGCCGCTCGACCCGGGGAACACGTGCGCATGCGCGTCAACGATGCCGGGCATGATGTACTTGCCGGCGACGTCGACGCGCCGGGCGTCGGCGGGGACGGTCACCTGGCCCGAGGGGCCGATCGCGGTGATCCGGTTGCCGTCCACGACGATCGTGGCGTTCGGGATCACCTCGTCGCCGTTCATGGTGATCGCCGTCGCCCCGACGAGCGCGAGCTTGCCCGACGGCCTGCCGAATTGCGCCCGGAAGCCGATGGGCGTGCCGCGCGCCTCCGGATCGCGAATCAGCTGCGTGGTATCGCTCGTCTCGAACGCGAACGTCCGGGCGATGTCCCGCTGGAAGAGCTCGGGCCCGAGCGCCCAGTAGACGCGCCGCGAATCGGGTGACCAGTGGAGATACAGCCCGGCATCCTTCGAGATCCGGCGCGCCGGGAAGTCGGCGGTCGCCGGGCTCACGTCGACGCCCTTTCCGGTCAGCGGCAGGGGCGCGACGTAGGCGTTGAACCGTTCGACCCAGGCGACGAAGCGCTCGTCGGGTGAGGGCGTGAACTGCGTCGCGTTCTCCGCCGTCACGTGGACGCGCCGCTCGCCGCCATTGAGGTTCACGCTGATGAGCGCCGCGCGGTTGTTCTCGCCCGACGTCAGGAAGATGCGATCCCCGTTCCGGTTGAACCGCGGATCGCTTCCCTCCTCCGTCACCAGCTTCGCGTCACCGCCGGCCACCGGCGTCACGTACACGCCGCCGTCGCCGCCGTAGAGCGTCGAGCGCAGCCCGTCGCTCCCGATCCGCCGGAACACCACCTGACGGCCGTCCGCCGAATAGCGCGGCTCGATGTAGTGGCCCATGCGCGTCGTGAGCTTCGCGCCACCGCGCCCGTCGAGACGCGCCGTGCGGATCGCGCCAAGCGAATCGTCGTCCCAGGTCGCATACACGATCGAGAGCCCGTCCGGCGACCACGACGGATACAGCTCGGCGTTGCGGGCGTCGGCCGTCACCCGACGAGGCTGGCCATTCGGCAGCTCCTTCACCCACAGCTTGTTGAGCGCCGTGTACACCACGCGGCGCTGGTCGGGCGAAACGGCGACCCACCGCAGCATCTTCACGTCGAAGCTGTCGGGCGCCACCTGCTGCGGAAAGCGGACGGCATCGGTGATGACCTGCTTCACGTGCGCCGTGAAGGGAATCACCGTCGGCACACCGGTCGCGACGTCCACCGACTGGATCTTCCCCTGCGCCCATATCAGGATGCGCTTGCCGTCACGTCCCCAGGCGAAGCCTGGGTAAGTCCCATAAATGGCCCACGCCTCCTGCTGGTCATGATCGAGGCCGTCCCAGACCGCGCGCTCGCGCCCGCTCTCCATCTCGCGGACGAACAGCACGCTCCTGTTGCCGACGCGCCGCACGAACGCCATCGTCTTTCCGTCCGGCGAGGGCTGCGGCCGCAGCGAGCTGCCGTTGCCGCCGATCTCGGTTCGGCGGCGCCCGGTCTCGCGATCGAGCCGCTGGACCACGTAGATGACGCCGTGCGGATCGCGGTTGTACTGGAACCCTCCGCCCGGGGAGACGTCCTCGGTGAAGTAGACGTACCGCCCATCCGGAGACACGACCGGCTCGGTGGCGTTCTGCTCCCAGTTGCGTCGGTCGGTCAGCTTGAGTCCGTTGCCACCGGCAACGTGATAGAGCCACATCTCGCCGGCGCCCAGCGAGCGCGTGTTGCGGAAGTGCTTGCGGGCGACGAGGTACTGGCCGTCCGGCGTCCACGCCGGATGGGAGACTTCGCGCTCGCGCTCCTTCGAGACCTGCCGGAGGTCCCTTCCCCCCGCGTCCATGGTCCAGAGGTTCATCAGTCCATCGCGATCGGAGCTGAACGCGATGCGCCGGCCGTCGGGCGAGAATCGCGGCTGGCTCTCGTACGCGGGCCCGCCGAGAACGAGGGTCGCCCTCCCGCCCGTCGCGGGCATCGTGTAGATGTCGCCGAGCAGGTCGAAGACGATCGTGGACCCGTCGGGCGAGAGGTCGAGCGACATCCAGGTGCCCACGCTCGTGTCGAACTCGAGATCCTTCGCCCCGGGCCGCCGGGCGGACACGTCCCACTTCGCCGGAATGGTCGGCGTCGCGGTCGCGGGCTGGACGGGAGGAGCGCCGGCGGGCGGGTTCTGCGCGGCAGCGGTGGTCGTGAGCGCGGCGAGGGCCAGCGCGGGGAGGAGGCGGAGAGTCATGTGGTATGTGACAACGGAGAGAGCATTCTGGCCACGATTTCCTTCACGAGCTTGGCGGCGACCATGGCGGTGAGGCCCGACGGGTCGCGCACTGGATTGTATTCGACGACGTCCGCCCCGACGAGCGAGCCCCTGATCGCGTGGATCACGGCGAGGACCTCGCGGACCGACATTCCTCCCGGCTCCCAGTGGGAGACGCCGGAGGCGAACGCCGGGTCGAGCACGTCCAGGTCCAGGGACAGGTAGACCGCCCCATCGACGGCCGGCTTCGCGCCGGCTTCCCAGGCCAGCATGTCGATGGTCTCGACGCCGAACCGTTGGGCCTGCGCGCGCTGGTGGCCGGTGAGCGTGCGCACGCCCACCTGCACGAGCCGGTCGGCGAGCTTCTCCTCCATGATCCGCGCGAAGGGACAGGCGTGCGAGAAGCGGTCGCCTTCGAATTCATCGTAGAGATCCGCGTGCGCGTCGAGGTGCAGGATCGTGAGCGGCCGGTGGCGCCGGCGCATCGCCCGGAGGATCGGATAGGTGATCGAGTGGTCGCCGCCGAGCGCGATCGGACGCCCGCCCTGCGCGAGGATCTCCTCGATCCCCGCTTCGATCGACGCCCGGACGTCCCCGACGATCGCGAGATCGCCGGCGTCGTCCATCAGGCCGGCGGCGTTGAGATCGAGGCCGGATTCCGACCAGCTGTTGGAGGATGGCGATTCCAGCGCCCGCCGGATGTGCGGCGGCGCCTCGGCCGCGCCGCGCAGGTAGGAGGACGCAGCGTCGTACGGCACACCGACGAGGGTGGGACGGCCGCTCATTCCGGCGGCGGTCCGTACAGCGGCTCGAGCCCGATCCTGATCGCCGAACAGGAGGGCCGCGCCTCGAACCAGCTGAGGGCCTCGTCGTAGGTCATCGAGGCGAACCGGCGGCCGATCGTGCGCTGGGCCTGGTCGAGCTTCACGCGGGCCGAGTCGCGCGGCGGCCCGTCCTTGATGTAGAAGAACACCGGGAAGGCGCTGACCGACCCGCGCGGGTCAGCCGGCTGCGGCTCGAACTTCGCCGCGAGCAGCGCGTCGCAGACGTACTTCGCGAAGATCTGGTGGCCCTCGACGTACACGAGCGTCCGCGAATCCCTGTCCACGCGCCCGTTCGGCTTGACCACGAAGGCAACGATCGCCGATCCCGACTCGCCCGCTCGTAAAGCCTCCGGGGAAAACCCGAGCTTCATCGTACCGGCGACGGGCCTGATCTGGCCGCCCCGCACCTGGAGCGCGTCCGCGAGCCGTTGCGCGCGCACGAGATCCGGCGCCGCCCTGCCCTCGGCCTGTCCGTCCGCCTTTTCCGCCGACCGCAGGGGCGTGGCGCAAGCCGATGCCAGGAGGCCGATGCCTGCAACGAAAGCCTTCTTCATCAATCACGACGGCTGATGTGGATTCCCTTCTGGCAGATGGCGTGAACTTCCCCGGCGCCATTCACCAGCTCGACGACGTAATTCTTCTCGTATTTCCCCGCCGCCGCCACGCCTTTCGCGATTTCGTCCAGGTCCTCCGGCGTGACCACGAACTTCGCGAACAGCCGCTCCCTGCCCGGGCGCCGGAAACGGATCGCCGCCGTCTTGTCCC
>CAMLHT010000203.1 GCA_946479895.1 uncultured Gemmatimonadota bacterium | reverse complement strand
GACATCTCCTTCCATTCGCCCGCCGGCTCCACCACCGCGCTCGTGGGCTCGAGCGGCTCGGGGAAGAGCACGCTCATCAGCCTCATCATGGCGTTCAACCACCCGCAGTCGGGGCGGATCTTCGTGGACGGGAAGGACCTGGCGACGCTGAAGCTGCGCGACTACCGCTCGCACCTGGGCGTGGTGCTCCAGGACAACTTCCTCTTCGACGGCACCATCGCCGAGAACATCGCCTTCTCCAAGCCCGGCGCCTCGATGACGGAGATCCGCGAGGCGGCGCACCTGGCGCACTGCGACGAGTTCATCGGCCGCTTCGAGGAGGGCTACGCGACCGTGGTGGGCGAGCGCGGGGTGCGCTTGAGCGGGGGGCAGCGCCAGCGCGTGGCGATCGCGCGGGCGATCCTGGCCGATCCGAGCATTCTCATTCTCGACGAGGCGACCTCGAGCCTGGATTCGGAGAGCGAGGCGCTGATCCGCGACGGGCTGCGCTCGCTCAGGCACGGGCGGACGACGTTCGTGATCGCCCACCGGCTGAGCACGATCGCCAGCGCCGACCAGATCCTCGTCCTCGAGGAGGGGCGCATCGTCGAGCGCGGCGTCGCGGCGGAACGCCTTCGTTCACTCACCTGCCACGCGGGAGACCTTCGATGACCGACCACCTCGAGAGCATCTCCGTTCGTTCGCCGCTGGCGGCCGCGATCCGTCATCGACCGCCAACGGTTGCGACGTGCGCCATCGCGCTCGTCGTCGTGAAGGGCGCGCTGCGCGTCGCCGGCTTCGCGCGAACGCTCCGTGCGGTGGAGTGGCTGACGCGCGGCCGGGCGGGGGAGGCACGCAGCGATCGCGAGTTCGTGCTGGCCGCCGACCACGCGGTAGCGGTGGCCGCGGCGCTGTATCCGGGACGCGCGCTCTGCCTCGAGCAGTCGCTGGTGCTCTACCACCTGCTCCGTCACGGCGGCGTGGCCGCGACGCTGCGGATCGGCGTGCACCCCTACCCCTTCTCGGCGCACGCGTGGGTGGAGTGCGACGGCGCTCCCGTGAACGACGTGCTGGAGCACGTCAAGATGTACGCCCCGCTCCCCGCGTCGGCGGATCGGAGGTGATGCCATGGCCGCGACACCATTCGTGCTTTCCATCGTGAGCCGGGAGTCGGCGAGCACCGGAGCCGTGCTCGCGCGGCAACGCGCCGCGATCGCGCGGCGCGCCCGTGAGAGCGGCGCGAGCGTGCACGATTTCCGCTTCGGCCCCGCCGTGGCGTTGCTGTGCGGCGGCGACCCGGCCGATGCGCCGCGGATCGCCGTGCGCGGATCCGTGATCGCCGTCGGCGATGTTCGATTGGACAACCGCCAGGAGATCGCCCGGTCGGCGGAGATCGCGCTCGACGGGCTGTCCGATCTCGACATCGCGCTGCACGCACTCTGGCGGGGCGGCGCGCGCGCGGTGCCCATGCTCGAGGGCGACTTCGCGGTGGTGGTATTCGATGTATCGACCCGACGCGGCGTCGCCGCGCGAGACGCGTTCGGCGTCCGCGCGCTGTACTGGTCGCAGTGCCCCGGCATCACCTCCTTCGCATCACACGCCGCGCTCCTGGCGGACGGCGAGGCGTACGACCTTCAGTACCTCACCGAGTTCGCCGCCGGGGTGACGCCATCGAGCGACCGGAGCGCGTTCGCCGGAGTGTCGGCCGTCCCTCCCGCCGGCAGTGCTTCCATCGACGGTGAGCGCCTCGTGCACCGCGTCTACTGGTCCCCGCTCGGCCGCGAGCCGCGGGAGGACGTGGCGCCCGAGATGGCGATCGACGAGTTCCGGTCGCTGCTCGTCGATGCCGTGCGGCTCCGCGTCACCGGTGGGCCGGACGTGTGGTCCGAGCTGTCGGGCGGGCTCGACTCGTCGTCGATCGTGTCCATCGCGCAGACGCTCGCGAACGAGGGGGAGCTACCGGCGGGGGTGAGCGGAACCGTCACGTACGCGGACAGCGTCGGCGCCGGGGCGGACGAGCGCGAGTACTCCGACGCCGTGATCGATGCCTACGGTGTCCGCAACGAGGTGTTCGTCGACTCGCTGCTCTGGGAGGACGACGGTTCCGGTCCCCCGCTCACCGACGCACCCGATGGCCGGCTGCTGCTGCACGCGCGCGACCGGCGGGTGCTCGCCACCGTTCGCGGCGCGGGTGGGCGGGTGCTGCTCAGCGGGCTCGGCTCCGATCACTACCTGCTCGGCAACATGTTCTTCTTCGCCGACTGGCTGGCGGCGGGGCGAGTGCGTGAGGCGCTGAGCGAGATGCTGCGGTGGGCGGCGTTGGGGCGGGTGTCGTTCTGGAAGCTGGCGTACCTGAACGCGGCGCTGCCGCTCGTGCCGCCGTCGGTACGCAGGCGGCTCGTTCCCGAGGCGCGTGTTCCCGAATGGATACCGCGCACCCTGGTGGAGGAGTTCGGCCTCGCGGACCGGCGCGTGGTGCTCCGGAGCTATTCCGGGCCCGTGGGCGGCAAGTACGCGCACGAGAACGCGGCGGCGACGGCCTCCATTCCTTCCGTGCTGGATCGCGGGCTGCTGAACGACGCGCTCGACCTGCGCTACCCCTTCCTCCACCGTCCGCTCGTCGAGTTCGCGCTCCGCCTGCCGCACGCGCTGTGTGCGCAGCCGTGCCGCCGAAAGTGGATCCTGCGCGAAGCGATGCGCGGGGTGCTCCCCGAGCCCGTGCGTACGCGGCAGTGGAAGGGCACGTTCGACGGCCGGAGTGCCTGGTCGCTCATGCATGATCGGGAGCGGATCGAGAAGGTGCTGCGCGATCCCATTGCCGCACAACTCGGGTGCATCGAGGCCGATGCACTCCGATCCGCGGTCGCCACGGAGAGCGAGGGTTCGCGGCGCAAGTCGGACGGACGAGCGGGCGTACTTCAGTCGCTCACGCTCGAAACCTGGTTGCTGGTCAGGTCTGGTCGGTGGACGGCGGCCGGTGGCTCCGCGGTGCCGTACACGCAATGAAGGACAGGAGTCTGACTGGATTCACTCTCACAGGAGGTAGCTATGAACGCCACCAAGAAGATCTACGAGGCGCCCGTCGTGCGCGCCGCAGGCGCGCTGGTCGAGGAGACGCGGGTCAAGCAGCTGGGCCGCGCTGAGCCCGACAACCCCACCCTGGGGCAGTTCGGAGCGGCCGACATCGGATTCGGACTCTGATCACCACACCGGCGCGTGAGCGCCCGGTGCATCTCCATTCAGGAGGTTCACATGAAGGGCACCAAGCAGCCTTACGAGACGCCCTCGATGCGTCCGTCGGGCGACGTCGTCGAGGTCACGCTGATCAAGACGACTGGAATCGCCGAGGCTAGTTCGCCGATGCTGCCGAAGAATGGCGCCGGCGATCTGGGATTCGGCCTCTGAGGCTCGACCCGGGCGCTGAACGCGACGCCCGGCAGTGGCAGTAAGTAGCGACGTACCAGGAGCTCTCGCGGTAGTCATCCACCGACCGAACCAACGACGAGGTGCCGCATCCAGCCGGAGCCGGAGTGAGGCTCCGCTTGGAGGCGGCACCTCGTCATCACGGCGAGACTGTCACTCGTGTATGTGCCGCACCTCGGGAGTGGCGCTCGAGCGGGCAGTGATCCGGAAGGGGAATTGGGCGGGCTCCGAGCTCTCCGGCCGGAGCGGTGATCCACCATCGTAGACGAACCGCAGGAGCCTGGTCTCGCTTCGTTCGCCGGGGGCGAGCACGGAGTCGCTGCCTACTTCGATGCGCCACTGCGCCCCGGGACCGGGCTGGCCGTTGTCGGCATTCGTCGCGTGCATTCCTTCGAGCATCGTCTCTGGTTTCACGAGCGTGAGCAGGAGGGGACCGCGGAGCTGGTGTCGTGTACTATTGACGGCGGTCACCGACAGCGTGATGACGCGCCGCTCCACATCGATGGCGCTGGGGCTGACGTCGAGCGTGATGTTCGACGTCACATCCACGGGGGCACCCACTCTCCTGGTGGAAGCGAGCGCCGAGTCGACGCTGATCGTCGTGCTCCAGAGCTGCGCGACCCCTCCGTCGCCGGCTCCTATCCAGAGCGCGTGAAAGCGTCCGGCCGAATCCGCCACGAGTCCCTGCGTGTCTCCAGCGTTCTGGAAGCGCCCTGTCGGGGTGAAGAACCCCACCACGTTCACCGGCAGACCATCAGGTGATTTCATCCGGTCCGTGTCGAGGTAGGCATAGGGGCGGAGTATCAGGTTGGCCGCCGAGCTCGGGCAGGTCGGCCGGTTTCCTCCAGCCAGGACGTTCGGGAGGAAAGTCTGGCCGCCATCGAGCGACGCGGCAAAGTACAGGCGGTGGCAGCGTCCGTCCGGATCGGCACGCCTGTCGTACCAGCTGACCCCGACCACGCCACCACGGTTCACGGCTAGTGCCAGCGTGCCATGATCAGCGGGCTCAGTGTTGTCGCTCACGGTCGTGGTGCTCCACGAGCGGCCAGTGTCCGCGGAGCTGGCCACCATGACCCGGAAGCCGGCCCCGGGTCCCTCGGAAACGTAGTCGGTCCAGGCGAGATACACTCTCCCGGCGAATGCTCCGCCTGTGGCATCGACCACGATGGGCGTCAGTATGCCCGCTCGCGGGGTTCGAGGCCGCACGCTCTTCGGCCAACCGGTGTTGACCACGATAGATGCGCGAGTGAAGGTGCTCCCACCATCCGTGGATCGCATGACACGGAGGGATGCCGAGTCGTTCGGCAGATGCGCAGCGTTGCGCACCCCCGTCTTGTACGGAATCAGCACCGTGCCATCCGGAGTAACGGCGAGCCCCATCGCCATCATCGACCCATCGTTCTCTTCGACCCATCGCGTCGGCTCGCTGAACGTCTTCCCGCTATCCGTGGAGATGCTGATGGCGATGGAACCGTTACGCGATCCGTCCAGCCGATCGACATCCAGAAGACCGGCCAGGTACATGCGCCCACGGTAGCGGCCGGTGCGGTCCACGGCGACCCACTGGCGATCATAGTTTCCCCCAGGAACCACGACCCCGGGAAGCCACGTCCGGCCGCCATCGAGCGAGCGATGCACGCGCACGCGATCGTCGCTCTCGACGTACAGCGGCGTGCCGTCCGGCCCGAACAGTACCACTGGATCGAAGCCGTGAAATGCCGTGCTGTCCGTACCGACGCGGCGGCTCCTGGTCCAGGTGGCACCGCCGTCCCACGAGACGTAGACCGCGCTCCCCGATGTGCCGTCCCGCATGAACTCCATGGCAGCGCCGATGAGGTGGCGAGAGTCTTTGGGATCGACCGCCAGCGCGGTCTCGAAAAACGGATCGTTGGGGCAGTCGGACGAGACGTGCACGCTCGGTGCGGCCACGATCGGCGATCCGGCCTTGTTCTGCTCATGCGACTGTGCGATCAGCCGTGGCGTGCACGGCCAGAGACCGGCGAGCGTGACGGCGCAAGGAATGAGTGAGCGCCTGAAACGAGACTGTGAGGTCATGTCAGTAGCTCGCCCGAAGTCCGATCATGGTGATGCGCCCCTCCACCGGCGTGTAGTTGTCCCACTCGTACGCGTTGCTGTTCGCCACGTTCTCGACCGAGATGAAGCCGCTGAGCTGCGCGCTCAGCTTCTGCGTCACTGAGACGTTCGCCTTCACGAACGAGGGATAGGTCATCCAGTAGTTCCTCATCTCGCCCCGGTCCTCTCCGCCATACAGCGCGAGGTAGTCGTAGTTGGTCCAGCGGCCGATGTAGCTCATCCCCAGAGACAGCGCGGTCCCCCGGAGCGGACGCACGGCGGCGGTGATCCCTCCCGTCTGCCGCGGGAAGCCGAGGATCTGGTCCCCTGGACGAAGGTCACCGGTATACTCGGCACCGAGCGCCCGAGCCTTGCTGTTCGTGATCGCGTAATGGGCGTCCAGATCGACCTTCGAGAGGTGTAAAGCTCCCTCCAGCTCGAGCCCGTTGTTCCTGATCCGGCCGATGTTCTCGAAGTGGAACGTGGGGACATCCGCTGTCGCGTCGGCGACCACGAGTTGGAGGAGATCGGCGGCGGTCTGGTCGTAGTACGTGACCCCGATGGACCATCGCGCTCCGCCCACGAGATCGATGCCGATGTCGCCTCCGCGCTGGCGCTCTGGCCGTAGCGCGGGGTTGGCGAGCTGGGTGTAGTAGGGAGTGCGCGTGTACTGCTTCCACGCCGCCAGGGGAGCTCGAATCGCATCCCCGTACGAGCCGCGAAGCTTGAGCGTCGTGCCGCCGACATCGCGTACGTAGGTCAGTCCCACACGTGGCGACGTGAGCGTTCCGACCTCATCGCCGAAGCTCGTGTTGGACTCGGCCCGTACCCCCACGGTCGCGAACAGCGCATCGTCGATGGCCAACTGAAGCTGCCCGAAGTATCCGGTATTCTGCGTGAGGCTGCGATTCGGATACGCTGGGCTGTTCGGATCGGAGGAGATGGTGCCCGAAAGGTTCGTGGCGGCGTACGCGACATAGCCGGTCTCGATGAGTGCCGAATGATCGATCCCCGCCGTCACCGTCGCGTTCGCTCGCGAGGCGACGGGCACCGTCACGGATGTGTTGTAGCGGATCGATGCCCTTCGCCGTTCACCATCGTTGACCAGGAGAAACGTGTCGGCGGGCGTGGTCTCTCGAGGTCTGGTGTTGTGATCGTCCGTGCCGAACCGGTCGATGCCGAGCGTCAGCTCGTGGCGCCACCACGAGCGCGCGACGTACTGCACGTCGGCCCCCCACGTCTCCTGGCGGTAGACGGCCTCCTCGTACAGCGGTGCCGGATCGTACGCCCCGATGGCCACCATCTTCGGGTTGTTGGCGAACCCGTTCGACATGGTGTACGAGCGGCCGGACACATCGACTGTGAACCCGCCGCTCGCGATGCGCACGCCGCCGTACAGGCTGGGAGAGGTGAGGAAGTAGTCCGGGAGCCACGCCCCGATGCGCGTGTACGTCCCCCCAAGGGTGTATCCGGCCGACTCGCTCCCGCCGTTCACGGCGAAGCTGTACGCCTGGCGCGTGGTAGCGCCGTCCTTGAACTGGCTCTCGATGGATCCCAGCGACACGCTGGCGTCCACGTGGGGGCGCGTGAGGCCGGGGGCACCACGCTTCGTGAACACCTGGATGACGCCCCCCATCGCATCGGACCCGTACAGCGTCGCCGCTTCGGGGCCGC
>CAMLHT010000202.1 GCA_946479895.1 uncultured Gemmatimonadota bacterium | reverse complement strand
AGCCGGTGACCATCACGTTCTGCGCGCCGCCGATCTCGTCGAGCCCCACCTCCCATTCGTGGCGGTTCTCGAAGTTGCGATCCGGGATGAGCACGTACATGCTCGACGACCAGAAAGTGTAGGGATACCAGTCGGCGGACACCCTGACGCCGCTCTTCGCGGCGTCATCGAGCAGCTTCAGCGCCTCAGGCGACTTTCCCCAGACCGGCTTCGAGGCGAGCTTGGCGTGCGACACGTTCACCGGCACGCCCGCGGCGCGGCCGAGGTCGATCACTTCCTTCCACGCGCCGAGGACGCCGTTCTCTTCGTCGCGCACGTGGCTCGAATAGACACCCCCGTACGGCTTGATCATCTTCGCCAGGGCGACGATCTCCGAGGGCCGGGCGAAGAAACCGGGGTCGTACTCCACGCCGCTGGAAAGTCCGACGGCGCCATCCTTCATGCCGCGATCCACCAGCGCCTGCATCGTGGCAATCTCGGCCGCAGTGGCGGCACGATGGAAGTCACCGCCCATCACTGCCGAACGCACGGTGCCGTGCCCGATCATCGTCGCGAAGTTGATCGTCGGATGCAGGCGGTCGATGTCGTCGAAAAAGTCCGCGATCGGCAACGCACTCCCGCCATCCTGCCCGACGATGGAGGTAGTGATGCCCTGTCGAACCTGGCTCTCCGCCATCGGCATCCGCTCGATGCCGCGGTCGGCGTGGCTGTGCAGGTCGATGAAGCCGGGCGCGACGGCGAGGCCGGTGGCGTCGATGACGCGCTCGCCGGCGACGGCGCTCAGGGACGGCGCCACGGCGATGATGCGGTCGCCGCGCACCCTGACGTCGGCACGACGCGGCGCACCGCCGGAGCCGTCCACCAGGGTGCCGCCGCGAATGAGGACGGACGCGGGAGCGGCCGCCTGCGTCGTGGAGGCCTGCGCCGCGCAGGCACTCGCCGCCGGCGTGAGGAGAAGGAGCGCCGCCGCGACACCGCCGGCGCGCGCGCAGTGAAGCCGAGTGGTCATCCGCATGTCAGCCTCCGATGTTGGGGTTGTTCAGCCGCTCGACATCGGGCAGCGGAAAGCAGAGCTGATCGCCGTACACGCCGCCCTTCTGCCTCTGGTACGGTTCACCGGCGGCTGGGCTGAGGGGCAGCTTGTAGCGAATCAGGTCGCCGAGGTGCTGCGACTCGAGGAAGAATTCGGCGCGGCGCTCGTAGATGACCTGCTGCCGGATCTGCGCCGGATCGGTGCTCGTGAAGTGCGGCAGGCCCGCCTTGTCGTGCAGGGCATTGATGATATCCACCGCCGCCTGGCCACCGTCCACCTCGGCGACGATGAGCTGCGCTTCCGCGTACCTCGCGAGCGGGATCGGGGCGCCGGCGGTGAGGTACTTGTTCTGGTAATAGAGGACCGTCTCCTGATCCGGGCCCTTTCGGCCCGTCTCCAGCGTCGTCGCCACGCGCGGATCCGGCTGGCCGGCGAACGTCATCGACCGGTACGGCTCGTCCACCGTCATGGTCAGGCTGCGGCGATTGGCCACGAACACCTGGTTCTCGCGCAGTGGATCGTTCGCGGTGAAGGTGGCATTCCACTGGAAGTCCGCGGGCACCAGCCGGGCGTCGGTGCTTGCCTCGGTGCCGTGGCCGCGGTCGAGTCGCGCCCTCGCACGGCCGACGAGCGCGAGATAGCGAATGCTGTCGCTCTTCGACGTGGTGGCGTCCGCGATCGCCGACGTGAAGCGGTCCTCGGCCAGCGCGAACAGCTGATCCCTCGACAGCTCGGGCCCCGCATCCACCGCCGCCGAGCACATTGCCTCTCCCAGCAGGAGATAGCTGTAGCCGGCGTAGGCGTACGCCTTCGCGAGCAGGTCCGTGCGGCCTGGCACCTGTTCGTCGCTCCAGCTCTCGAGGAGACGGATGGCGTTGTCCGCCTGCCACCGCGCGGTCGACAGCGGACCGTACACCCCGCCACTCGTCCTCGCGCACGTCCCGGTGGAGTAGATGGAACCGGAGGGACCGAACGACCGGCGATCGATCACCCACCACTGCGACTGGACGGAGGCGTCGTGCAACTCCTCGCCTACCGTCCCGCCAACGAGGGTGTAGGAGCCGAACGCACACTCGAAATCGGCCACCACGCCGTTGATGATCACGCGCGCGTTGGCGGGATTCTCCAGGTCGCCCGGCAGCACGCGTGATGGCGCGTCCACCGACAACACCTTGTCGAGATTGCAGGCCGCAAGGCCGCCGAGGGCGACCAGGGTCGCGACGCTGACGGCGAGCCGCCTGAGCGTGGGCCCGATGGCCGCGCGATGTCCTGCCCGGATTCGTGAGGTCATGGTCGGTCGCCGGTCAGAAGGTGAGGTTGAGCGTCACGAGGAACTGCGCGAGCTGCGGCAACGAGCCCTGGTCACCCCAGCGTTCCGCGGCGAAGGCATCGGGCGAGAGGGCTTCCGGATCGAAGCCCGTGTAGCGCGTCCACGTGTGCAGGTTGCGGCCGGCAACGGAGAGTGTTCCCTGCCGCGCTCCGAGGCGGCCCGCGAGCGACGCGGGCAGCGTGTAGCCGAGCGAGAGCTCGCGCAGCTTGGCGAACGAACCGTCCTCGAGCGCCGTGCCGGAGGTGCCGATGTCACCGATCTGGATCTCCGCGATCCGCACCGGGTCATAGCGCTCGGGATACACCCGCTCGGGACAGTTGCCGTCGATCCCCCACGGGCACCGGTTCCACCATTCCTTGTTGAACTTCCTGAAGCCGCCCTGGTAATCCACGAGGCCGGAGAGCCGGAAGCGATCGAACATGGTGACGGTGGTGGTGAACGATGCCTGACGGCTGGGCGTCGACCGACCCGCGAACACGCGCGGTGCGCTGCTGCAGGATGTGGGTGCGGCACCCGGGCCGCCGTCGCAGAGGATGTTCGTGGCGGTGCCGTCGGCGTCGAGCGACGCGCTCACGACGCGCTTGAGGAAGAACGCGTCCACCGGATAGCCGGGCTTGTACCCGCTGATCTCGCGCCGCGCGATGAAATCGAGATCGCCGAGGCTCTCGATCCTGCTCTGATTGGTGGAATAGGTGCCCGACGCATCCACCGAGAAGTGCCGCCGCTCGATGGCGCGGCCGCTGAGCATCAGCTCGATGCCGTGGCTCGCCACCGTGCCCGCATTGACGTACTGCGCACCGGGAAATCCATTCGAGGGTGCGGCGCTGCGCAGGAGGATGGCGTCCGTCGTCTTGTTGTTGTAGAACGTCGCGCCACCGGTGACGCGGTCCTCGAGGAGACCGACGTCGAAGCCCAGCTCGAGCTCCGTGCCGCGCTCCGGACCGAGATCGGGGTTTCCGATCGACTGCGGCGTGACCGCCGGGCTGCCACCAGGGCCGGTCCGCGGCGCGAAGGTGCGCACCGCGGCAAAGGCGTCGGGTTGCTTGCCGCTGGCGCCGTACGCCGCCCGCAGCTTGAGTGCGCTCACGGCGGGCACGTGGAAGAAGGGCTCTTCGCTCGCGACCCAGCTCGCGCTGAGCTTGGGATAGGTGACGAAGTTGAAGTTCTCCCCGAAGGCGCTGTTGTCGTCGCCTCGCAGCGCGGCGGTCACGAAGACGCGGTTCCGCCATGCCACCTGCTGCTGCACGAACACGCCCGCCGTGGTGTTCTCGATGAAGTCGTCGCTCCCGAGCCGTACCGCGGCGCCGGCGATCGTGGTCACTCCCGCTGCGGGGAAGGACTGGCCCGAGAGCTCCTCCACCCGCACCGCCTTGCGATAGAACTGCCCGCCGATCGACGACACGAGGCTCCAGGCCTCACCCACGGGCCGCGTCGCCGTGGCGCTGTAGTCCATCGTCGTATAGAAGGTCGTCCGGCGATCGATCGTCTTCGAGCCGCTCGCGGTGAATGCGGAATAGAACTGGGCGAGGTCCGGCCCCATGAGCGGCGTGAGGACGGAGCCCGTCTCGTCGGTGAGGTCCAGGCCCGCGGTGAACCGGTGCGCCAGCCAGGAGAGCGGCTTGTGATCGAACACGAGGCTGCCCGTGTAGCGATTGACGTCGAGCGTCCGCTCCGTGGCCGCCCACACCGCCTCCGGCGGCGTGGAGAGGAAGCCACGCGTGGGCGTATCGAGGAGGCTCAGGCCGCCCCACAGCCCTTCGGACAGCACGCTCGATCCGTTGGCGCCGTTGGACAGCCGGGTGCGATTGATCACGATACCCTGGTTGAGGGTGAGCGTGAGCGAATCGCGCGGCGTGAAGCCGAGGTTGACGCGGCCGTTGGCGCGACGCTCGCCATTCGTCGGCTCGATGCCGGTGTTGTCCGCGTACGCGCCGGCGGCGTAGTACTCGATGTTCGTGCCGCCGCCTCGCACGTCGAGCGCGTACTCCTGCGAGCGGCCCGTGCGAAACACCGGCGTGCCCCGCTGCCGCTCGAGGACGAGCAGGTTGCCCGTCGTGACGGTGCCGGTGGTCGGGTCCCGATAGTAGTACGTCGGGAAGCGATCCTCGGCGTTCATGAACCAGTTCGCGCCCTGTCGCACGGTGGCGCTGATGACCGACCCGCCCCCCGAGGCACCGTGCTTCGTGGTGATCTGGATGACGCCGTTCGATGCCTCGGTGCCGTAGAGCGTCGAGGCAGCGGGGCCCTTGATGATCTCCACGCTCTCGATCGTGGCCGGGTCGATGTCATTCAGGCGCGAGACCATGGAGCCCGGTCCCGTGCCCACGGTGTTGTCCACGCGCACCCCGTCGATGTAGAGCAGCGGCTCGCTGGAGAGCGAGAGACTCGCGCCGCCACGGATCCTGATGCGCGGGCCGGCCCCGATCATTCCCGAGGTGTTCTGGAGCACCACGCCCGGCGCGCGCGCATTGAGGAGCTGGGCCACGCTGGTCACCGGGGCCGTCCGCACCACCTCGGCGGCGTCCACGTGTTCCACGACGTTGCCGATCGAGCGGGCCTGCACGCCAACGGGCGCGCCGAGGACCACCGTGGCCTCGAGCTGCACCGCCGAGGCCACGAGCTCGACGCTCACGTTCGTGTCGCCGACCCGGACGCGCCGCGTCGCCGGGTGATAGCCGATTCGCGTCACGCGGAGCGTCACCGAGTCGCCGGTGAGTCCGGCGAGCCGGAACCGCCCACGCACGTCAGTGGCAGTGCCGGTGGTGGTGCCGGCGACTACTACCTGCACCGATGGCAGCGGCTCGGCGCTGCGCGCTTCCGTGACGACCCCCGCGACCACGCCGCCCTGCGCGCGGGCGGGCGGTGCTGCGGTGAGGAGGAGGAGGAGCGCTGCAGCGAGCGCCGAACCCAGGCAACCGTACCATCGACTGATCCGAACCTGCCGCATCGGTATCCTCCTGAATGAAATTCCACGTGGAACGGCGGGGGCGGCGGCGGCGACCGTCGCGGTTGGTGTGACTTCGGCTACACGCGGCCTCGTTCTCCGGCCATGGCGATGATGCGGACGAAGCGCTCGCCCGCGTTGCGCCAGTTGGTCTCGACGGCACGTTGCGCGGCATCGGCATCCCCAGCGCGAATGGCGGCGATGATCGCGTCGTGCTCCGCCACGGAGAGGGAGATCTCGTCGAGCAGGGCGCTGGTGTAGAGGCGCTCGTACCGGTCGGCCTGCGGCTTCATCGCATCGTGCATCGCCTGGACGCGCGGCGGTGCGATGTCGTGGACGTAGAGGCGGTGGAAGGCGATGTCGAGCTCGTTGATGCGCGCGGCGTCGGCGCGTTTCGACTGCGCGCTGGCGAGCAGTTCGGCGTTCGCCCTCGCCAGCGCGCGCACGGTCCTCGTGCGCCGAGTGCCGGGCAGGCGCGCGGCGGCCCGTGCGGCGAGGCCCTCCACGGCGCCGACGAGATCGAACAGGTCCTGCACGTCGGCCCCGGTGAGCGGCGCGACGTGGGTGCGGGAGTAGGTCCCGATGGTGGTGGTGGTGACGAACCCGGCGTGGTGCAGTCGCTGGAGCGCGTGGCGGAGATGCGAGCGCTGGATGCCGAGCGAGGCGGCGACCTCGGTCTCGATGATGGGCGCACCGGGTGAGAGTCGCCCGCTGACGATCAGGTCGCGCACCAGGTCGTAGGCCTGGGCGGCGAGGGTGTTGCGGGGGACGGACTCGAATCGGACGGGCATCGCGGGCTCCTCGGTGTGGCCAGCGGCTGGGTGAACGGTGTCGCGGGAGGGTGGGGCCGAGCTGACGCACAATATTGTGACAAAATGCTGCACAAGTTTTCGACGGCCCACAAGAGGCCGGCTCGCATTCGGCCTTTCCCCCGGGTCCGCCCCGCAGAAAATCAGTCGGCCGCACGCAGCCCCGCATTCGCGCGGCCTGGATGTCGGTCCTCGTACCTCGTACCACCTACCAGGTACTCGCAGCTGCAGTCCCGCCCCGCGCCTCGCACGTTTTCCGCGCCTGCAGCTCACGCCCCCCTTCTCCCGGACCACCCACGCCCCGCCCCCCGTCGTGCGTCTCTCGCTCGTCGTCGCCTCCGTCCTGCTCGCCGCCTGCAACAAGGAATCCTCCCCCGATGTCGCGAACGCCGCCGTCGCGGCGACACCAGCCGCGATGACGGCCGCGGGGGGCAAATAGGCGATATTCGACTGCAACGGCGAGTACGCCGTACTTCGTACCACGTATGCGGACCCAGGCCGAGGCCCCTCCAATGCCAGGGCGGACGGCGCCAGCGCGGAGTGCGTCCGTGCCGTGTAGGGGCCTGGATGACGGTCCTCATACGAAAGACCTGCTACGTAGTACTGGTGTTGTCGTTACGGGACGACGACGGTCGTCGTACGAAATACCCGCTACGAAGTACTCGCAGTTGTAGTTAATTACACCCCGACCCAGACCCGGACGTCGCCGTGACCGCTACCTCCGCTCCCGCGCATTCCTCGGCCGCCCATCTCGCCGACCCCGACCACAACACCTCGTTCACGAAGGGCATCTTCCTCGGTGAGCTCCGCGAGGATCTCGTCTTCCCCTTCCCCGAGCTCACGCCCGAGGAACGTGAAGCGCTCAACATGGTGCTCGGCTCCTTCCGCGCCTTCGCCGCCGACACCATCGACTCGCACGCGATGGACGCCGCAGGGAAGTTCACCGATGAAGTGCGGAAGGGGATGCACGAGCTCGGGATGATGGGAATGAACATCCCCGAGGAGTACGGCGGCTTCGGCGCATCGAGCATGGTGTTCAACC
>CAMLHT010000201.1 GCA_946479895.1 uncultured Gemmatimonadota bacterium | reverse complement strand
CGAAGCGTCGTCGGCGCTGCGGAGGAACGCGCGAGCCGAGCTCACGGCGGCGCTGATCGTCCTGGCGATCACGGCCGTCCTGGTGGCGGTCCCGACACCGCTCGACCACCCGTAGCCGGGCCTCGCGGCCGCATGGGTCCGGATATCGCGTTAGCGCCGCGGTCCACCCGACTATTGGAGATGAACGCATGACCAGACTTTGCCGACTGACCGTCGTGCTTCCCGCGTTGCTCGCGCTGGGCGCCTGCGGAAGGAGTGACGATGCGACGGCTGATTCCACTGCCGCCCCCGCGACGGATTCGGCCGCGACCGCTGCGCCGGCGGCCTCGCCCGACCAGGAATTCCTCGCCAGGATGTCCGACCATCACGCCGGCATGATCGCCATGGCCCAGGACGCGATGGCGAAGGCGAGCCGGACCACGACGCAGGCCGACGCCCGCATGCTGCAAACGAAGCAGCAGGCCGAGAGCGACAGCATGGTGGCGATGATCCGCGAGACATTCAACGGCACGCACACACCAGCCATCATGCCCGAGAACAAGGCGATGATGGATAGCCTCAGCGCAAAGACGGGAGCGGCATACGATCGGGAGTTCTACGCCCAGACCATCAAGCATCATCAGGATGGCATCCGGATGATCGACGAATACATGCCGCGACTGACCAATGAGAAGGTCCGGGCGATGGCCGCGAAGATGAAGGCCGACCAGCAGAAGGAAATCGAAGAGTTCGAGAAGAAGGCCCGACAGTAGGATCCGTTGACCCGGAGCCCGTCGGGATTTGCCCGACGGCGCCCCGGGGACAATGCTGACGGTCGTGTCCTCACGCGGCGGGTAATCTGGGGTGTGATGATTCGCCGCCTCGTCTCCCTGGTCCTGATGCTCACGCTCGCGGTGGCGGGCAGGGCATCGGCATGCGAAGCCGGCCAGCCCGGTGTGCACACGGCTGCCGCGGCCCAGGATCATCACGCGCGGCACGGCCAGTCACGGATGCCGGCGCACGGTGACGAGAAGCCTTGTCACGATCCCGCGATGCCTACGGATTGCGCCTCCATGCCCGCGTGCAGCGCCCACGCTTCGCTCGCTGGCATGGCAACGACGCCAGCCCTGCGTGCCCCAGTCGATCGCGACCTGCCGGAGCTGCTGCTCGCAGCCGTCGATCGCACCACGGCTCCCGAGCTCCCGCCGCCCCGAGCCTGACCTCCTGATGCAGCGCCTCACCCGCGGGTGAGGGCGCGCGCGTCCGACCGCATCGCGACGTCCGCGATGCCGACCAGGAGTCAGCCATGTCCAGCATCATCATGCGCTCCGCGTGGAGCGCACTCATTCTCGCAACGTCCGCGGCGATCGCGCAGCCCCAGGGCGCGCCCCTGCGCCTGGGTGACGTCTACGCCGAAGTCGATCGCGCGAACCCGCGCGTCGCCGCCGCCGTCGCATTGGCCCGGGCGGCGGAAGCGAAGACCCCCGGCGCGCGCCGGCCCCCGGACCCGCAGCTCCAGCTCGGATTCATGAACTACGCGCTGCCGTCACTGGCGCCGATGGCCACGGTCGGCATGGTCCAGTTCCAGCTGATGCAGATGCTTCCGCTCGGCGGAAAGCTTTCGCTCGCCGGAAACGCGAGCGCCGCGCGGGCGCTGGCGGAAGGGGAGCGGGCGTCGGAGGTGCTCCGCGAGCAGCGCGCCGCGGCGGCGATGGCGTTCTACGATCTCTACGCCACCCAGCGCGGGCTCGATATCGATCGCGAGACCATCCGACTGCTCCAGGACATCGAGCAGACGGCGTCGTCCATGTATCGGGTTGGCGAGGGCCGGCAGTCGGACGTGCTGCGCGCGCAGGTGGAGGTCGCGCGCATGGCGGCGGACAGCATCCGCATGCGCTCGATGCTCACCGCGATGGCCGCGTCGCTCGACGCGCTCCGCGGTCGCCCGACCGGATCAGGCATCGCCATTCCGGTGCTTCCGGCCTTTCCGGATAGCGCCCCGGCGCTGACAACGCTCCAGGACATCGCCGAAGCGAGCCGTCCGATGATCCGCGCCGGCGTGAACGAAGTCCATGCTGCCACCGCGGGCGAGAAGCTCGCCGCGAAGGAGATCTGGCCCGATCTCCAGGTGGGCGTCCAGTACGGCCAGCGCGGTGGCGAGATGGGCACCGAGCGGATGGGCAGCCTCATGCTCGGCGCCTCCGTACCGGTGTTCGCGAAGAGCCGGCAGAACCGCATGCGCGACGAGGCCGGTGCGATGCGGCTGATGGCCGAAGCGGACCTGGCGGCAATGCGGTCGGAGACGCGGGCACGTGTTGCATCCACGCACGCCGCGCTGACGCGGGCCCGCGCGCTCTCGCGGCTCTACCGGTCCACGATCATCCCGCAGGCCGAAGCGACGGCGGCGTCGGCGCTCGCCGCGTATCGCGTGGGCGGAGTGGACTTCATGACGCTCCTCGATGACCGCATGACGGTCAATCGGTACCGGCAGGAACTGCTGGAGCTCGAGGCCGCGGAAGGCAAGGCATGGGCGGAGCTGGAGATGCTCACCGGCCGCGACCTGATCGATCGCCAAGACATGGGAGGTGGACGATGAAACGGTCATTCATGCGCGCCGGCGCGTATGGCGTCATCCTCGCGCTCACCGTCGGCGGTGTGTACCTGGCCACTCGCCGGGCGCCGGTCGCGCCGACAACGTCCGCGGCGTCGCACGATCACGCGACGATGGCCGGCGGTGAGGTCGCGAAGCCGGTGACCATCTCCGCCGCCGACGCGCGCCGCATCGGAGTCACGTTCGCCCGGGCGACGGTCGGGACGCTCGCGAAGGAAGTGCGCACGGTCGGGCAGGTGGCGGTGGATGAGACGAAACTCTCAACGGTGACGGCACGGGTCGACGGATGGGTCGAGCAGCTGTTCGTGAACCAGACGGGCCAGCTGGTGCGTGAGGGCGAGCCGCTGCTTGCGCTGTACTCGCCCATGCTGGTCTCGGCGCAGGACGAGCTGCTGCTCGCTCTCCGGCTCCAGGGTGACCTCGACGCCGCCGATCCGTCCGCGCGGCGCAAGGCCGCCGAGCTGCTGGCCTCGAGCCGGCGCCGGCTGCTGTACTGGGGGATGCCGGAGCGCGACATCGCCGAGGTCGAGCGAGCGGGCGAATCCAGGCGGACGATCACGTTGCGGTCGGAGGCCCGCGGGTACGTTGTCGAGAAGGCTGTCTTCGCGGGCCAGCGCATCATGGCGGGAGACCTGCTCTACAAGCTCGCCGACCTCTCCACCGTCTGGGTAGAGGGCGAAGTCTTCGAGCAGGACCTCGCCGGCGTCCGCCCGGGCCAGCGCGTGACGACCGAGTTCGACGCGCTCCCGGGCGAGCGGCGGGCCGGGCGCGTCTCGTACGTCTACCCGACGCTGAATCCCGACACGCGCACGGTGCGCGTGCGGGTCGCGCTGGCCAACCGCGACATGATGCTCAAGCCGGGCATGTACGCCACGCTGCGCATCGAGGGAGCTTCGCGAGCCGGCGTCGTCACCGTGCCCCGGTCGGCCGTCCTCTCGACGGGTGAGCGGACGATCGTATTCGTCCGGTCCGCCGATGGCCAGCTGATCGCGCGGGAAGTGGCGATCGGCGCGTCGAACGACGAGCGGGTCGAGGTGCTTCGCGGCGTCGCCGCGGGGGAATCGGTGGTCGCATCCGCCACCTTCCTCGTGGACGCCGAGTCGAACCTCGGGACGGCGCTCGGTGGCATGGGCGACATGCCGGGCATGGAGGTCACGACGCCGCCGAAGCCGCTGCCTCCCGCAAAGAAGGAGCGGTAACGGCATGCTTCGACGCGTCATCGACTGGTCGCTCACGAACCGCCTGATCGTCAGCCTGTTCGCCGCCGCCGTCGTGGTGGCTGGTGTCTACGCGATCCGACACACGCCGCTCGAGGCCCTGCCCGATCTCTCCGACGTCCAGGTCATCGTGCAGGCGGACTACAACGAGCAGGCGCCGCGCATCGTCGAGGATCAGGTCACCTATCCCATCGCGGCCGAGATGCTCAAGGTGCCGGGAGCGAAGACGGTGCGAGGCTATTCGTTCTTCGGCGTCTCCTTCGTCTACGTGATCTTCGAGGACGGCACCGACCTGTACTGGGCGCGGTCGCGCGTGCTCGAGTACATGAACGGCATCAAGGCGAAGCTGCCTTCCACGGTGAGCCCGACCCTCGGCCCGGATGCCACGGGACTCGGATGGGTCTACCAGTACGCGCTCGAGGATACGTCGGGGCGCCTGGACCTTGCCGGGCTCCGCGGCGTGCAGGACTGGTACCTCCGCTACGCCCTGACGTCCGTGCCGGGAGTGTCGGAGGTCGCCAGCGTCGGCGGCTTCGAGAAGCAGTACCAGGTGGACATCGACCCGGCGCGGCTCCTGGCGTACGGCATCCCGGTCACGCGCGTGATGTCGGCGATCCAGGCGGCCAACAACGACGTCGGCGCGATGACGATGGAGCTGGCGGAGCGCGAGTACATGATCCGCGGCCTGGGATACCTGAAGTCCATCGGTGACATCGAGAACGTCGTCGTCGGCGCCACTCGCGAAGGCACTCCGGTGCGCGTCGCCGAGCTGGGGCGGGTGACCACCGGCCCGGCAAATCGGCGCGGCATCACGGATCTCGACGGACGCGGCGATGCGGTGGGAGGCATCGTGGTCATGCGATTCGGCCAGAACGCGCTCGCGACCATCCACGCGGTGAAGGCGAAGCTCGACGAGGCGAAGAAGGCGCTGCCCGCGGGCGTCGTGATCATACCGGTGTACGACCGCAGCACGCTCATCGAGGAGGCGATCCGGACGCTCCAGGGCAAGCTGATCGAGGAATCCATCATTGTCGCCCTCGTCTGCCTCCTGTTCCTGTTTCATGCGCGCTCCGCATTCGTCGCGATCCTGACTCTCCCCCTGGGCATCCTCATCGCGTTCATCGTGATGCGCGCGCTGTCGGTGGGGGCGGACATCATGTCGCTCGGGGGAATCGCGATCGCGATCGGCGCCATGGTCGACGCGGCCATCGTGATGATTGAGAACATGCACAAGCACCTCGAGCGCGCGGTCATCGCGAAGACCGGCGACGACGGCGCCCGCTTCGTGCACACCGGAGTGCTCACGCCGGCCGAGCGGATGCGCGTGGTCTCGGAGAGCTCGCGCGAGGTGGGACCGGCGCTCTTCTTCTCGCTCCTCATCATCACCGTATCGTTCCTGCCGGTCTTCACCCTCGAGGGGCAGGAGGGCCGGATGTTCAAGCCGCTCGCCTTCACCAAGACCTTCGCCATGGCGGCGGCCAGCCTCCTGTCAATCACCGTCGTTCCCGTGGCGATGGCGCTCCTGGTGAAGGGGCGTATCACGCGGGAGCGCGCGAATCCCGTGAACCGCGCGCTCGTGCGAGTGTACCGGCCGGTGATCGACTTCGTGCTCTCGCGCCGCGGGCCCGTGATCTTCGCCAGCCTGCTGGTGCTCATCGCCACCTGGATTCCCTGGACGCGCATCGGCACCGAGTTCATGCCCCCGCTGGACGAGGGCACGATCCTCTTCATGCCGACGACGCTGCCGGGCATCCCCGTCGCGCGGGCGCGCGAGCTGCTGCGCCAGCAGGACGCGATACTCAAGACGTTCCCAGAGGTCGAGCACGTCTGGGGCAAGGCTGGGCGAGCCAACACCGCCACCGATCCGGCCGGCCTCGACATGGCCGAGACGACGATCTCCCTGCGGCCGCGGTCGGAATGGCGGGCCGGGATGACGCCCGAGCGGCTCGTGGCGGAGATGGACTCCGCGGTGCGCCTTCCCGGCGTGACGAATGCCTGGACGATGCCGATCGTCGGCCGCATCGACATGCTGGCCACCGGCATCAGGACGCCCGTGGGCGTGAAGGTCTTCGGGCCCGACCTTGGCGAGCTGGAACGCATCGGCCGGAAGGTCGAGGAATCGGTGAAGATGGTTCCGGGGACGCGGAGCGTCTTCGCCGAGCGCGCCGTCTCGGGCTACTACCTCGACATCGACATCGACCGGAGCGCCGCGGCCCGGCATGGCGTCAACGTAGCCGACGTGCAGGCGGTGATTGCGTCGGCGATCGGCGGGATGACGATCACGCAGACCGTCGAGGGGCGCGAGCGCTATGGCGTGCGCGTGCGGTATCCGCAGGAGCTGCGCGACACGCCGGAGCGACTGGCGTCGGTGCTGGTCCCGGTGGATCATGGCGGAATCGGCTCGCCCGTGATGCCGGGGACGGCAGGCGCCGCGATGTCCGGTGGAGCTCCGGGCCGCAGCGGGATGCGCGGCCGCGTCGCGCAGGTTCCGCTCGGCCAGCTCGCCACGATTCGCCAGGTCGCGGGGCCGATGGTCGTGCGCACCGAGGGCGCCGTGCCCACGGCCTGGGTCTACATCGACGTCACCGGCCGCGACATCGGCGGGTACGTGGCCGAGGCGCGGAAGATGGTGGACGACATGGTGGCGCTGCCTCCCGGCTACACCCTGAGCTGGAGCGGCCAGTACGAGTACATGCAGCGGGCGACGGCGAAGATGCGCATCGTCATTCCCGCCACGCTGGCGATCGTGTTCCTGCTGCTCTACTTCAACTTCCGCAGCGTCGGCGAGACGCTGCTGGTGATGCTCTCGCTTCCGTTCGCGCTCGTCGGCGGCATCTGGTTCATCTGGGCCCTGGGCTACAACTGGTCGGTGCCGGTCGCGATCGGGTTCATCGCGCTCGCCGGCGTGGCGGCCGAGACGGGCGTGATCATGCTGATCTACCTCGATCACGCGTGGAAGGAGCGATCGGCGCAGCCGGGCGGGGAATCCTCCCGCGCTCTCCACGAAGCCATCATCGAGGGCGCGGTCGAGCGCGTTCGCCCGAAGATGATGACGGTCTTCGCGATCATGGCGGGGTTGCTGCCGATCCTCTGGGGCGACGGCACGGGGGCGAGCATCATGAAGCGGATCGCGGCGCCCATGGTCGGCGGGATGACGTCCAGCACGCTCCTCACGCTGATCGTGATCCCGGCGGTCTACTCGGTGTGGCGCGGCCGATCGGCGACCGCTTAGGCAGACGGCACGCGCGGGTCGGCCGCGGGCAGTCCCGCTCAGGGGCTCCGCGCTTACACGCAGCGAGCCTCGCGGCTTCCAATGAAAGGGCGCGGCGGTTCCCTGGGCCGCGAGTCTCTTGCTACGCGCGACGCCCCCGCGCGCGAGTTCCC
>CAMLHT010000200.1 GCA_946479895.1 uncultured Gemmatimonadota bacterium | reverse complement strand
AAGGCACCCCAGTCGTCGATCTCCAGCTCGGCGATGCGGTCGATCCCGGGTGCGAGATCGAGAATGTCCTTGCCGCGCAGCGAAGGCACCGCGCCCCCGGCGACGGCGTCGTGCCGCATGGATATCGTCCCGCCGGTGAAGACGAGGACGATCATCCGACGAGCACGCTGCCGCCGTTCACGTTCACGATCTCACCCGTGATGTGCCGCGCGAGCACCGAGCAGAGAAACACGATCGGGCCGGCGATGTCTCGCGGCGCGGCGACGCGACCGATCGGGATGTTGCGAGCGATCGCATCCTTGCCGGTGCCCGCGAACGGCTTCTCGCACATCTCGGTGTCCACCCATCCCGGCGCGACGCTGTTGACCGTGATGCCGCGCGGCGCGAGCTCGATGCACATCGACTTCACGTAGGAGATCATCGCGCCCTTCGACGCGGCGTAGTCGGCATGGTTCGCCTCGCCGCGCTGGCCCGCCGTGCTGGCCACCAGCACGATGCGTCCGTCGTCGTTCATCGCCCGGGCCGCCGCCCGCGTGGTGAAGAACATGGAATCGACGTTCTCGGCCATCGTCCGGCGCCAGCGATCGTCGCTCATGTCGGCCACCGGAACGTCCTCGTCCGGCCAGATGCCGGCGTTCCCGACGAAGAAATCCAGCCCGCCGATCGCCTGCACCGCCTGCTGCACCAGCTTGTCCGCTCCCTCACGCTTCGAGATGTCGGTCGGGAAGGCCGCGGCCTTCACTCCGCGCCCCGTCAGCTTCTCCACCATCCGGTCGGCGTCCTCGCGGCGGCTCCGATAACCGATGGCGACGTGGACGCCGAACTCGGCGAACAGCTCGGCGGTGGCGGCACCGATGCCGCGCGAGCCGCCGGTGATCAGCGCGCGTTTTCCGGCGAGGTCGTTCATAGGGTCTGGTCGATCATGTCACAGATGATGTGCTCGATGCACAGGTGCAGCTCCTGGGCGCGGTCGGTGCGCTGCGCGGGGATGATCACGTTGTGCGTCGCGAGCGCCCGGAGCGCGCCGCCGTCGCGCGCGGAAAACGCGAGGACGTCGATGCCCTTCGCGCGAGCCGCCTCGGCCGCGCGGAGCACGTTCGGCGAATTGCCGCTGGTCGAGTGAATGACCAGCAGGTCGCCCTTCTTCCCGAGCGCCTCGACCTGGCGGGCGAACACCTGGTCGAAGCCCAGGTCGTTGCCGGCCGCCGTCAGGAGCGACGTGTCGGTCGTCAGCGCGATCGCGGGATACGCGCGCCGCGTGCGGATGTACCGGACGACGTACTCGGTGGCCATGTGCTGCGCATCGGCCGCGCTTCCGCCGTTGCCGCAGAACAGCAGCGTGCCCTCGCGGTCCACGGTGGCGCGGAACATCGCGTGCGCGCGCTCGAGATCCGGGATCATCGAGTCGGCCACCTTCCGCGCCAGGTCCGACAGCTCGAGCAGCGAAGTGCGAAAGTCCGGCTTCGTCATGCTTTCGGTGGATTGGAGGAGGATCCGCCGGGCTGGATGATGCGGGCGAACCGCGCCATCGCATCCTCGGCGAAGTCGGGAAAGCTGTCGAGCGCCTCGGTCGCCGCCTCGACCGCGTAGGTCGTCAGCGCGTCGATCGCCAGCAGCTGGCCGGCGATCGGGCGACCCGTCTCGCCGTCGGCCACGAGCTCGCGGAGCATCCGTTCGGCGGCGGCGAGGAAGATGGGGGTCGCCTTCCCCGCGTCCTCGTTCAGCGACGGGCCCAGCGCGGCCTCCAGGCTCGCCAGCAGCTCGGCCGGCGGCCGTGGCTCACGCGCGCGCAGCCATTCGTCGACCGTCACGCGAGCGCCGCGGCGACGACGGAAGGAGCCTTGGCGAACGCGTCGCCGAACCGCGACGCGTCGGGAATGCCGGCCTGCGCGAGATGCGCCTTGCCGCCGCCGCGACCGCCCGCGGCCGCCGCGATGTCCTTGATCAGCGCGTCGGCCCGCAGCCCGCGCTCACGCAGGTCATCGGAGACGACCACGATGAGCGCGTTCTTGCCGTCCTCGAAGCTCGCGCCGACCACGCCGACGCCGCTGCCGAGCTTCTCGCGAATGGCGTCGCCGAGGGCCTGGAGCTCCTTCACGTCGCCCGCGCGCACGACTCCACTGACGAGCTGCGCGCCGGTGGCGCCCACCTGCTCCGCTTTCCCCAGCAGCGCCTGGAGCTGGTCGCCCCCGCCGCGCATGGCTTCCTCGACACGCTTCTCGAGCACGCGACGCTCCTCGAGCAGCGTCTGGACGCGCTTGTCGAGGTTGGCGACCGGCGTCTTGAGCGCCTCGGCGACGCGCTGGAGCGCCTTCTCCTCCTCGCGGATGAACGCGTAGGCGCCCGGGCCGGTGACCGCCTCGATGCGGCGGACGCCCGCGGCCACGCCCGTCTCCTGCACGATCTTGAACAGGCCGATGAGCGCGGTGTTGCGGACGTGCGTCCCGCCGCACAGCTCCATCGAGACGCCCGGGACTTCCACCACGCGCACGACATCGCCGTACTTCTCGCCAAAGAGCGCCATCGCGCCCTTCGCGCGGGCCTCCGGGTATGCCATCTCGGTGAACGTCACCGGCGAACCCTCGAGGATTCCCTCGTTCACGATCGCCTCGATCTGCTCCAGCTTCTCCGGCGCGATCGGGCCGTGATGGGTGAAGTCGAACCGCAGGCGATCCGGCGCCACCAGCGACCCGGCCTGGTGAACCTGCTCGCCCAGCACCTTCCGGAGCGCGGCGTGGAGGAGATGCGTCGCCGTATGATTGCGCTCGGTGTCCCGCCGTCGCTGGCTCGGCACAGTCGCGTGAGCCTTGCCGAAGCGGAAGTTGCCGGTCAGCCGCCCCACGGCGGCCGGGCGACCCTCCACCTTCCGCACGTCCTCGACGGTCACCTTCCAGCCGTCGCCGACGATCTCGCCCTGGTCGGAGATCTGGCCGCCCGATTCGGCGTAGAAGGGCGACTCCTGGAGCAGCACCGCGACCCGGTCCTCACCGAGCCGCCGCAGCGCCGTCACCTGCGTGTCCAGCTCGACGGTGTCGTAGCCGACGAACTTCGCCTCGGGCTGCCCGGTGGTGTCCGGCTTCTCCCAGCTCGCCGTGTCGCCCAGCTCGTCCGCGCCGACCGCAATCTTCTTCGCCTTCCGCTCGTCCTGCGAGCGCTTGCGCTGCGTCTCGAGCGCGGCCTCGAAGCCGGAGATGTCCACCGTGTAGCCGCGCTCGCGCGCCATCAGCTCGGTGAGGTCGATCGGGAAGCCGTACGTGTCGTACAGCTTGAAGGCGTCGTCTCCGCTGATGGTGCCGCGGAGCGCCGTGCTCCCCTGCGTCGAGCGCGGCGGCGCGAGCTGCTCGAAGCGCGTGAGGCCACCCTCGATGGTGGCGAGGAAGCTCTGCTCCTCGACGCGCGTCGTATCGGTGATGTGCTTCGCCCGCTGCCGGAGCTCCGGATAGGCGTCGCCCATCGACTCGATCACGGTCTCGACCGCGTACACGAGCGTCGGCTCCTTGCGGCCGAGGAGCCAGGCGTGGCGCACCGCACGACGCAGGATGCGCCGCAGCACGTATCCCCGGCCTTCGTTCGACGGGAAGACACCATCGGCCAGCAGGAATGCCACCGCGCGCGCGTGGTCGGCGAGCACGCGGAACGACGCCGCGTCGTACGACGCCGGCAGCTTCGCCTGCTCGCCGGGCTTCGCCGCGCGCTGGCCGAGGTACGGCAAGCCGATCGTCTTCTCGATCCGCCTGATGATCGCGGTGAAGACGTCGGTGTGATAGTTGTTCGTGACGCCCTGCTTGACCGCGGCGATGCGCTCGAGCCCCGCGCCGGTATCGACCGACGGCTTGGGCAGCGGAATCAGCTTGCCGTCGGCCTGCCGGTCGTACTGCATGAAGACGAGGTTCCAGATCTCGAGGAAGCGTCCCGCCTCGGCTCCCTCGACGAACGCCTCCTGCGAGAACTCGGCGCGGTCCGTCTGGACCCACTCGTCTGACGCCTCGTGGGGGAACGGCTCGAAGCTCCAGTCCTTCGCGACGTGGGCGAGGTCGACGTAGATCTCCGAGCACGGCCCACATGGGCCAGTGTCGGCCATCTGCCAGAAGTTGTCCTTGTCGCCGAGCCCGTAGATGCGGCTCTCGGGCAGGCCGGCAATCTCCTTCCACAGCTGCCGCGCCTCGTCGTCGGTGTGGTGCACCGTGACCCGCAGGTGCTTCGGATCGAGGCCGAGCTCCTTCGTGACGAACTCCCAGGCGAAGCGGATCGCGTCGCGCTTGAAGTAGTCGCCGAAGGAGAAGTTCCCGAGCATCTCGAAGAACGTGTGGTGGCGCGCGGTGTGGCCCACCTGCTCGAGGTCGTTGTGCTTTCCGCCGGCCCGCACACACTTCTGCGACGTGGTCGCGCGGCGCGAGCCGAACGACGGCTGCTCGAGCCCGAGGAAGATCTTCTTGAACTGGACCATGCCCGCGTTCGTGAAGAGCAGGGTCGGATCGTCCCCGGGGACGAGGGACGAGCTCGGGCGAACGGCGTGGCCGTTGCGAGCGAAGTAGTCGAGGAACTTCTGGCGGATCTCAGCTGCGAGCATGCCGTGAATATATCGGGGCATGCGGGATCATTCAGCCGATTCGATCGCTCCCCGGGTCAGGCGGCCGACGGTCGCGTTGATCGCGTCGGCGTCGTAGCCGCGGCGGGCCAGGTAGGCGTAGAGCCGACGGCGGCGTGTGGGCTCGTCCACCTTCGCGAGGGTGCGGAGCTTCTTCTCGGCCACGGCCTCGATCGCCGCCTGCTCGTCCACGTTCTCCTCGGCGAAGGTCTCGGCGATGGCCTCCGCCGCGACCTGCCGATCGACGCCGCGCCGGCCGAGCTCCTGCTCGATGCGGCGCCTGGAGAGACCGGCGCCGGTGCCCTTCCAGCGGGCGAACTGGCGCGCAAAGGACGCGTCGTCGAGGAAGCCGGCGACGGTGAGGCGCTGGATCACCTGATCCACGACTTCGGGACTCTCGCCCTTCCGGACGAGCAGGCGGCGAAGCTCTCCCGATGCCCTGCCTCGCGCGGCAAGCATGGCCATCGCGCGGTCGTACCCCCGCGACACGGTCGCCTCCTGTCCGATCGCTGCCGCCATGCGCTCGTCGATCTCGAGCCCGATTCGCAGCCCAAGTCTCTCGATCCCCTGAATCGAGAGCCGGGCAACCGGCACCCCGTCCACGACGAGGTCGAAGCGCCCCGCAGCCCGCGGACTCGCAGTGATGGCCGTGATCCGTCCGACGGGTACTTCAACCGGCCCGGCCGGACCCTCGCGCCCCTTGGCTCGGTAAGTGTGTCGCTTCACGATGCCTGGAAGAGTCTATCCTGAGCGCACCAGCGCGAAGGAAATAATCCCGACTGCAAGGAGGGATCTCTGGGAAGGTCTGTACATCCCGCGCCCGAAAAGCAAAAGACCGGGGAGCGCGCAGTCTGACAACGAAGGGAGTTTCCGGGTCCCTACGCCACCAGAGCTACGTCTCCCCGGCCAATTCTTGCCGGTCCTTAATTCTACTCGTCCGCGGCCTCAGGTTCCGCGACCACCGCCGCGGCCGTAATGCCGAGCACGCTTTTGACCTGTTCCTCGACCTCTGCCATCATGGCGGGGTTGTCCTTCAGGAACATCTTCGCGTTTTCCCGGCCCTGGCCGATCTTCTGGCCCTTGTAGCTGTACCAGGCCCCCGACTTCTCGATGATGTTCGACTCGGCCGCGATGTCCAGCACCAGACTCGCATGGCTGATGCCCTCGGCATACATGATGTCGAACTCGGCCTGCTTGAACGGGGGGGCCACCTTGTTCTTGACGACCTTGACCCGGACGTGCGACCCGATCACGTCCTCCTTCTCCTTGACCGGCCCGATCCGGCGGATGTCCAGCCGCAGGGACGCGTAGAACTTGAGCGCCTTGCCGCCCGTCGTCGTCTCGGGGTTGCCGAACATGACGCCGATCTTCTCGCGGAGCTGGTTGATGAAGATGACGGACGTCTTCGACCGGGAAATGGCGCCGGTCAGCTTGCGGAGGGCCTGACTCATCAGGCGGGCCTGCAGGCCCATGTGGGAGTCGCCCATCTCGCCTTCGATTTCGGCCTTCGGAACCAGCGCCGCGACCGAGTCGACGACCACCACGTCCACGGCGCCCGAGCGCACAAGGATGTCGGCGATCTCCAGGGCCTGCTCACCGGTGTCGGGCTGCGAGATCAGGAGATTCTCGACGTCCACACCCAGCTTGCGGGCATACTCGGTATCCAGCGCATGCTCGGCGTCCACGAAGGCCGCCACCCCGCCCGCCCGCTGCGCGTTGGCCACGATGTGGAGGCAGAGGGTCGTCTTGCCGCTCGACTCCGGACCGTAGATCTCGGTGATACGGCCACGGGGAATGCCCCCGATGCCGATCGCCGCGTCCAGGTTGATCGCCCCCGTGGGGATGCAATCGATGCGCACCGGATCGGCGGCGCCGAGCCGCATGATGGAGCCCTTGCCGCAGCTCTTCTCGATCTGCGCGATGGCCAGGTTCAGGGCCTTCTTCTTGTCGTCCTGCATTGCGGAAACCGCCATTTTTACGTCCTCGCGTTGAGTGTAGGACACTCTGGCCAACGCAGGCTGAATCGTACGGGACAGGCCTGCAACTCGATACCCGAAGAAAATACGAAGATCCCGGGAATTATCAAGCGTTCGCTGCGATCGAAAACGCGTCCGGGACATGACGTACCCGAACCCGGTCCCCGTTCACCAGCACGCCGACGACGTCGAACCGATAGGCCTGGGACGGCTGCCCGTGCCGGTCGATCCAGACCTGAGCCGACCGGGTCAACTCCTTCTGCTTTCGCCAGTTGACCGCTTCCACGGGGCCCCCGAAGTCATCGCCCCTGCGAGCCTTGACCTCGACGAAGGCCACCATCCCGTCCCGCCGCACCACGAGGTCGATGTCGCGCCGTCCGTTCGTGAACCGATGGGCGACGACCGTCCATCCCTGGCGCACCAGCCACCGCGCCGCGAGCCGCTCTCCCAGTATCCCGAATGCCTGCCTGGCCTTTGACATGGCGCGAAGGTATCGCCGAGGCCTGGGAAGAGCGGTACCCGAATTCGGCGGGGCGTATCATTGGGATTCCCGGGAAATTTCCGAGGGATAGAGGAGCATTTTACCGCAGAGGTTCGCGGAGGATTCGCAGAGGCTCGCGGAGGACGGCGACGTGGAACTACAGGTCTCTC
>CAMLHT010000199.1 GCA_946479895.1 uncultured Gemmatimonadota bacterium | reverse complement strand
CGTCGTGGAAGTTGGCGCCGCCGCTGTTGATCGAGATCTGGTCGTTCGACCAGACCGGCCCCCAGAGGTGGTCGCCGCCGCCGAAGTAGATCGTGCCCGACCCCGAGCTCTCCTTGTCGGACCAGTACGCGAACTTCGCGAAGCTTTCCTGCGTGAGCTCGAGGCGCCGCACAAAGCCGGTGCCGCGCGAATCACGCGCGTCGGCCACCAGGCTGGCGAACCGGCCGAACTGTCCGGTGGTGGAGCCCGACGGGCCGAGATACACCGTCACCGAGACGCCGGAGACCGGCTTGTTGTCCACGGCCTTCACCACGTAGTTGTCGAGGATCTTCACGTACCCGGTGTCGGGAAGTGCGGCCGGGTCGTAGTTCAGGCGCGCCTTGCCGATCGACAGCCCGGCTTCCGCGGCGTAGCGAAGGTCCGCTTCCTTGTCGTAGGACTGGCCGACGAGCGTGGCGTTCCCCGTCAGCACGATCGCCGACATGGCCAGGGCGCCAAGGGCGCCGACCATGACGAGCACGAGAAACAGGGCGGAGCCTGCGCGACGTTTACTGGTGCGTTTCGGCATGGGTCGATCTCCTCGGTCGCTCACGCGGCCGGCGGAATGGTGACGGTGCTGGTCGAAGCCATCGGGGAGACGTTCGGCGTGCAGTCCTGGGCGGTCACGCCGTAGATCCACTGCTGGTCGGGGCCGACGTCGCGGTCATCGAAGGTGTACGTGTCCGAGCCGGCGGGGATGCTCGCGAGAGGCTCGGAGAACGCGCCGCTGACGGTGCGGCGGAAGATCGAATAGCGCTCGACGTCCTTTTCGCCGGCTCCTTCGTCGCCGGACCGGGCCCAGGAGACGCGCACCATCGGCGCGTTGGTGATCGTGTCCGTCATGACGACCGCCGCCGGCGAGACGCCGATGGGCGACTCGCCGCAGCTGTTCCGGCGAATCAGTCCGGCGTTCATCAGCTGGATGGTCATGTCGATCCGGCGGATGATCTGGACGCCGTTGCGGTCGCGGAACATCGCCGTGAGGCGCACCCGCACCATGCGGATGCTGTCGGTGAGCGCGCTGGGTCCGGTGTCGTTGGTGGCGCCATGGATCGCGGCGTTGTGATACACTGGCAGCCGGCCACCGGAGATGGGGACGGCCGCCCCGGTGGAATCCTTGCGGAAGTACTGGAAGACCGTGTCGTTGGACCGCACCCGCAGGCTGCGGGCGACGACGCGCTGCGTGCCGCCGTTCACGCGGCGGTACAGCAGGTATTCGTTCGGATCCTTCGACGTGGAGTCGCGCGCGACCCAGAACGACACCGTCTCGGCCCGGCTCGGGACGCCGGCAGCGATGAAGTAGCTCGTGTCCGGATACTGCTTCGTCCCCAGCGGGAGCAGGGTCCGGTCGCCCCGGTTCCATGCCAGGGTCGACGCGGAGTCGGCATCGGAATCGATGTAGACCGCGCCCGGATCGTTGGTCACGCGCGAGACGAGATCGGCGTTGAAGGTGATCGCCCGCGGGTCGGCCTGGACCAGGATCGGCTGCGCGTCCACCACGCCGATGCCGGCAACACGCATCTCGCGGTCGAGCGTGGCGAGGCTGAACTGCGCGTTCTGCTGCGCCTCGAGGCGGCCCGACTGCTGCGAGAGCATCCGGGTCTGCTGCATGAAGAAGCGCGTGGCCATGCCCATCACCAGGATCACCATCGACATGGCGATGATCGTCTCGAGCAGCGTGAACCCGGCGCGGCGGCGGCGCTCGCGCGGGCGGGGCTGGACGGGCGGTCGGAAGATGATCACGGGGTTCACCTCAGAACGGGGGAATCGCGGTGGTCTTGCGCATCGGCTTCACCAGCCTGGGATGGCGGACCTCGACGGTGATCAGCTTGTAGTCGATGGTGTCGGTCGCGGCGCCACCGACCCGGCCGACCCACGTCTGCCGGGTGTAGCCGGGGACGTTGGCGATGTTCGTTTCCGTGGCGACGAACATCGAGTCGATGACGGTGTAACGCGGCGCGCTCTTCACGGACTCGAGCCGGTCGGAGATCAGCTGCCCGGCAGTCGCGCGAATGCGCGCCACCGTCGACGCCTGGGCGAGCCGGATGCCGAAGGCGGCCATGCCGAGCAGCACGCCGCCGAGCAGGCCGAGCGCGACGATCACCTCGACCAGCGTCATGCCCCTCCGCACGCGACGGCTTCTCATAGCACCCCCGCGACCCAGCGCGCGTCCTTGAGGCCCTTCCGGTACCAGTCGGTGCGGCCCGTGGCCTGGACGACCGTCACCGCGCGCCAGCGGACGGGCAGCGCGACGGTCGACATGTAGATCTCGAGGTCCGAGCTCAGCGACCCGTCGCGGTGGAACGTCACGGTGGGCATGTCGGTGAGCAGCCTGATGTTCGAGCCGACGACCGCGCTTTCCACCGTGCCGTGGATGCCCATCGGCGGCGTGGCGAAGCGATTGCCGCTCGTCAGCGTCGTCCACGTCACGCGCTCGGTCACGCCGATCAGGTGGTCGTTGTTCGCGTCCCACACCACGCGCACGCGATGGCTGGTGAGGTCGAAGCTGACGATGACGTCGTGCTGGCTGACCAGCGAGGCTCGCTGGGCCTGCTGCATCACCGACCGGATGGCGGTCACCACCGAGTCCGCCTTGTACCGACCGGCGTCGATCCGCGGGTAGGCGAGGGCGGCGATGATCCCCGTCAGCGTCAGGACGACGGCCATCTCGATCAGGGTGAATCCGGGGCGTCTTCGGCCCCCGGGCTGGAATCGCCGACCCATCCGGCCGCTCCTGGAAAGAGTTCGCTTGCTCACGGCAGCTATCATCGGCGGCAGGGTATCGGCGCGTCGTGACGATGCCTGTCACGTGACTGGCCGGGATCGTCATATTGTCTGAGCGCCCTCCTTGCTGGTGACAGGTCCGCGCCTGTAGCGTGGGTGCACCGCTCCACCAGCCCCGCTCCCCTGCCCTCTCCCACTCCCATGGGCGTCATCGCGACACTGCTTCCGAACGGGATGCACCTGCAGCGGCTGCGGGCCGCCATCCGCGACCGGCATCGCCTGGTGCCGTGCGACAGCTGGCAGGCGCTCGCGGCGACGTGCGCCGAGCAGCCGGTGCGCGTCGCGGTCGTCGACTTCTTTTCCAGTGGCCGGGCGCGGATCGAGGCGCTTCGCCGCCTCAAGCATCGGTTCCCTCGGCTCACGATCATCGGGTACGTGGATTTTGCTCCCGACCGGGCGCACGAGCTCTTCGAGGCCGGACGCTCGGGGGTGGATGCCCTGATCATCGCCGACGTCGACGACACGACGCGCGGCCTCCTGACGGTCATCGGCCAGGCCGAGGCGCGAAGCCTCGGCGCCGGTGTGCGGCGGTCGCTCGAGTCGGTCGATCCCTCCGTCCGCGAGGCGGTGCTGCTTTCCGTCACCCGCGCCCACGAGCGCATTTCCCCGACCCAGCTCGCCGAGCTCCTGGCGCTGCACCGGCGGACGCTCGGCAAGCGGCTCGCCGCGGCGGGATTCCCGCCGCCACAGCGGCTGATCACCTGGGGCCGCATCATCGTGGCGGCGCACATGCTCGAGGAGCCGAGCCGCAGCGCCAACAGCGTCGCCACGGCGCTGGACTTCCCCTCCGGCAGTGCGTTCCGCAACACCTGCCAGCGATACCTCCACGCCACACCGGAGACCATCCGCGCCCGGGGCGGCGCCGCCTACGCGGTGAAGGCCCTTCTACGCACGGTGCGCGACTCGCAGCAGCTGCGGGCCATTCCCGCGGCGTCCACCCGGGCGGCGACGACCCGGCGCCTGTCGCTGGCCATCTGATCCCACGAACTACTCATGCGTACCTACTCATTGATATTCGCTCTCCTCGCCGCGGCCGCATGCGCCGGGGACGTCTCCACCGCCCCGGTGGCGCGCGCCGGCACCGCCACGGCGTCCGGCACCCAGGGGTATTTCCCCGGATATCGCCGGACCGGCGCAGCGCTCTCCGGCAAGTTCACCCCGATCAACTGCGTGCCCCGCTCGTCGGCGACGGGCTCGGCGCTGATCGGGCCGCGCGGCGGCACCCTGTGGGTCGGCCGGCATCGCCTCATCGTGCCCCCCGGCGCGCTGCTCGAGACCGTGCGGATCTCCGGCACCGTACCCGAGGGCAAGCCCTTCGAGATCGACCTCCAGCCCCACGGCCTCCAGTTCCGCAAGGCCGCCGGGCTGATTCTCGATGCGTCGTCGTGCATCGACGTGCCGACGATCGTCTACCTCGTCGACCAGTACACCGTCTCACCGCCGATCCCCGCCATCTACAGTGAATGGTGGCACGCCATCGCCTGCCCGATATGGCACTTCTCGGGCTACGCGATCGCGCTCGGCGACGGATCCACCGGAGGCACCGGTGAAGACAGCGCTCAGTAACGCCACGATCGAGTCGGGCGAGGCGGCAAAGCTTCGCGGCGATTACCTGGAGGCGCGAAGCGCCTTCGAGACGGCCCTCGAGGACCCCGATCCGCTCGTGGTGGGGACCGCCTGGCACTGCCTCGGCAAGCTGGCGTGGCACGAGGGCGCGTACGAGTCCGCGATGTCGGCGTTCGAGAAGGCGCGCGGCATCGCCATGCGGATCGACGCCGCCGAGCTCCGGGCGCGCGCCGAGATCGGGCTCGGCGGCGTGTACTTCGCGCGTGGCGCCTACGACCGCGCCCGGCAGATGTACGAGGGAGTCCGCGCCAATCCACGCGGCTCGGAGTTCCGCGGCATGCTGCTCCTCAACCTCGGCGCGATCGCCAACATCGAGGGAGACGTGGCGGCCGCCGAGCAGTACTACGAGAAGGCCTGCAAGGCTTACGTCGAGACCGGTGACGTCGCCGGCCAGGCCAACGCCTGGCACAACCTCGGGATGCTTCACGCGGACCGGCTCGAGTGGGACGAAGCCGACGCCGCGTACGACCGCGCCCTGCGCCTGGCGGATGAGACGGGCAACCGGGAAATGATGGGAATGGTGACGATGAACCGTTCCGAGCTCAGCTGCGCGATGGGCCGGTACGAGGAGGCCGTCGCCCGTTGCGACGAGGCCCTGATCATCTTCGCGGAGATCGGCGCCGAGGTGCTCCGCGGAACGACGCTGCGCTGGAAAGGGCGAGCGCTGCGCGAGCTCGGACAGTACCCGCTGGCGGAGCGCGCGCTCACGGAGGCGATGCGCATCGCCCACCGCGCGCAGGCGCGCCTGCTCGAGGCGGAGACGATGCAGGAGCTGGGATCGATGCTCGCGCTGACGGGTGGTGCCGGCGCCGCGCGGAAGTGGCTTCAGCGCGCGCTCGACCTATTCCTGTCTCTCGGCGCGGCTCGCGAAGCGGAAGAGATCAGCGCGGACATGCGATCGCTCGGCGCCTGAGCGTTACTCGAGCCCGCCATTCGGCGCCGCGTCATTCCCTGCGGCACTCCCATTGCTCAAGGTCGGTCCGACTTTACGGACTCAGGGAGTGCACAGCATGGAGATGGAAACACTGCGGGACCTGTACGTCGACGGACTGAAGGACCTCTGGAGCGCGGAGAAGCAGATCCTCAAGGCGCTGCCGACGATGCAGAAGAAGGCGACGCATCCGGCGCTCAAGCGCGCGTTCGCCAAGCACGAGACGCAGACGCGGATGCAGGTGAAGCGCCTGGAGCGCATCTGCAAGGACCTGGGCGAATCGCCGCGCGGGAAGAAGTGCGTCGGCATGGAAGGCCTCATCGACGAGGCGAAGGAGCTGATCTCCGAGCGCCCGGATCCGGACGTGCTCGACGCGGGACTGATCGCCGCCGCGCAGCACGTCGAGCACTACGAGATGGCCGGCTACGGCTGCGCCCGCACGTATGCTCGGATCCTCGGCTACCAGGACCAGGCGTCGCTGCTCCAGACCACGCTCGACGAGGAGGGCGACACGGACAAGCTGCTGACGCAGCTCGCCGTGGGCGCCATCAATCTCGACGCGGTGGAGTAAGGACGGGGACAGAGGGATAGGGGATAGGTCGGCTCCTATCCCCTACCCTCTCTCACCCTGCACCTACCTCCAGTCCGCCAGGAACAGGTTCGTCGAATGGCTGTCGGCGCTGTTCCCGCGGTTCGATGCCCAGACGAGCTTCGTGCCATCGGGCGAGAACATCGGAAAGCCGTCGAACTCGCCGTCACTCGTCACCTGCTCCAGTCCCGACCCGTCCACGTTGACGAGGTAGAGGTCGAAGTTCCGGCTGCGCGGATTGGGATGGTTCGACGAGAAGATGATGCGCTTGCCGTCGGGCGTGAAGAACGGCGCGAAGTTGGCGCCGCCGAGCGACGTGACCTGTCGCTGGTTGGAGCCGTCGGCGTTCATGACGAAGATCTCCATCCGGTTCGGCCGCACGAGACGCTGCTTCAGGAGCGACTGATAGGTAGCGAGCGCCGTGTCGACCGGATGCCAGGCCCGATACACGATCTGCTTGCCGTCCGGCGAGAAGAACGGGCCGCCATCGTACCCGGGCGTGTGCGTCAGGCGCTTCATGTCGGATCCGTCCACGTTCATCGTGTAGATCTCGAGGTCGCCGTCCTTCAGCGACGTGAACACGATCCGCTTGCCGTCGGGCGACAGCGTTCCCTCGGCGGTGTAGACCCCGAAGTTGGTGAGCCGCCGCTGGCCGGAGCCGTCGGCCTTCGCGGTATAGATGTCGAACGGGTCGAGCCCCCAGACGTAGCCGGCGGACGGATCGGGCCGTGGCGGACAGGCGGTGTCGGCGGCATGGGTCGACGCGAAGAAGATGTCGCGGTCGCCGTTCATGAAGTAGCCGCACGTCGTCTTGCCCTGCCCGTTCGAGACGCGCTTCAGGTCCGTCCCGTCGATCCGCATCGTGTACTGCTGATCGCAGGTCCGGCCGTCGCGCGTCGACTGGAAGATGAGGCGCTGGCCGTCACGGCTGAAATAGGCCTCGGCGTTCTCGCCGCCGGTGGTCAGCTTGCGGATGTTGAACAGGTGGCGCGACTCGAGCGCGCTGGCTGCCGGAAGGGTCGAGACGGCGGGCTGTGAAGTGGTGCAGGCGGCGGCTGCAAGGAGCGCCACGGGGAGGAAGCGAATATGCATGACGTGAGGGAGGGTGGCCCCGGAAGATAAATGGTCAACCATGAGAAGCATTTACCGCAGGGGATCGCAGAGGAGCGGGGATTATAGGGGGGGGGGGGGTTGGGAACAAAAGAGCCACCACGCCGCGCGCGGGGACCGACGCGGGGATAAAACAGGGGA
>CAMLHT010000198.1 GCA_946479895.1 uncultured Gemmatimonadota bacterium | reverse complement strand
GGGTTCTGCACCGCCTCCATCAGGTCCTTCTCGGCCTTGGGCTCGATGCCGAACTTCGAGAGGTCGAAGGTCAGGTTGCCCTTGTCGAGGATCCGGAGCACCACCTTCTCGCCGAAGATCGTCGGCAGCGTCGAGACGCGGAAATCGATGACCTTCGTGCCGACCTTGAGCTTGATGCGGCCGTCCTGCGGCACGCGGCGCTCGGCGATGTTCAGGTTCGACATGATCTTGAAGCGCGAGATGAGCGCCGCCTTGAGCTTGAGGGGCGGCTTCATCACTTCCTGGAGGGCGCCGTCGATCCGGTAGCGGACGCGGATGTCGTGCTCGAAGCACTCGAAGTGGATGTCCGACACGCCGCGCTTCACGGCGTCGGTCAGGATCGCGTTGAGGAGCTTGACGACCGGCGCGTCCTCCATCTGCGCCTGCATCGCCGCCGCCGAGACGTCCTCCTCCTTCTCCTCGACGACCTCGACGTCGCCCTCGGCGATCTCCTCGATCGTGTCCATCAGCGCGGTCATCTGCGCCTCTTCCGCTTCCTTGCCGTAGATCTTCTCGATGATCGACTTGAGCGTGAACTCGCCGGCGATCACCGGGATGATGTCGTAGCGCGTGATGAACTTCAGGTCCTCGAGGACGCCGAGGTTCGTCGGGTCGGCCATGGCCACGGTGAGCTGGCGGCCGTCGCGCTTCAGCGGCACGACGAGGTTCTTCGTCGCCAGGTCCGACGGGATCATCTTCGCGATCTTCGGGTCGACCACGAACTTCGAGAGGTCCACCGCCGGCATCTTGAACTGCTTGGCCAGCGTCCGGATCAGCTCCAGCTCCTGGATGAACCCGAGCTTGATGAGGTTGAACCCGACGCGCGTGCCGTTCTGCTTCTGCTCCTGCAGCGCCTTCTCGAGCTGCTCACGGGTGATCAGCCCCTCGCGGACGAGGAGGTCACCGATGCGTTCGTTGGCGGGGTTGGGCGCGGCCATTGAAAACGGGGCGGGAGAAAAGTCGCGGCCGGACGGCTGCGGAGAGGGGGCCGGCCGGAAGGATCCGGCCCTCGACATCGGGGTCGAATCCCAGACAGGGGAAGGTGTCACCAAACCTCGGTTCCGGGTAGAGGGTCGGAGCCCGCCGCCCCGGCGTTTTCAGGGGCCGTGACCCAGCGCACTCGCGGCGGAACGCCGTGACGGACACCTTTCCGCCCGTGATCGTCATCGCCGCGGTACTCCTGCTCCTCCTGGTGGTCCTGACCCCGGCGTCCCGCCGCCGCCCCTGACGCACACGTCCCGCGGCGGGCCGCTGAACGCGGTGAGCGTGTCGAGGCGCTGGAGCATCGCCGGCCCGATTCCCTTCACCTGATCGAGCGCCGCCGGACAACCGAACGGCCCGTTGGCGGTCCGGTCGGCGACGATCCGCTTTGCCAGCGCGGGGCCGATTCCCGGCAGCCGCTCGATCACCTCGGCCGAAGCGAGATCGAGATCCACGCGCTCCGGCGGCGCTGCCGCGACCTCCATCGACTCGGGGCTTGCCACCCGCGGTCGGCCCCGCCGCGATTTGCCGGGAAGCGATCGGTCCGTCCGGCGCTCCACGGCCGCGATCTGTCGCTCGAGTCCCTCCGTCGGCCCGGGGCTCCGGCGCGCGCGAACGAGCCGCGTCCCCGCACCGAGCAGCGCGACAGCGGCCAGAAACAGGAGGGCCTGGCGCTCTCCCTTGGTCGCCATGCCGCAACACTACCGGCGTGCCGGCGCCCGGCCATCATCGAAATCCTTCGCGCCGGATCGGCGGCGCGCGGCGGCCTAGCGGTCGCGGAGCAGCTTCACGGCGACGTCGCCGACGGTCTGGAAGCTCTTCAGGCTCAGCTTGTCCATCGTGTCCATCGTCGTGTGATGGTAGGTCTGCTGATCCGGCGAGCGATAGTTGATGTCGATCACGTCGATCACCCGCAGGCCGGCGTTGAGGAGCGGGATGTGGTCGTCGGTGATCGGCCCGCCGTCGGAGGCGATGAACTGCTTCGAGTAGCCGAGCTCGTCCGCCGCCTGCCAGACGCGGCGGACCACCTCGGGCGCCCGGGCGAGGGAGTTTCCTTCCTGGTAGATGTCCAGGTTGGCGTCGCCGATCATGTCGAAGAGGACGCCGAACATCGGCTTGTAGGCGGAGTCGGGCAGGTGGGTGGCGAAATAGCTGGAGCCGATCAGGACGTCCGGCGCCTCGCCGTCCTCGTATCCGCCGAATTCGCCCCAGTCCTCGCCGTCCACGAACAGCAGGTCGACGCCGACCGCGGGTGGCGTCTTCTTCAGGAGGTCGGCGATCGCGACGAGCAGCCCGACGCCGGACGCGCCGTCATTGGCCCCGTCGAAGGATCCCGCCCGCTTGCCGAACACCGGGTCCTCGTCCGCGCGGGGGCGGGTGTCCCAGTGCGTCAGGTACAGGATCCGCTCGGTTGCGGCGGGCTTGAACCGCGCGAGGACGTTCCGGAGGGGCAGCGTATCGCCCTGGCGGGTGACGTGGGTCCACTCCTGGACCACCACCGTGTCGGCCCGCCGCCGCATTTCGGCGACGATCCAGTCTCCGGCCCGCTTAGCGGCGGGGGTGCCGGGCACCCGGGGGCCGAACGCCACCTGGGCCTGGGCGTACCCCATCGCCGCGGCCGCGCTGAAGTCCGTCTTCGCGCGCTGGGAGAAGGCGGCGTCACAACCCACCGTCAGCGGGGTACCGATGGCGATGGCAAGGAGGAGGCGGCGGTGACGGAGGCGCATCGGGGTCAATACTGGAGTGAAACCCCGCACCCGGCAAAGGGTGCGGGGCGGAAGCCGGCGTCGGCCTGCCTTAGTTTTGGTGATCTGTGAAGATCCTCAATCGCTATGTCCTGCGCGAGCACGTCGGGCCGTTTCTTTTCGCGGTCACGGCGCTGACGTCGCTGATGCTCCTGCAGTACATCGCGAGGCGCTTCGGCGATCTCGTGGGCAAGGGTATCGGGTGGCAGGTCATCCTCGAATTCTTCCTGCTGTCCATTCCGTTCACGGTGGCCATGACGCTGCCGATGGCGGTGCTCGTGGCCGTCCTCTACGCCTTCAGCCGGCTTGGCTCGGAGAACGAGGTGACGGCGCTCAAGGCCGGCGGCGTCTCCACGCGCTCCCTGCTGCATACGGTGCTGGTGGCGGCGTCGTTTCTCGCCTTCGGGATGGTGCTCTTCAATGACCAGGTGATGCCGTGGGCCAACCACCGGCTCGCCACGCTCCAGCTCAACATCGCCGTCACCAAGCCGACGTTCGCGCTGCGCGAGCAGGTGATCAACGAGGTGCAGCCCGAGCGGCTGCTGCTGCGGGCGGCCTCGATCGACGAGGCGACCTCCAAGCTGTACGACGTGACCATCGACGACATCGCCGACCCCTTCCGCCGCCGCACCATCATCGCCGACTCGGGCCGCATCACGCTCGCCGCCCCCAGCTACCGGGACGTCGTGCTGACGCTCAACGACGGCCACATGATCTCGATGCCGACGCAGAAGCGCGGGGAGCTCGACCGCCTCTACTTCGACGTCCAGCTCATCCGGCTTCGCGACGTCGCGGGGCAGTTCAAGCAGACCGAGACGAATTCGAGCATGAAGGGCGACCGCGAGATGAGCGTCTGCGAGATGCAGCGCGAGTACGAGCGCGCGGGCGGTGACCATGCGCGGGCGAAGGCCATGCTCGACGAGACCGTCTGGCGCGCCAACGGATCCAAGGGGCCCGAGCCGGTGCGTCCGCCGGTCCGCCGTCTCGGAGGCATCGGCCAGTATTACTGCAACATCTTCAAGTGGGTCACCGGGATCGGCCGGGCGGCGTCGCCAAAGGTCGCCTGGGCGGCGACCCTGCCCGTCCCGGAAGCAGCTCTCGCCCAGCAGCCGCCCTATCGGGAGATCGATCCGAAGGAGCCGATCGACGTCACGATCCAGAAGGCGGAGCTCGAGGCCGCCCGCCGCCGCCGCGACCGCTACGGAATCGAGATCCAGAAGAAGTTCTCGCTGGCGGCCGCCTGCATCGTGCTGGCCTTCGTGGGCGCGCCGATCGCCCTGCGCTTTCCCCGGGGAGGCGTCGGCCTCGTCATCGGCGTCAGCTTCGGGATCTTCGCCCTGTACTACATCGGCCTGATCGGCGGTGAGTCGCTCTCCAACAAGGGCTACGTGAGTCCGGTCATCGCCATGTGGGCGGCCAACTTCATCTTCTTCGTCGTCGGCCTCTTCCTGTACTGGCGCATGGGCCACGAGGCGTCGAGCGCCCGCGGCGGCGACCTGCACGAGTGGCTCTACCTGATGCGGCTGAAGCTGCGCGGCCAGTCACCGCTCGAGGCGAGCCAGTAGATGCTCAGCCGCGTCTTCCGCCCCCTCGACCGCTACGTCTTCAGCGAGTTCGCGAAGATCTTCTTCGGCACAGCGTTCGGCTTCCCGGTCCTCGTGGTCATCATCGACCTCGTGGACAACCTCGAGAAGTACCTGAACCGGCAGATCCCGCGCGGCGACATCGCGCTGAGCTACCTCTATTTCCTTCCCGAATCGGCCTTCATGGTCGTGCCGGCGGCGGTGCTCTTCGCGACGGTCTTCGCGATCGGCGCGTTCACCCGTCACGCCGAGATCACGGCGGCGAAGGCGTCGGGGATGAGCTTCTACCGGCTGATCATCCCCGTCTTCGTCGGCGCCACCATCGCCACGGGCCTCGACCTCGCCCTGGGCGAGCTCATGCCCGTCACCACCCGGATGCGCAACGAGCTGCTGCGCGACGAGCGCGTGACGGATGGAATGGTCCGCAACAACTTCGCGTTCGCGTCGGAGCTGGGCCGGGTGTACAAGATCGCCCAGATGATCATCGACCGGGGCGCGATCAGCTCCATCCAGATCGAGCGGAAGGGCAGCGGCCCGACGTATCCGACCTGGCTGCTCTCGGCCGAATCCGCGTCGTTCGACTCGACCGCCGCGCCGGGCCGCCACTGGAAGCTCGGCAAGGGCCAGATGAACATCGTCGGAGACACCGGAACCTCGTTCATGGTGCAGTTCGAGTCCGGCCACGACACGCACTTCACCGAGCGGCCGCAGGACATGATGCGGGCCCCGCGCTCGCCGCAGGAGATGCGGTACCGCGAGCTGTCGCGGTTCATCGCCGCCGCCGAGCGGTCGGGCACCGACGTGAACACGCTGCGCGTGGAGCGCATGCTCAAGATCGCCATTCCGGCCGCGTGCATCATCATCGCGCTCTTCGGCGCCCCGCTCGCGACGAGCACCCAGCGCGGCGGCGCCGCCTACGGCGTCGCGGTGAGCCTCGGCACCACCGTCGTGTTCCTGCTCTCGGTCCAGCTGACCAAGGCCTTCGGTGGCAAGGGGCTCATCTCGCCGGACGTGGCGGCGTGGATCCCGGGCATCGCCTTCGGCGTCATCGGCCTGGTCCTCCTCGCGCGGGTGAGGACCTGACCATGGAAGCACCCCTGCGGGGACGGCCGACGGAAACCTTCCCCATCCCCGCCCGGGTGGGAATCCGGTTCTTCCGGCGGATGAGCCGCGTCACCCGGATCTTCCGCGAGATCGGCATCCGGTCGTACTTCGCCAAGGACATCGTCCGCGGCCTGGGCGAGCCGCGCACCTGGTTTGGCGAGCTGCTCCACCAGATGCGCGTGATCGGCGTCGACTCGATCCCGCTGACGGTGCTGGTGGCCGGCTTCATCGGCGCCGTGATCGCGCTCCAGACGCGCTACCAGCTGTTCGCGGGTGTCGAGCTGTCGGTGGTCGCGCTGGCGACGCGCCAGTCGATCATCCTCGAGATGGGACCGCTGCTGACGGGCCTCGTGCTGACGGGCCGCGTCGGCGCTCGGATGACCGCCGAAATCGGCACCATGCGCGTGACCGAGCAGATCGACGCCCTCGAGACGCTGGCCTACGATCCGGTCGCGTACCTCATCGTGCCGCGCGTCCTGGCCGCGACGCTGATGCTCCCGTTTCTCGTCATCATCGCCGACGCCGTCGGCGTCGGCACCGGGTTCCTCGCCGCGGTGACGGCGACGGACATCACGACGGATGATTTCCAGTCGGGACTGCGACTGAGCTTCATCCCCTTTCAGGTGTACTACAGCCTGATCAAGGCCACGATCTTCGGCGCCGCGATCGCCGTGGTGTGCTCCTACGAGGGTTACATTACCGGCGCGGGTGCCGAAGGCGTCGGCCGATCGACGGCGAAGGCGGTCGTCATCACTTCCGTGGCGATCCTCGTCCTCGATCTCCTCATCACGACCGCACTAGCTCAGTACATCCAGGGATGAAGCGACGCGACGAAGTACTGGTGGGAATTTTCGTCACGGTGGCGGCCGTGATCATGGTGGTCGGCATCATCTGGCTGACCAACGGCGGCCTGTCGCGCGGCTATCCGCTGTACGCGAAGTTCCCGTGGGGCCAGAACCTGAAGAAGGGTCACCCGGTGCTGCTCGCGGGCCAGGAGGTCGGCCACGTCACCCAGGTGGACCTGAAGCCCGGCTACCTCGACGTCGAGCTCGGCATCGACAAGGACCAGCAGATCCCGCAGGGCTCGACGGCCTCGGTGATCCCGGTCGGCATCTTCGGCGACGTCGCCATCGCGTTCAAGCCGCCGCTCCCGCTGCCGGCGACGGCCTATACCGCCGGCGACACGGTGCCGGTCGGCGCCGGGCCGCCGGACATGGGCGCGATCCTCGCCCGCGTCGATACCATCGGCACGTCGGTGTCGCGCCTGGCGTCGGCGATCGAGAAGGAGTTCGTGTCGGACGGCGGCCTGCGCGACCTGCACCGGTCCATCTCCAGCTTCAATACGCTCTCCGGGCAGCTCTCGACGGTGATCGCGAACCAGGACCGGAACGTCACGGTCATGCTCACCGATTTCCGCCGCACGATGAACCGCTTCTCGACCATGATCGACTCGGCCTCCGTCGACTCGACGGTCCGCAACGTCCGGACGATGTCGACGAACATGAACCGGCTCATCCGGCAGGTCGACTCGACGAACAACGAGATGCGCGTGCTGCTGGCGAAGGCGAACAATGGCCGCGGATCGGTCGGCATGCTGCTCAACGACACGACGCTCTACTCGAACGTCCGGAACCTCGTCGGCACGCTGGACTCCCTCGTCAACGACTTCAAGCGCGACCCGAAGAAGTACATCAACGTGAAGATCACGGTCTTCTAGTCCGGACTCACTCGCGAGGCAACCGAAGGGGGACACGCGGATAAAGCGAATAACGCTTATGAAAAGGGTAGGGTGGGAGACAAC
>CAMLHT010000197.1 GCA_946479895.1 uncultured Gemmatimonadota bacterium | reverse complement strand
TTCCGGGACGTTCGCACCCGGCGCAGCGACCAGCGGGCATCGCGGAATCCACCTTTCTCATGAAAGGTGTCGAACCGGCCCGCCCCCGTTCGACGTGAGGGTAAGGAGGCGACCCCCCTTCGGCGCCTCCGTCACCCCACCATCAGGAGAGAATCACCCATGCGCTACATGATGATCGTGAAGGGCCCCGAGAGCCTGGCCGAGTGCGGACCGCCGCCGGCGGCGCTGGTCGAGGAGATCGGCAGGCGCTGCGAGGAAGCGATGAAGACGGGCCGCATGCTGTCATTCGGCGGGCTCCAGCCCACGGCATCGGGCGCGCGCATGCGCATCGCGAAGGGCAAGATCACCACGACCGACGGTCCCTTCGCCGAGTCGAAAGAGGTGATCGGGGGGTTCTCGATCTACGACTTCGCGTCGAAGGAGGAGGCGCTGGCCGAGGCGCGCAGCTTCACCGAGCTGCACCTCGCGCACTGGCCGAAGTGGGAGGGTGAGATAGAGATCCGTCGCATGTACGAGGCGGAGGATGACGTGCGCGAGACGCAGATCGAGGGCAGCCGTGAGCTTGAGCGCGCCGGAGGGGCGCAGAAGGCGTAGGCCTGAGAGATCCGGGAGTGAACCGTGTGGGGAGCGCGCACCTGGCGCACCTGGCGCCGTCCAGCGGTTCCGCTGCCCGGACCGCGCGGTTTCGCGTGGTGCGCGCCGTTCGCGCGCTGCGCGCACCGCGCTGACCGCAGTTCTCCAGCCGCCTGGCGAGAGGCCCTCTGGACGCGGGGTCTCATCGCACCCAGCATTCCTCGAGCGAACCCCCCTCCCGTCGCAACACCCGACCACCCGGACTCCGGAGTCGAAGCCTGACTGCTCCCGCCAGCCGCGATCCGCGCGATGAAGCGCGTCGCGCCGTCCGCCTCGCCGCCGTGCTCGTGCTCGTCCTCTGCATCGCCGGCATCGTAGGCATGAAGGCGATCGCCCGCCGCGAGCTGTGGCGCGTGAGCCTCGTCTACGATCAGTTCGTCGCCATCGAGCCTCCGGGCATCGCGATCCTCGCCATCTTCGCCTTCGCCGTCCTCGTCCTGCTCACCCGGCCGCCGGCGGACGATGATGCCGACCCGATCCCGCGCTGGCTTCGCGACACCAGCCCGACACGCTGGGGCATCATCCTCGGCGTCATCGTCGTCACGGTCGCCGGGACGCATCTCGTCTTCGGCGCCTACCCCTTCGTGGACGACGAGTACTCCGGGGTCTTCCAGGGAATCATCTATTCCCGCGGTCACCGCACCGCGCTCGTCGCCCAGCCCTGGTGCCAGTGGATCACCGCGCTGACACCGACCTCCATCGCCGTCCCCGAGCCGTGCACGTGGCGGCTCGGATACTTCCCGGTCCACGCGATGATCCGCGGCGCGTTCCACGCGATCCGGTCGGACTCGTTCGCCGAGCCGGTGATGTCGGCGCTGTCGGTGCTGCTGATCTTCCAGGTCGCGCGCCGCGTGTGGCCCGACCGTCCGCAGCGCGCGGTGCTCTCGGCCCTATTCCTCGCCACGTCGACGCAATTCCTGGTGATGACGATGTCGGCGTTCTCGATGCCGGCTCACCTGCTGGCGTCCATGGCCTGGCTGTGGCTGTACGTGCGTCCGGAGCGATGGGCGCTGATCGTCCTCCCCTGGCTCGGCGTCATCGCCCTCGGCGTGCACAGCCCGTATCCGCACGTGCTGTTCGTCGCGCCACTGGTGCTCAGCTTCCTGTTCCAGCGGCGGTTCGGCGCCTTCATTTACGTCTCGATCGTCTACGTGATCGGCAGCCTGGCGTGGGTCGGGCGGCTGTACCCCGGCGAGGGCCGGAGCGTCGCCCCGCCCTCCGCCACGGCGGGAATGATCACGAGTACCGCCGGGTCGACGCTGCTGCATCCGACGGGCGACGGGATCACGGCATCGCTCGCCACCACGGTGCTGGCGACGTGGAGCGTCCCGATCGCGATTCTCTGCGTGCTCGTCGCGATGCTGCTGTGGAACCGGCTCGACCGCTTCGCGCGCTGGCTCGCCCTGAGCATGCTGTCGACCCTCGTGCTGCGCGCGATCTTCTTCTCGACCTATGGCGCGGGCTGGGGCAACCGGTACGCCTTCGCCGTGCTCGGCAACATCGCCATCCTCGCGGCGCTCGGCGCGGAAATGCTCGGCGAGGCAATCGGGCGTCGCCGCTCGCATCGCCTGCTCGCCGCGGCATTCCTCACGGCGCTATGCATCCAGCTCCCGATGCGCGGAGTGCAGGCGCATCGCATCGTCGAGCCGTACCGCCGGGCTTCGGCCTATCTCGAGAGCATCGATGCCGACGTCGTCATCGTGCAGTTCGAGACACTCATCTGGGGCCGGCAACTGCTGCGCAATGATCCCTTCCTGCGCAATACGCCGAAGCTCATGGGGTACTCGGAGCTGAGGCAGGCAGGAGTCGATTCGCTGGAGAGAATGTTCCCCGGGCGCGTGAAGGTGGTATCGCGGGAGGAGATGGAGCGGCTCGGCCTGAAGAGGGCGTCGAGGATCGGGAGGTTCGAAGTCCGATAACCCGGCCGCGGGGAACAACGTTTTGCGTGGTGCGCGCACTGCGCGTACCGCGCTCGAGGCGCGAACCGCGCGGTGCGAGCAGCGGACCCGCGAACGACGCCAGAACCGCGAAGGACGCCAGGGACGCAGCGGCGTCGTACGGCTGCTTTCGCGCGGTTCGGCGCGGTTCAGCGGCGTTCGCGCTTCCGCTGCAGTGGACCGCGCGGTTTGCGCACCGCGCGCACTTCGCGCCTTACGCGCACCACGCTCGCCGCAGTTCCCCCGCCCGCCGGCTCACTCTACGCCGATATCCCAGGCCTGCTGCAGATCCTTCTTCGAGTACGCCCGGAACGCCGTCAAAGTCTGGGTCCGCTGGATCCCGGGCACCGTCGGAAAGACCTCGGTCACCACCTTCGCGATGTCATCGAACTGCGGGACGCGGACGATCGCCACCAGATCCCAGTCTCCGGAGACCGAGTAGACCTCGGCGACACCGTCGACGCCGGCGAGCATGTTCGCGGCCGCCGGGATGAGGCTCGGCTCGACGTGGATGAGAACGATGGTGGTGATCACGAGGCGCTGGGACAGGGGGGAACGTTGAGCAGCCAGAGTCCGGCGACGCGATTCTGCGCGTCGACATCCAGAAGGATATCAGTTGCCAGCCGGATCGCGCGGGTCTCGGCCGCTTTTCCCAGCCGGAAGTGGATGGTCTTCCGCGCCGGATCCGCCTCGGCCGTCAGGCTCGTGGCCACCTCGACCGACCGGATCTCGCGGGAGGAGCGCGCCGACGGGATCAGGATGGCGGCGTCCTCGACCTCCACCGGCACGGCGAGCGAGGCCCGCTGCTGGATTTCCGGCCAGACCGCGACCTCCACGGCGTTGATCCGGCCCCCGTTCACGTCGAGGATCACCCATGATCCGTCGGTCCCCTCGAGCCCCACCGACCCCGAAAGGCCCGAACCGTCCGACCCGGGCTTGAGGTGCGCGGACAGGATTTCGGTATCCGAGTCCCACGTGTATTTGACCCGCGGCGCCTTCTCCGCCCGCGGCTCCAGTTGCACGGCGATGTTCACCTGGGCTGCTCCTCCACGAGAAGCCGCAAGCTGCCTGGCAAATGGCGGCGCCGCGGCGTCCAATTCCCGCTGGTCGTACCGAAACCCGTTCGATCGGCCGACCAAAGATACGGGCGGTCCGCGGCGCGGGAAGGCGGAATCGTGATCAGCCGCGCAGGAGCTGGGTGACGCGCCGGACCCCTTCCATCACATCGGCGTCGGCGGCCGCGTAGGACAGGCGGATCCACTCCGGCGCATGGAACGCGGCTCCCGGCACCACGGCGACGTGCTGCCGTTCCAGCAGCGTCGTCGCGAAGCGCGTTCCCGGCTCCGGATCGGACGCGGTGACGTCGCCGACCTTGATGAACAGGTAGAAGGCGCCGGCGGGCTCGATGAACGAGACGTGCATGGCCCGCAGGATGGCCGAGGCGTCGTCGCGCCGCCGGCGGAGCTGCGCGAGCATCGCCGAGCGGGCGGCCGTTTCCGCCTGCTCGTTGGACAGGGCGACGAGCGCGGCATGCTGAGAGACCGTCGTCGCGTTCGAGGTCACGTGGGACTGGAGCGCGGCCATCGCCCGCGCGGCGTCCGGGGACGAGATCGACCATCCGATGCGCCAGCCCGGCATCGCGAACGACTTCGCCACGCCGTCGACGACGATCACGTGGTCCAGCGACGGCGCCACCTGGAGCATGGACGCCGCCGGGCCGTTGTACGACAGCTCGCGATAGATCTCGTCGCTGATGATCCACCATCCCCGCTCCTCCGCGAGCGAGACGATCGACTCCAGCTCGGCGCGCGAGTACACCGCGCCGGTCGGATTGCAGGGCGAGTTCACGATCACCCCGCGCGTGCGGGCGGTGGCGACGTTGCGCAGGTCGTCGGCCGTCACGCGGAACGACCGCGCGGCGGCCCCACGGACGATCATCGCGTGCGCGCGGGCGAGCGACAGGATCTCGTAGTAGCTCGGCCAGGCCGGCGTCGGCACGAGCACTTCGTCGCCCTGGCCGAAGACCGAGAAGCAGGCGTTGAACAGCGCCTGCTTGGTGCCGCACGCGACCACCACCTGGTTCGCGCCCACCGGCTGTCCGTGAAGGGCAGCCGCCCGGGCCGCGATGCGCTCCCGCAGCGGCGCGATGCCCTCGACCGCCGTGTATCGCGTCGCGCCGGCGTCGAGGGCGCGGTGCGCCCCTTCCATGACGTAGGCCGGGGTGGGCTGGTCCGGCTCGCCGGCCCCGAGGTCGATCACGGCAAGTCCGGCGGCGCGCATGGCCTTGGCGCGCGCCGACACGGCGATGGTCGCCGATTCCCTGAGCTCGGCGATGTTGGCGGAGGGCGTGAAGACCGTCATGTCTGCCTCACACGGGCGTCATTTTCGCTGATGTTGACCCGCCGAGACTATACTTCGCCGGACCGCGCGAAGGCCAGAGCGCGGACGGAGTCATTGACAATTCGGGGAGGCAGCGTGGAAGAGGACGTGAAGGAAACGGGCGCGAGCGGAGTGACGCGGAGTCAGAACGTGGTCTACGTGGTGGCGCACGACTGGGCGTCGATCTCGTACTTCCTTGCCCCCCTGGTGGAGCGGGTGGACGAGGCCTCGAAGGAGCTTCAGCTCCTCGTCCTCGCCAGCGACGCCGAGTCGGCCGCGGCCGTCGCCGCAGGCGCGGTGAAGCTTGCGGGGAGTCGCCCGGTCGGGATCATCGGCGCCACCTCGGTCCCCCGCGCCGCCCGGCTGCTCAAGCTCCTCCCGTCGCAGATCGTCGTCGGGACACCGGCGACGATTCTCGAGCTCGTCCGCGGGTCCTCGCTGCGGCTGTCGTCGGTCCGCGCCGTCGCCTTCGCCTGGGCGGACGCGATGCTGGCCGACACGGCCACCGAGGAGACGCTGGCGACCCTGCTGGCCGACGTTCCGAAGGACGCCGCGCGGACCATCGCGACCACCGAGGTCACGCCCGCCGTCGAGAGCCTGATCGAGCGCTACGCGCGCCGCGCGCGCCGCGTGACGTCGGCCGCGACCGCCGACACGACGCCGATCGCGGTTGAGTACCTCACCACGGCGGAAACCGCGCGCCCGGTCGCGCTGCGCCGCCTGCTCGACGCGCTCGACCTCGACAACGCCAGCGTCTTCGTCCGTGGAGACCAGTCCGCCACCGACGCGGGCGCGCTCCTGCGATCGCTCGGCTATCAGGGCGAGAAGTCGCCGGTCCGGCTGTCGCATGGCGGAGGATCGCCGACGTCGGTGATCCTGTACGATCTCCCCGCTTCGCGCGAGGAGCTCACCGAAGCGATGGGCGCGTCGGCGCGCCGGGTGATCGCGATGATCCAGCCGCGCCAGCTGAGCAGCCTGCGGGCGCTCGCCGGCGGGGGCCGCGTCCGCCCGCTCACGCTGCCGGACGCGGGAATGCGCCTCCGCAGCCGCGACGCCGCGGTGCGTGACGAGCTGCGGGCGGTGCTCGACCGTGGCGTCATCTCGCGCACGCTGTTCGCGATCGAGCCGCTGCTCGAGGAATACGACGGCATCGACATCGCCGCGGCGGCGCTCGAGCTGCTCGAGCACGAGCGGGCGAAGCCTCGGACGGCCGAGCCGAAGTCGGAGGCCGTGCAGGGCGGATTCACGCGGCTCTTCTTCAGCGTCGGTGAGCGCGACGGCCTGCGGGTGGGCGAAGTCGTCGCCGTGATCGGCAACGACGGCGGCGTGCCGAGCTCCGAGCTCGGCAAGATCGAGATTCGCGAGAGCCACACGATCGTCGAGGTCGCGACGGCGATGGCGCAGCAGGTGATCGACAGGCTCACCGGAAAGACGATGGCCGGCCGGCGGATCGTCGTGCGACCCGACCAGGACCAGGGCGAGCGTCCGTCGTCGGGCACGCGCGGCCGAGAGAGCCGTCCGCGGCGCGAGGGTCCCCCGGGGCGCGAGGGTGGCGCGCGCGGTGGCTTCCGCGGCGAGCGTCCGTCGCGTGGCGAAGGCCCGCCGCGCTCCCGGCCCGGCGCCGGGCGCGACCGGCCGCGCAACGAGCGTCCGCGTGGCGGAGGTGAAGGAGGAGGGCGGTGAGTCCGGACGGCTTCTTCACCAGTCCCGAGTCGGGCTGGATCGAGGTGATCTGCGGCGTGATGTTCAGCGGCAAGAGCGAGGAGCTCATCCGCCGCGTGCGCCGGGCGATGATCGCGAAGAAGTCGGTGCAGGTGTTCAAGTCCCACCTGGACGAGCGGTACGCGGGGATCTACCAGGTCTCGAGCCACGACGGGCGGACCACGGAAGCGATTCCGGTGGACACGCCCGCGCAGATCATGGCGAAGCTGCATCCGCAGACGCAGGTGGTGGCGATCGACGAGGCGCAGTTTCTCGACGCGTCGATCGTCGAGCTGGTGACGACGCTCGCGGCCGGCGGCCGGCGGGTGATCCTGGCGGGCACGGACACGGACTTCCGCGGCGAGCCGTTCGGGCCGATGCCGCAGCTGCTCGCGGTGGCCGAGGTGGTGGACAAGCTGCACGCGATCTGCGTGGTGTGCGGCAATCCGGCGTCGAGGAATCAGCGGCTGATCGGGGGCAAGCCGGCGCGCTACGACTCGCCGACGATCATGGTCGGGAGCGCGGAGTCATACGAGGCGCGCTGCCGCAGGTGTCACGCCGTACCGCGCGTCGACGAGGACCAGGTCGAGCTCATTCGCGCCTAGCCCGACC
>CAMLHT010000196.1 GCA_946479895.1 uncultured Gemmatimonadota bacterium | reverse complement strand
CAGAAGCTGACGTCGACCGGCACGATCCTCGGCACGCCGGAGTTCATGAGCCCCGAGCAGCTCCGGGGAAAGCCGCTCGATCCGCGCACCGACGTGTATTCGCTGGCGCTCATGACGTACGAGATGCTGACGGGCAAGCTGCCGTTCATCGGCCGGACGCAACAGGAGACGATGATCGCCCGGCTGCGGAGCGATCCGATTCCCCTGCGGCAGATGAAGCCCGAGCTCAACCTCCCGGAGTCCATCGAGAAGGTGATCGCCAAGGCGCTGAGCCGCGATCCCGATGGACGCTATCCGACCGCGCTCGAGTACGCCGCGGCTCTCGAAACCGCCATCAAGCCCGGGCAGGGAAAGTCCGAGGGCGGAGTACTCGGCAGGCTGTTCGGCCGGTAGTCGGCGTTGGCCCCCTGGTCCTGCTTCAGCCGGAAGCCCGCGCTGATCGCGGTCGCGGTGGCGACGATTCTCGCCGCGCCAGCCGCCGGGCAGTCGCGTCGCACGATCACCGCCGCCGATTCCGCGCTGGCCGCCGGTGACATCGCGCTCGCCGATTCGCTCTACTACATCGGCGTGCGGCAGCGGCCCCGTGACCCACTCGTGCGGGAGGCTCTCGGACGATTCCTGGCCGCCCAGGGGAAGACGAAGGTGGCCATCGTGCTGCTCGAGGAAGCGCGGATGTTCGGCGGCGATCCGGCCCAGATCGGCCGGCAGCTGGCGCCGCTCTACGCCCACATTGGCGAGTGGCGCGCCCTCCTGACGCTGCCGGGCTCTCCCCTGACGACCGCCGAGCGGCGACGCGCAGGATGGCTGGCCGAGCATCCCTTCGGAGTGAGCGGAGACGGCGGGGCGGCGCCCATCGTCGGAACGCCTCGTGGTGACACGATCGCGCGCGTGGCCATGCGGGTCGGCGGACGGGCCGCGGTCGCGGCAATCGTGGGCACCGACGCAGGATTCGTCGCTGGCTCGCGCATCGCGGGCACGGCCGCGCGCCGATTCGGGGACGACAGCACGGTGATCGTCTTCGACTCCCTGACGGTCGGCCAGACCACGTTCGTGAACGTGCCGGCGACGACCGGACCGCTCGCGAGCACGATGGTCATCGGTGCGGCGTCACTGGCGCGGCACGTCGTCATCGTCGATTACAAGCGAAGCAGGATCGTGCTGGCGCGGACGGACCTCGGCCCGGCGGAGTCGCGTCGCCCCATGATCCGCGACTCGCTCGGCCTGCGCGTGGTCGAACGCGGACGCTGGATTTCCCTCGGCGAATACGCGGCCACGGTCGCCAGAGCCGCGAAAACGCTCGTGATCGACGTCGCGGCCGGCGAGGTTCGCGTTCGTCCGTAGCGGCGGCCGCCGGTGATCTGGACGATCGGCCATTCGACACGCTCCCTCGACGATCTCGTCGCCGTGCTGGGAGCGTACGACATCGAGCTCGTGGTCGACGTCCGGCGCTTCCCCGGCTCACGGCGATTGCCGCATTTCTCGGCCGAATCGCTGGGACCCGCGCTCGCGGAAAGAGGGATCGCGTATCGGGGTATCGCGTCGCTGGGCGGACGCCGGCGGCCCGATCGCGAGTCCCCGAACCTCGGCTGGCGGCACGCGGCCTTCCGGGCCTATGCCGACCACGCGCTGACGGAAGAGTTCGCGGAAGGGCTGTTCGAGCTGCTCATGCTGGCCGGCGGCCTGCGCACGGCGATCATGTGTGCGGAGGTGCTCTGGTGGCGCTGTCACCGCCGGATCATCGCCGACGTCCTCACGTCCCTCGGCATCGAGGTCGTCCACATCCGCGACGCCACTCACGCCGAGGTGCACCGGCTGACCACGCCGGCGCGGATGGTCCGCGGCCACCTGACGTATCCGGGAGACGACGCCCAGATTTCGTGAGCGTGGGACACATCTTCCTGCTTTCACCGGCGCGGTGCGACGGACGGCGCGCGCAGGTGCTGCTGAATCCGGACGCGAGCTTCGACATCGCGCGACAGGTCAGGTCGTCCGAGGGCGCGCCGATCGGCGAGGTCTTCGCCTTCCTCAGCGGACTCTATTTTCGCGGCAAGCTCGCCTACGCGCGCGCGTTCGGGCCCGAGGCGACCTGGGTGATCACCACCGACCGCGGCCTGGTGACACCGGAGGAGCGGGTGACCGTGGACGATCTCGCCGCCTTCGCACGAGTGGACCTGAGCAAGGCCGGCGAGGCGTTCCTCAATCCTCTGCGGCGGGACGCCGAGCGCCTTGCGGCGGCCGAGCGGCCGGTGGTGCTGCTGGGCAGCATCGCGAGCACGAAGTACGTGGAGCCCCTGTTGCGCGTCTACGGCGAGCGGCTGCTGTTTCCGGGCGCCTTCATCGGCCGGGGTGACATGAGTCGCGGAGGGCTGCTGCTGCGTCACGTCGCCGCGGGCGAGGAGCTCGAGTACGTGCCGGTCGCCAGCGCGGTGCGGCACGGGAAGCGGCCGCCGAAGCTCGCGCCGGTGAAGCGCTGACGGCCGCTACTTCCCGAAGTGGCGGAGCTCGACCATCAGGCACCTGTCCTGGACGACGTCGATGCCCGCCCGCGCGAATTTCTCCGCCGCGGCGTCGTTGCGGATGCCGAGCTGGAACCAGACCGACTTCGGCTTCTTGGCGATGATGTCGTCCACGTGGGCGTCGATGTCCTTCGGGCGCCGGAAGACGTCCACCATGTCGACGTCGCCGGGGATGTCGGCGACCTTCCGGTAGATCTTCTCACCGAGAATCTCGGTGCACTCCGGATAGTAGATCGGGACCGGCACGATCTCGTAGCCCGCGTGCTTCGCGTATTCGGGGACGTAGTACGCGGGCGCGCCCGACTCCTCCGTCTTGATGCCGAGCACGGCAATGCGATGCGTGTCCTTCAAGACCTTGCGGACACCGGCGTCGTCTTCGATCAGATGGTCGCGCCAGGCCTGGTCGTTCGATGAGTTGTCGGTCATGGAGTACATGAATAGCCAATATCGTGCGCGTGCAGGCGAATCCTGGCCTGGCAACCTAGTTTTCCGGGGGTTGGGGGAAGCTCGTCCCTCGCTTCGCCCGGGATGGACAGGTAATGGCTCGGTTTGACCGATAGAGGAGTCTTCTGAATGCGCATGCTCGTGCTTGGCGCCGGACTGCAGGGGTCCGCCTGCGCCTATGATCTCTTGCAGGACAACGCCGTCAGCGAGGTTCGGCTGGCCGACCTGCACGTCGGACACATCGCGCCCTTCCTGGCGCCCTATTCCGGGCCGCGGCTCATCCCGACCCCGCTCGACGTCCGCAACCGCAAGCAGGTGCTGGCGGTGATGCGGGAGTGCGACGCGGTGATGTGCGCGCTGCCGTACTACTTCAACCTCGACATGACCCGGCTGGCGATCGAGGCGGGAGCGCACTTCTGCGACCTTGGCGGAAACACGGAGATCGTGTTCCAGCAGCGGGAGCTCGACCCGGAGGCGAAGGCGCGGCAGGTGACCGTGGTTCCGGACTGCGGGCTCGCCCCGGGCATGGTGAACATCCTCGCCGAGCACGGGATCCGTCAGCTCGACACGACGGAGTCGGTCCGGATCTTCGTGGGCGGGCTGCCGCAGCATCCCGAGCCGCCGCTCAACTACCAGATCGTCTACTCGATCGAGGGCGTACTCGATTACTACACGACGCTGTCGTGGGTCCTCCGGAACGGCAAGCGGACGCAGGTGAAGGCGCTCTCGGAGATCGAGCCGGTGCGGTTCAGCCAGGGCATCGGCGAGCTCGAGGCGTTCCACACCGCGGGTGGTCTGTCGACGATGGCGTTCCGGTACGAGGACCGGATCCCGACGATGGAGTACAAGACGCTCCGGTATCCCGGCCATGCAAAGGCGATGGAGTTCATCCGCGAGCTGGGCCTGCTGGACCTCGACCCCATCGACGTGAAGGGCACTCGGGTCGTGCCGCGCGATGCGTTCATCGCCGCCGCTCAGCCGAAGCTCACCAAGCCGCAGGGCAAGGACCTCGTCGCGCTGCGCGTCGTGGTCGAGGGCATGAAGGACGGCCAGCGCCGGAAGCTGGAGTGGGAGCTGGTGGACCGCTTCGACGAGAAGCACGGCATCAGCGCGATGATGCGCACGACCGGCTACTCGCTCGCGATCACGGGGCTGATGCAGGCGCGCGGCGAGGTGAAGCCGTTCGGCGTGCACACGCCGGATGAAGCGATTCCGGCGGCGCGCTACATCGAGGAGCTTGGCAAGCGAGGAGTGGAGATCAGGCAGGTATCGTAGGGCAGCGAACTGCGCGTTTTGCGCAAACGGCGCCACCTGCGCGAACCGCGCCAGACAGGCCCTGTCTGGCGCGGTTCGCGTTTCTGCGTACCACGCGCAATTGCGCGCGGTGCGCTGCCCTTGAAGGAAGGCCCCTTACCTCGCCCGCGAGAACTCCGCCAGGGTAGCACCCATCGTGTCCATGGCCGACTTGGCGTTCCAGCGATCGGACCCGTTGTAGATGAACGAGAACGCGAGCACCTCGCCGTTGCGCGCGGTGACGAAGCCGCCGAGCGATGCAACGCGGTTGGTCGTGCCCGTCTTCGCGTGGAGGTTACCGCGGGCCGGCGTTCCCCGGCGACCGCGCAGCGTGCCCGACTCGCCCTCGACGGGCAGCGAGGCGTGGAAGACCGAGCTCCAGTCGGAGGCGTGGGCGTAGCTGAGGAGCTGCACCATCGAGCGGGCCGTCACGCGATCGAGCTCGGAGAGCCCGCTGCCGTCCGAGGCCTCGAGCTGCACCGACGGTGAGCGAACCTTCTCCGAGAAGAACTCCCGGAGCGTCATCAGGCCGTTCTGGGCCGATCCCACCTGGTTGTCCTTCGCCGCCGCCGCCCGGAAGAGCAGCTCGGCCACGATGTTGATGCTCTCGCGGTTCATCTCGCCGACGATCTGGCCAAGCGGCGGGGAGGCCACCGCGGCGACCTGCGTCGCGCTGACGGGCGTTTCGCCGAGGCGCGTCGCGCCGTCGACCTTCACTCCCGCCTTCTCCAGCGCGGCGCGCAGGGCGCCGGCGGTGAAGATCGCGGGATCGTCCACGACGAGCGAATACTTCCGCGGGGCCGAGCTCCGGCCGACGGTGCCGCGGACGAGGATCGAGCCGTCGGGCTGGCGTGCGGCGGTGATCCGCCCGCCGCTCCCGGCCACGACGCGCACGGTGCTCCTCACCGGGATGGTCGTCGTCGCCGGCTCGAGCGTCACGTCCGCGGAGCCGCCATTCGGACGGACGGCGACCCAGACGAGGTTCTCGTTGAGCGAGAGCGCCGAGACCCGGGCCGCATAGGCGGCGCCGAGGTACGAGCGCTTCCAGCCGTCCGGAATGAGCTGCGAGTCGAACGCGGTGGCGTCTCCGACGACGTCTCCGCGCACGCGCTTGATGCCGGCCTGCACGACCTGGCGCGCGAGCGCGTCCATCGGCGTGTCACCCTTCCAGAAGCGGCTGCTGAGCGACGGATCGCCGACGCCACGCAGGAACAGGTTGCCGTTCAGCGTCCCGTCGGCGCCCACCGGCCCGTCGCGCAGGACCGGGGTCCGGAACACATGGTCCGGCCCGAAGCGGTCGAGGGCGATCGCCGAGGTGTACATCTTCATCGTCGACGCCGGGAGCATCTGGCCATCGGGATTCTGCGAGAACAGCGTGTCGCCCTTCGTGAGCGAGACGACCATCGCGCCCCACTGGCCGGAGCGCGTCCGGCTGGCGAGGGCCGTGCCCAGTCGCTGCGCGAGCTCGTTCGGGTCTTCGGTCCGTGCCCAGGACGGGGCCGGAGCGGGCTTCGGCGTGCTGCGGGCTGGCCGGCGCGCGGGCGGCCTGGCCGCCGGATTCTTCTTTTTCTTCGGCGGCGTGGCGGCGCTGCTGGTCTTCTGCAGGGCGATGGCCGGTGCGTGCAGGGCCGCCGTCCGATGAGCGACAGCCGAGGCCGCCGCCGTCGGCGCGTAACCCGCAATCGACGCGGTCAACGCAATGCAGAGTGAAGCCAGGTGACGTGGCGCGGTCATACCCTTCGAAAAGGCAAACATCAGACCTTCAGGAATATCTGCTTCCTGTACAGCACGTAAACCACTACGTACCAGAAGAGTACATAGCTGAGGGCAAACGCCAGCGAGGCGTTCTTCGGTTCCAGCCAGGAGGCGAAACCGGCCTGGTAGATCGCCGACTGGAGCGGGACCGATTTGCCCTGGTAGTTCACCTTGATGAGCGAGTAGATGATCCGGGCCATGACGCCCGATCCCACGAAGGCGAGGATCGGATTCATCCCGTAGATCACGAACGGGCGGGTCCAGCCGTCGAAGCGCTTCACGTCCACCAGCCACATGATGGTCGCGAGCGACACGCACGCCATGCCGGCCGTGAACAGGACGTAGGAGCTCGTCCAGATGCTCTTGTTGATCGGAAAGGACCAGCTCCACATCAGGCCGACCATCATGCCGAGCGCGCCGACCGCGAACAGGCCCAGGAGGCGCTCCTCGAGCGGCCGCTTCTCGCCGATCCACCGTCCGGCGAGGATGCCGAGCATCGCCGTCCCGACCGCGGGAATGGTGGAGAGGATGCCCTCGGGATCCCAGGTGGACGATGACGCCCAGTTGTGGTTGCCGAGGCCGAAGCGCGACCAGTCGAGCAGCAGGCGGTCGAAGTACGCGGCCATGGTGGTCTCGGGCCTGGCGATCGCCAGCTGGCCCAGGATCCCGGAGTCGGGCACCGGCAGCGCCGTCATGACGAACCAGTAGCCGTAGAGCAGGCAGATGATCGTGATCACCTGCTGCCGCATGGTGGTGCGCTGGGCGATGAGGGCGGCGACGATGTAGACGACGCCGATGCGTCCGAGGACGCCCATGATCCGCCAGTGGAGCAGGCGGTCGACGACGCGGTCGAGGATGGACGGGTCGGGATTCCCGGGAATGGCGGTCCAGGTGAAGTACGGGAAGCCGGCCATCAGGAAGCCGAGCAGGAAGATGATCGCGCCGCGGCGGATGATGGAGCGCGAGATCTCGGACTCGGTGGCCCCGCGGGCGCGCCGGCTCTGCATCGAGAGATGCGTGGTGATGCCGACGATGAAGACGAAGAACGGGAAGATGAGGTCCGTCGGCGTCCACCCGTGCCACTCGGCATGCTCCAGCGGCGGGTAGATGGCGCCCCAGCTGCCGGGATCGTTCACCAGCAGCATGCCGGCGATGGTCAGGCCGCGGAAGACGTCGAGGGAGAGCAGCCGTTCTCTGGATGGTGCCGCGACCGTCATTGGTCCTCTCCTTTGTCATCCTGAGCGAAGCGAAGGAAAGA
>CAMLHT010000195.1 GCA_946479895.1 uncultured Gemmatimonadota bacterium | reverse complement strand
TGATCTCCCAGAAGATGTGGCCGCCGAACTGGCCGTTGTACCGCTGCTGGTCGATGCTGTAGCTGCCACGGCCGTCGATGTAGACCCCGTCCTTCACGTCGGCGATCATCTCCTCGACCTTCGGTGAGCCGACCGGGCCGGGCTCCACGTGCACGTTGGGCATGCGGAGGAACGGATAGTCCCGCCAGCTGTTGCCGAAGGTGCAGCCGCGGCTGAAATCCTCGTTCAGGTACTTCGCCGTCTCGCGGTTCGTCTGGAGACCGACGAGGATGCCATCGCGGACGATGGGCCAGGTCATCGTCTTCACGCCGTCATCGTCGAACCCGACGCTGCCGATGCCACGGTCGTTCTTGCTCGCCGTGACGTTGAAGTGCTTGCTGCCGTACTTCAGCTTGTTCAGGTCACTGAGCTTCACGAAGCTCGTCCCGGCGTAGTTCGCCTCGTAGCCGACGATGCGGTCCACCTCCGTCGCGTGCGCGACGATCTCGTGGATCGTCAGCATCGCGTGCGCCGGCGCGAGGATGAGGTCGCGCAGGCCGGAGGAGCCGAGTGGCTTGGCGGTGCACATCTCCACGGCATCGGTCGCCACCTTCTCGGCCTGATCCATGAAGTCGCACTCCTGGATTATCTCCCAGCCGGCCGCGCCCTGTGCCCCAGGGTAATTGCGCGTCTTCGTCACGCCGTTGACCCGCGCCGTGACGCTCATCTGCGGCGACGTGGTGTACAGCTCCTGCTCGATGTAGCTGCCCTCGCTCGACGCGAAGTAGCGCCACTCGTAGCTGTGGCTGGCGCTGACGTTGACCGCGGTGACGTCCTTCACCTTGCTGGCCTTGTCGACGACGGCCTGGCACCACGCGTCCTTGTCCGCCTTCGAGACCGACATGGGGTCGATCTTCATCGGCGTCTTGAAGTACTCCACGTAAGCCGGGACCGGGGCGAGCCGGAGGTCGGCCTTCTTCGCGATGGCGCTGGCCTTCGCGATCTCGGCGGCCAGGCGCGTGATGCGGCGGAGCTCGTCCTCGGTGACGATGGGGCTCGAGGCGAAGCCCCAGACGCCGGAGTGAATCACCCGGACGCCGAATCCGCCGGCCTCGCGATCGGCGTCGGCGGGAATGCCCTGGACGAGATTGCCGCCGCCGCGACCGCCGAAGCCACCTCCGCCGCCCCCACGACCACCACCGCCGCCGGCCCCACCGCGACCGCCGCCACGTCCCGCGCCGGCGGCGTTGAAGCTCGCGTTGCCGCCGGGGATGTTGGCGTTCAGCGTGAAGCGGACGTCGGCATAGGAGCAGCCGGCGAGCTTCGCCTCACCGAGGACGATGTCGGCGAGACCCTTGAACTTCGTCTCATAGGGACGGCCGGATGGCGACGTCGCGATGAGATCGCGGATCAGCTCCGCGCCGCGAAGCTGGTCGGCGAAGAGGAGCCCTGCGCCGGCGATGCCGGCACCCTTCACGAATTGGCGTCTGTTTGTCATTTGTCTGGTCGTCGTCCGTCGGAAGCAGATCCCTCGCTTCTCTCAGGATGACAAAAGGGTCAGGGGGAGACCGCGGGAGAAACCGACGTCATGTAGAACTCCTCGATCCGGACGGGCGGCACGAGCGCCGTCCCGTTGCCGTCGTACGCCTCGCCGGTGTGGATCGGCACCGGCTTGCCGACGAGCGTGAGGTTGTTGTAGCCGACCAGCGGACTCATGTTCCAGCGGAAGTTCTGGACGGGGCCGACGATCTCGCCGTTCTCGATGAGGAAGAGGCCGTCGCGCGTCATGCCCGTGGAGAGCAGGGGCTGCGTATCGGACGGCACTCCGCGGATATACCAGAAGAACGTGACCAGCAGGCCGCGCCGCGTCTGCCTGATCATGTCCTGGATGGAAAGTTCCGACCCCTCCTGCACGAGGCTCATGTTCGTGTTCGCCGGCGTACTGGGCCCGGCCATGTTCCGCAGCACGCCCTTCTCGACCCACGTCACCGGCTTCGCCGGCCGATTATCGGGGAGGATCGGCGTCTGGCGCAGGATGTCATTCCCGACGTCGGACTTCAGCGTGAAGAGATCGCTGAACAGCTTGTCGCCGGGCTTCTTGCCGGCCATGAACGGGTTGGGCTGACCGCCGCCGAATCCGCCGCCGCCACCACCCCCGCCGCCGCCACGACCTCCACCAGCCCCAGGCTGATTGAAGATGTTGGTCATCAGCGAGAGGAAGCGCGCGTTGGCGCGCGGCTCGAGGATCACGGTGTATCGGCCGGGCTCGAGCGCCCGCGGGTTCTTCGATCGCAGGGCCTTGCTGGCGGCGACCTCGGTGAGCGCCTTCGCGTCGATCAGCCGGACATCCTTAACCCCGGTGATGCCGGCCCAGCCTGACCCCGAGCCGTCGGCGAGGCGCGTCGTCAGCACGAAGCCGGTATCGGCGCTCCGGTAATAGGCGAACAGGCCCTTCGAATTTGCCGTGCAGTTCGTCTGGTCGACCTTCGGGATGTACCCGGCGCCGAGCACCCCCATCTTCTCGGCCAGGTCGATGGAATCCTTGACCATCCGCGCCCGCTCGAGCGGGCCGTAATTCACGAGGTTGGGCAGGGCGGCATCGACGGGCAGGTACTCCTGGGGGCCGAGGAGCTCGGGGAGGTTGGCGCTGTCCTCGGCCTTGAGGGCTTCGGCGCGGGCCTCGTCGACCATGGCCTGGAGGCCCTTGTCGCTGAAGTCGCGCGTGGTCGCATTGCCGACCTTCTGCCCGACGCGGAGGGTGGCGGTGACGCTGCGGTCATACTGGGTCATGTTGACCGTGATGGCCGAGTTGGCCCAGCGGGTGCCCGAGCGCTCGCTGCCGGAGACTTGAACCTCGACGGCATCGGCCTTGGCCATGTTGAGCACCTTATCGGTGATGGCCTTCACTTCTTCGCGGGTATACATGCGTGGGGATGGTGCGGCGGGATGGGGGGAGTGTCAACTCTTGACTAGTAGTACGTATGGCTCGCGGAAGACGTTAGGGGTCTGCGCCGCTAAGCGCAGTAGGCGCCGTCAGCGCATTTGGGCGCCGTCAGCGCAGTCGGCGTAGTAGGCGCAGTAGGCGCTTCCGCTGCCCGGACCGCGCAGTTCGCGCCGTGCGCGCCGTGCGCGCAGTACGCGCAGTACGCTCGCCGTGGTTTTCCCAGACGCTGTTGTCGGGCGTGAAAGGACTACGGTGAGCGTACTGCGCGCACCGCGCGTACCGCGCTCACTGCGCGAACTGCGCGGTCCGAGCAGCGGAATCGCGAACGGCGCTCACTGCGCCAGCGGCGCCAGCGGCGCCAACTGCGCCAAGTGCGCCAAGTGCGCCAACTGCAGAAATGGTGTCACGCGAAGGCAAATGATGACGGCGACACCCAAGGGGAAGACCATGTTCCCCCGATGCACGACTATCATCGCCTCATCGTCTGGCAGAAAGCCCATGCGCTCTGCCTCGATGTCCTCGCCACGCTCCCCGCCAAGGCTCCCCGCACGGGCTCCCTCATCGGCCAGATCATTCGTGCCGCCGAGTCGATCCCGGCGAATATCGTCGAGGGCCGCGGAGCGGACACCGACGCCGAGTTCGCGCGATTCCTCCGGATCGCCCTGAAGTCGGCCAATGAGCTCGAGTATCACCTCGAGCAGGCCGTGGCGCGGCGAATCGTTAGCCAGGGCACCTTCGACCAGTTCCGCCCCCGGATCAGCGAAGTTCGCGTCCTGCTCGGCGCCCTCATCCGCCGCCTGCGCGAGGATGATGGCCGCAACGAGAACATCTGATTGTCCGCGCGCAGTGACGCGCCGTTCTGCGCCGTTCGCGCTGTTCGCGCGGTTCCGCGCTTCCGCTGCTCGCACCGCGCCGTTAGCGCACAGCGCGCCTTACGCGCCGTACGCGCAGTACGCTCCCCGTTGTCCCGTCAAACGCGCAACTCAGCCGAGCCCTCTCCTCCTGCGCCCAAACCACTCGAGCCCCAATAAACCCGCAAACGCAATCACCCACCATGGCTCACGCATTGGCCTCCAAGCCTCCATCCTCCGCGTCCCCATTACCCTCGCCCGTACTTCCCGCTCCACGTTCTCCGGCCCCGTGATTATCCCACCCGAGGTCCGTGCGATCGCCGCTATTGCTACGCTGTCATCCCGGACGAACGGCGTGAAGTCCTCGCGCACCGCGTAGCCCGCCATTCCCGCCGCCTCATCCCGGCCAACGCTGACCTCGTACTCGCCGGGACGCGGATTCGCCGTATGCGTCCCCTCCCACTCGTGCGGACCGGTCGTCGGGCGCATCCCGATCGGGCGGAAGATATCGCCGAGGTTCTCCTCACCGACCACGGGCAGGGTATCGCGTGTCGTCGCCCGGATCGTGAGCTCCTCGCCCGGATGCGCGAGGCTGGGGATTATCTCGACCCTGACCGGGGCCGCCGCATCGCGCGCGGCACGACTGATGATCGCTTCCCAGAACTGCTCGAACCCGGTCGTGGCCGGATCGCGATACTTCCACGCATCGAGCGCGGTACTCACGATCAACTCGCCCTGTCCGACCATCGTGGACCAGACGACGGGATGCGCGGCCTGGCTCACCTTCGCCGACGCGCGGATGATGGCGTTGAGGGGAAGGGTCGCGGGGCAGGCGGCCTCGGTGAGGCGGAAGGCGAGCGTATCGCCGGAGCCGACGGCGGTGACGGGCGCCTGCGTCGTCGCCGCCGACCAGCGATCCACGCCGGTGAGCCGGTCGTAGATCCCGCCCCTCGGCGCCTCGTCGAACAGCAGGATTACCGCGCCCCCGCGGTCGCGGAGGAAGCGCTCGAGTCCCGCCACGTCGCCCGCGGTCAGCGCCTCCGGCGCGCCGACGATCACCGCCTGGTAGAGCTCCGCTACCAGCGGATCCGAAAGGGATGACGGTGGCTGGCCCGCATCGGTGCTGACGTTCCTCGAGGTCACGACCCGGCTGGCCACGCTGACGCGCGCATCGCGCTCGAGCGCGCGGCGCACGAAGGTGGACATCCACGATGGCCGGCGGTCGAAGAAGAGTATTGCCGCCTTCCGGTCGCTCGCCCAGGCGACGACGTCGGCTACGGCGCTGTCAGTCCCCACGGTCGCGCGGGCATGGAGGACGCTCGTGCCCTCCGCCGCGGGAGTGAGTGCGAGCTCGGCCCGCCATGTGCCGGCGCCGTTCGCCCTGACCACGGCGCGCTGGACGATGACGTCGCCGGCGCGAAGCTCCACCTCGACACGCGCGTTCGTCGCCGCGCGCCCGCCGAGCGAGATGGGCGCGCGGGCGGTCGTCGTGAGGGCCGGAGGGACGTCGAAGGTCGAGATGGATACCGGGTGCGGCTCCATCACCCCGACGACGATGCCACCGGGCACGTCGCGAGGCATGCTGCGTCCGACGATGACGGTCGCCGCGGCATTGGCGTACGGTCCGCTCACGATGGTGTAGTCGTCCGCGAGCCGGCCCGTCACCTCGCGCGCAAGCGCCGAGTCCTTCCGCGCGGCGTGGATGACGGCGATCTCGGGCTTCACGCGACGCATCGCGGTGATCGATGGATCGATGGCCGCGGCGATGGCGATGACGATCGCCAGCAGGCGTGCGACCGCGGCAAGGGCGCTCATCGTGCGCCACCCCTCTGCCGCATGGCGTCGCCGAGCGCGCCACGCAGACGACGCAGGGCGGGGGATTCGACCGGGGCAATGTCACGCGGAAGGCGCAGCCGTAACGCATCGCCGAGGATGGTCGCGGCGTCGTCGAGCGCCGATCGGGCCTCGACCGTCATTCCCCGGGCGCGCACCTCGCCGGCGGCCGCTTCGAGTCGGGACACGGCGCGCTGGAGGGTGGTGTCCGAGGGATCGACCCGGATGACGCGCTGGGCGAGGCCCGCGATGTCGGTGGTCGTGCCGGACGATCCACCGAGCGACGCGACGTCGGCGAGAATCTTCCGCAGCTCGTCAGTCGCCGCGTTGACCGGTGGGACGGCCTGCGGCCGGGTGTCGCGCGCCGCGAGCTCGAGCACGCCGGTCAGCCGCCGGGAGAGATCGAGCCGCTCGCGCCGGGTGAGGGCGCGCAGCAGGTACCGAGTCCGCGAGAACGCCTCCTGGAGCGAGACGAGGGCGCGCTTCTCCTCGGGAAGGGCCGACTTCGGGTCACCCTCGTTGAGCTTCGCGCTGGCGCGGCTCATTAGGCGGATCGCCTCCACCAGCGCCACGCGTCCCCGATTCACCATTCTCCCCGCGGCCAGCTCCGACTCGTTCGCGGCCTCGGCCTCCTCGTTGATATCCATGCCCGCCGCGGCGATGACCTCTTCGGCCACCTCGCCGCCCATCATGAACACGAATTCCACGCGCACCGACCGCTGCTCGGCGGCAAGCACCTGCGAGTGGTACGTCAGCGACTCGGGCGACATGGTCGCGGCGCGCGCGAGGAGCCGCTCGGTCTTGAGGATGACCATCTGCTGGCTGAGGGCGTACTTGTCCTGCTCGTCGTCCAGCGAAAACCCCTCCGCGGCGATCATCCCCGGGGACGTGATCTCGATGATGAAGGCATCGGACTCGCTGGCGATCGCGCCCGGCCGGCGGTCGGTCGCGGCGCCGCGGTAGACGATCATGTCGCCCTGCTCGAGCTTCAGCGCCGAGAGGTCCAGTGTGCTGCGCGCCTTCCATTCACGACCATTCGCGCGCTCCACGGTGATGGGCACTTCGCCCTCCACGAACGTGAAGCGCTCGCCGGAGCCGGAGACCTTCGTGTAGCGCAGCTTCAGCGACGCGAGCGCCAGGTCGTCGGATGCCTCGATGGCGACGGGAATCGTGCGTCGCGCGTCGGGGAGGAACATGTCCTTGCCGGGCGCGGTGACCTTCACGCGCGGCACCTGGTCCGGTGTGACGGAGAGGCCGATCAGCCGCCGCGAGGTGCCGGCGGACGCGATCGCGATGTAGCCATCGGCCGCGGCCCGCAGCTCGAAGACGTTCTTCGCGCCCACCAGCGGGGCGAGCTGCCCCTCGATCGTCTCGGCGCGAACGCTGTCGCCGCGGATCTCTAGACGGATGAGGCTCCCCGCCATCGCCTCGACGCGCCCGGGATTCACGAGGCGCTGAGGCCTGCCACCGGTGTACGCCGGCGGCGTCACGGTCACCTCAACCCGTGCGCCGTCGCCGGCCCCCGACGCCGATCGGATGACGGACAGGGGTGATGCCGGACTGCCCGGGGCGATGAGGGCCATCGTGGAAAGCCAGAGCGCGCCGCCGGCCACGATGGCTCCCAGCGCGCGCGTGGCGGGGAAGAGCGCGCGAACGTCGAGGGTGGTCGCGGTCCTCGCGGCTTCGGCGGTCACGACCTCGGCGACGTACGGCTTCGTCATTTCCGGAGCCGCCAT
>CAMLHT010000194.1 GCA_946479895.1 uncultured Gemmatimonadota bacterium | reverse complement strand
AAGCTGCTCTACGACATCTACCACATGCAGATCATGGAAGGCGACGTGATCCGCACGATCCGGAACAACGTCCAGCACATCGCCCATTTTCACACTGGTGGCGTTCCCGGGCGCAACGAGATCGACGACACCCAGGAGCTGAACTACCGCCGGGTAATGGAAGCGATCGCCGAGCTGGGGTTCAATGGCTACGTGGCACAGGAGTTCGTGCCGCGCCGTGATCCGCTGACGTCGATGAAACAGGCATTCGAGATCTGCAACGTGTAACAAAAGCCCCTTACCAATGCCCGCTCCGTCGCCGACCATGTATTGAACGGTCGCGTCCTGTGCCCTGAGGTGACGGCGACCATCGGACGCCGGGTTGGCCATGAACGGGACCGGGCATTGGAGGCTCGATGTCATTGCGATCACTGCCGGTGCTGGCCGGCCTGCTCAGTACGCTGATTGCCGCCGGTCCGGCGGCAGGCCAGTCACCATTGCGGGTGCTGCGCCACACGCCGGTGGACAGCGCGCCCCCCTCGGCCGTCATTGCGATCACGTTCGATCGACCGGTCGCCGGCCAGCTGGGGGCCAGTGTGGACCCGCGGCGGGTGCTGAGAATCGATCCCGCGATCGAAGGGGAGGTCGCCTGGCGCGATCCGGTCACCGTCGAGTTCAGGCCCGCGTTGCCGCTCACCCCCGGCCTGCGGCTCACGGCGACGGTCGACACGACCTTCGCCTCGCCGGGCGGCGCCCGGCTCGCCGCGCCATATCGCGTGTCGCTGCGCGTGGTGGGACCGACGCCGATCGCCACGATGCCGAGCGGCGAGGCGGTCGGTCCGCGTCCGGTCTTCCGGGCGCTCTACTCGGCCCCGGTGGATGTCCGTTCGCTGCGCGCGCTCGCGCACGTCGCGTTCGATGCGCCGTGCGCCGTCCGAAGCATGCCGTTGATCCCCGCGCGCCAGGTTCCCGTCGCGCGCACGGACGCCTGGTACTGGTTCGGTGATTGGCCGCGCGACACGGTCGCCGACGCGCTGCGCCGCATAGTCGAGTTCGAGCCGGCCGGACCACTGCCGGCCGGGTGCCGCGGGTTCTGGCACGTTCCGTCGCTGGACCCGGAGCGCCCGGGTTCCACCTGGCGCTACGGGGTGGCCACGTGGCCGGAGCCGCGCATCAGCGTCACCTGCAGCCTCCCGCCGTGCCGCCAGGATGGATTGCGGCTCGACTTCGGCGCGCCGGTTCGCGCGAGGGACGTGATGAAATACGTCCGCATCACGCCGGCCATCGGCGGCTCCCCTCGCGACTCCATGGCCGTCGGCCCGACCCACGTGTGGAATGCCCGGCTCACGGCGCGCACCACCTACACCGTCTCGGTCGACACGGCGTTGCGGGACGTGTTCGGAAGGCCGCTCACGATTTCGTCGGCGGCGACTTACGTCCCCGACCGGCTGCCGACGATCTACCACGATGCCGGCGCCATCACCGTTGCACGCACGAGACCGTCGATCACCGTTCGCACGGTGAATGTCGATTCGATCCGCGTCAGCGCGTTTCCCATTCCGGATTCCTTGCGGGGCGTCATCCTCGCCAACTCGCGCTACACGTCGGCGGCGGCGGCCAGCCAGCTACGGCCGGCGCTTGGCGATACGATCGTCTTCACCGTCCCGGTGCGCGGCGTCTTCAACCATGAGGCACTGACCGAGATTCCCCTCGCGAACGTCGTGGGGCGGACCGCCTATACCGCGATATCGCTCGACGTGGCGCGCGCCAGCGTGCCACCCGATTCGGCCGCGTCGCCACGCTCCGCGGGTTCGGTCGATCACGTCGGCTTCGGGGTCCAGTACGTCCAGGCGTCGGACCTGGTCGCGCACGCGAAAGTCGGCCGCCTCGACGGCGCTGTCTTTGTCACCACGCGGGCCGGCGCGCCGGTGCCGGGAGCCTCGATCGACCTGATCGACGGCTTCGGGAACCGCCTCGCGAGCGGCAGGACCGGCCGCGATGGCCTCGGCTCACTGATCGCCGCTCACGCGCCGCCGCCATCCCGCCCGGCCGCCACTGCGCGAGATCCGTTTCGCGCGATGGCCAGATTTCTCGAGATCTCGACCGCGTCGGATCGGCTCACCCTGCCCGTGGCTGGCGCCATTGACGGCGATGACCAGCGCGGCCTGGAGCCCTGGCAGTTGGACGCGCGCCCGGACTATCCCTCGTCCGTCAGGGCGGTGCTGTCGACCGATCGCGGCATCTATCGTCCCGGCGAACGCCTCTACGCGCGCATCGTCGCCCGAGCCGGGTGGCGCGGAGCCCTCACACCCGCCGCCGGAGATTCACTGCGCTGGCAGATCATCGGTGATTCCGAGGACGCCGTGTGGGCGGGCACCGCGACACTCTCGCCGGCCGGCACCGCCGCGGACTCGCTGACACTGCCGTCATCGTTGGCGCTGACCACCTACAACCTGTCCGCGTCCGTCCGTCACGACGGTGTTTGGAAAAACGCCGGCGATCACTACTTTCGCGTCGCGGAATACCGGGCCCCCGAATTCGAGCTGGCCGTTCAAGCCGATTCCGTGCCGCGTGTTGCGGGTGACACGATCGCCTTCCGCATCCACGGGGAATACCTGTTGGGCGCGCCGATGTCCTCGGCGGTCATTCGCTGGTCCGGCAGCCTCTACGAGAACTGGGGCACCTGGCTGCCGAAGCTGGAGGGATACGCCGTCGGCGTCGACCGATGGTGGTGGAGAGACCGATCCCCGATCGAGCAGCGGAGTCCATTGACCGGCGTCGATTCGCTCGACGCGCGAGGTGAGCGCACCATCCGCATTCCGTCCGGTGACGCCTCGACGTTCTCCCGCCCGGCCACCCTGCAATTCACCGCCTCGGCCACCGATGCCGGCAATCAGTCGGTCGCTTCGAGTCGCAGCGTCACGATCCACCCGGTGTCCACGTACATCGCGGTTCGGCGTGGCGATGGCAACCGGCAGTGGCAGGTCGGCAGGCGCGAGCGATTCGAGATGAGCACCGTTCGCCCCGACGGCTCCACGCGGCCGGGGGTTCGGGTGGCTCTGGCGATCCGTCGCATGCGCTGGATTCCGCTGGATGCGCGAGACCCGGTCACCGGCATGACGGGTGACTGGCACGTCGACACGATCGAAACGCGGCGGTTCGTCACCGATACCTCGCCGGTCGTCGTGAACTTCACGCCCCGCTCTACCGACCACTTCGACCTGATCTTCATCGCGCGCGACGAGCAGGAGCGGGTCACCTCGACGAGCCTTCACGGCGTCGTCGAAGGCACCTTTGCCCCTTACGGACCGCGTCCCGTCAATCGTCTCCGGCTTGCGATCACCCGCGCGTCCACCCGCCCCGCCGTCGTCGGCGATACCGTCACCGTGGCCTTTGACTCACCGTTCGCGTCGGCCCATGCGTGGATCACGACCGAGCGCGAAGGCATCATCTCCCAGCGCCGGATGACCGCGCCGCGGGGACGAAACAACGTCCGCGTTCCGATCGTCGCTGGCCACGTCCCCAACGTCTGGGTCGGAGTGACGCTGATCCGGCGTGATCGCGTGCCCCTGCGAATGGACTCGTTGCAGAACGAGCTCCGCGCCGGCTATCTCGAGATCCCGGTGGATGCCAGCGCCAGGCGGGCGTACGTCACGATCGACCCTGGCGTCACCTATGCGCCGGGAGACACAGCCGTCGTGCGGGTCACGGTTCGGGAGCGTGATTCAGTCTCCGGGCCGGGCGTGCCGGCCGAGGTGGCTATGTGGGCGGTGGACGACGGCATTCTCGCGCTGACCGGGTATCAGCCACCCGATCTGTTTCGCGCGTTCTACTCCGCGGGCGGGCTGGGAAATGCGCTGCGATCCAGCCTCAAGGTGTTGCCGGCGAACAACCTGAGCTTCATGCAGCTGCGCGGAGGAGCGGGTGTCAGCCCCAGAGGCGGACCGGAAGGAGTTCAGCTGGCGGAGGTGGTCCTCACATCCGCCGCCGATCAGGCGACGGTGTCCTATGGGGTCGTGGGTCAGGCTCGATCCGAGTCGCTGGCGCTTCGCCAGTCGTTCCGCTCGACGGCCTTCTTCCTTGGAGCCATCCACACGGGCCGCGATGGGTCGGCCACGATTCGGGCGAAGTTGCCCGACAACGTCACGACCTACCGCATCATGGCGGTGGCGACGACCGCTGACGACCGTTACGGCAGCGGCGCGACGCGCATGCTCACGACGCGCGATCTCGTCCTTCGCCCGGCGTTCCCCCGTTTCGTCCGGCCCGGCGACGAGATGCACGCAGGGGGACTCGTGAACGTCCGCTCCGGGGCGTCCGATCGGGTGCGGGTGGACGCCACCGTCACCGGCGCGGCCGTACGGGGCGATATCACGTACGCGGGCAACGTCGATGGCGGCAGGCCGATGGCGGCACGGTTCGACCTCCGTGTGCCCGCCGACGCGACCTCCGTCCTCCGCATCGTTCTCCGCGCCGTCGGATCACTCGGCAGCGACGCGGTGGCGACGACGATGCCGCTCGGCCCGGTGGGCACGCCGCGCGCTCACACGGTCACGGGCGTCGTGCGCGACTCGACCACGATGCGCATCGACCTCCCGGCCGATATCGACCCCGCCCGGTCGACGATCACGCTCGGCTTCGGCGGCTCGCCCATCGCGGCGATCCGGAGCCACCAGGCGAGCCTGCGCGCATACCCGTACTACGCCACCGAATGCCTCGTGAGCGCGGCCCGCGCACTCATCGCGCTCCAGCATGCCGAGGCGGTGCTCGACGACCACAGCCCGGAGGTGGATTCGCTGACGGTACGCTCCGACCTGCAACGGGCGGCCGACGCGGTGATCCGCCGGGAGGCGGGTGGCTACGTTCGCGAGTGGGACAGCGACTCGCCCTATCAGCACCTGCTCGGGCTCTGGAGCACGGCGTACGCCGGCGAATTCCTCGTCGACGCGAGGGCCCGGGGCATTCGCGTGAGCTCCGGTCCGCTGGAGCGCATCATCGAGACGCTTCGCGAGCGGGCAGACGGGCCGGGCGGCATGCTCGACACGGTCTCGGGGTCGCCCCATGAGCGCCGTACCCGGTGGCAGGCGTGGCTCGGCACGCGGGTGGTGGTCGCAAAGTTCCTGCGACATGCGGGACGACCGGACACCACCGCCGAGCGCGACCTCCTGGCGCGCGCGGGCGAGATGCGATGGGAAGACCGGGTCTGGCTCGCCGACCTTCTCGTCGACGCGGGTCGCGAGCCCGAAGCGCGCGCGATGCTCGATGAGGCCTGGCGCGTGATCCGTCCGATCGGCAGGCGCCTGGAGATGCCGGACTCGCTGCGAGGATTCGCGGGCTTTCCGTCGCATGTGCGCCCCGCGGCGCGCCTGATGATCGTGACGATGCGCCTCGACCCCGGCCGGCCCCTCGTCGGCGCGCTCGCCGAAACCCTGATGCAGCAGGGGCGCGCCGAGCAGGACTGGACATGGAACACCCAGGACTACGCGACGGCGGCGATCGCGCTGGCCGATTTCACAGCGGGGAGCCGTGGGTCGGCTCCGCGTCGCGTCGTGATGCTTGCCGGCGGGCGCGAGCTGCTCGCCGGCACGACGAGCGCGACGACGTCGGGGTCCGCCGTGTTGACCGGACTCATCGAGCCGCGCACGTCGGATTCCTCGCGTGTCTCGGTATCGATCCGGGCCGCGGGAGCATCCGGCGCGCCGGTGTTCTTCGCCATTACCGTCACCGAGGTGCCGAAGTCACGCCCCGTCACCCCCGACGTCACGGGAATCGTCGTCGAGCGGTGGTACGAGAGCTTCACCGACGGGAAGCCCATCGTCGAGGCGACCGAAGGGGACCTGGTTCGCGTCCGGCTCAGGGTCACGGTGCCTGCCGACCGCCAGTTCGTGGCGGTGGAGGACCTGCTTCCCGCCGGTCTCGAGCCGGTCGACCTGACCCTGCGCACCGAGGGAATAGGGCCGTTCGCGACCACGGCATTCGCCCAGGCGCAGGAGCGCATGAGCGACAGCGGCAACCTCGGCCAGGCGCTTTTCTACGGGGGATGGGATGGCGGATGGTGGACGCCGTGGGAGCACAAGGAGATCCATGACGACCGGGTCACCTGGACCACGCGACAGCTGTGGGCGGGCTCTTACACAGCATCCTATGTCGCGCGCGCCACGACGCCCGGCACCTGGGTGCGACCGCCGGCGCACGCCGAGGAGATGTATGACCGGGCGATCCAGGGCAGGAGCGACGGCGGAGTGTTCCTGGTCAGGCGAAACCGCTGACCGTCCGCCCGATCTACCGGTCCGGCTTCGAGGCGGCTGCCGGCGGCTCCATCGGACGGGCGACGTTGCCTATCGGATGCGGTCGGCCGGCACCCCCTCCCGCGTGATCCGCACCGGCAGGATCATGCCCCGCTCGTCGAAGCGCAGCTCGTCGATGCTCACGGCGCGGTGATCGCGGTCGGTCTCGCCGAGCGGGCGGCGATGGTAGACGATGTACCACTTGCCGGACGGCGAGTGGATCACGGAGTGATGTCCCGCGCCGGTCGCCACCGTCGAGTCCTGCTGGAGGATCCTGCCGACGCGCTCGAAGGGCCCGAACGGTGAGTCGCCGACCGCGTACGCGACCGCGTAGTCCGGGCCCGTCCACCCGCCCTCGGACCACATGAAGTAGTACTTCCCGTCCTTCGGCAGCATGAACGCGCCTTCGACGTATCCGGCCGGCGTGATCTCACGGAAGGTCGAGCCGTCGGGAAAGGGGACGAAGCCGGTGAAGTCGTCGTTCAGCCTGGCGATGTTGCAGTGCCGCCAGCCGCCATAGACGATGTAGTGCGCGCCGTCCTTCGGGTCGCGGAAGACCATCTGGTCGATCGGCTGCGCGCCGTTGTGGAATCGGTCGATGAGCGGCTTGCCGAGGTAGTCCTCGAACGGGCCGGCGGGAGTGCGGGCGCGCGCGACGCCGATGCCGCCGGGTTGCTGGTCGTTCTGGATGTCGTTGGCGCCGAAGAATAGGTAGTACCAGCCCTCCTTCTCGATGATCGACGGCGCCCACATCGCGCGCCGGGCCCACCTCACGTTCGCGGTGTCGATGACGTGCGGATGCTTCTCCCACGTCACCAGGTCGCGCGACGAGAACGCATCCATGAACGTCTGCTGCGCATAGCGAGCCGAGTACGTGGGGAAGATCCAGTACCGGCCCTCGAACACGTGCGCCTCGGGATCGGCGTACCACCCGGGGAGGATCGGGTTGCCGGAGCGCACCACCGGCGCCGGGGTCCCGCGCCCAGCGCATCCGATGCCGATGGCGGCGAGGCCGAGAAGGATGAATCGCTTCATGCCTTAAGCTACGCGCCTCAAAAGCGGAATGAAAAACGAGGGACCTGCTCGAGCCAGAGCAGGTCCC
>CAMLHT010000193.1 GCA_946479895.1 uncultured Gemmatimonadota bacterium | reverse complement strand
TTCATACTGAGCTACGGGAGGCTTCTGATTTTATTTGCAATAGCACTTCCCTCGCTGCCTTCTTTTTGAAAACGGGAAGCAGTTCCCTCGCTTCGCTCAGGATGACAGCCCTATCGATGACAGCGTTCAGCCCTTCAGGCCGACGATGATCGCGATCAGGACCGCCGTGAACTGCGGGCCGAGCCAGCCGTCGGGGCCATCGTCGTACCACTCGTCGAGGGAGTGCGATCCGCTCTCGTCGCCGCCGCCGTTCACCGTGATGGCCGGGACGCCGATGCTCATCGGGAAGTTCGCGTCGGTGGAGGTGGCGACCAGGCGCAGGGGAGGCAGGCCGAGCTGCTTCGCCGCGGCCTGCGCGGCGGCGACGATCGGAGTGCGCTCGTGCTGCGCGCTGTTCGCCGGGCGGATCCCGATCGTGTCGATCACGAACGAGATCTGCCGCTTCGGGTCCGTCGCGTTCCACCGGGCGTTCTCGGCGTCGCGAGCCCGCGCGAGGACGGCCAGGACCTGCGCGTTCACCTTCTGGAGCTCGACCTCCGACACCGACCGCATGTCGATCTGCGCCGAGCCCTCGAACGGAATGGAGTTGACGGACGTGCCGCCCTCGATGATGCCGACGTTGAAGGTCGTCTTCGGGCTCGACGGAACGGTGAGGTCGCCGATCATCGCGATCGCGCGACCGAGCGCGTGGATCGGGTTGGGCGTGCCGAAGGCGCCGTAGCTGTGACCGCCGGGCCCCTTGAAGGTGACCTTGTACCGGACGCTGCCGACCGCGTGGGCGGTGACGTCGGAGATCGCGCCGCCGCCATCCACGGAGATGAAGGCGTCGACGGAATCCTTGAGCGAGTGCTGGAAGAGGTGCTTCATCCCGCGCAGGTTGCCGGGCCCTTCCTCGCCCACGTCGGCGACGAAGATGATGCGGCCGCGGTTCTCGATCTTCGACTGCTGGTACGCGCGGGCGACGCTCAGGAGCACGGCGAGCCCGCGGCAGTCATCGCCGATGCCGGGTCCCTTCATGCGCGTACCCGTCGTCTTGACGGTGACGTCGGTCCCCTCCGGGAAGACAGTGTCCAGGTGCCCGGCCACCACCAGCGTCGGCCACGCTCCGTCACCCGGCCGCTCGGCGATCACGTTGCCGACCGAGTCGATCCGCGTCCGGTAGCCGAGCGCCTCGAAGCGCCGCTTCATCTCGAGGCCCCGCGCCTGCTCCTTGAACGGCGGCGCCGGGATCTCGCAGATCGTCCGCTGCTGCTCCAGCGTCCACGCGTTGTCTGCCTTGATCAGGTCGAGCGCCGCCTTGAGCCGCGGCGTCATGGACGGGTTCGCGCGAAGGAACATGTCCTCCTGCGCGGCGAGCGGGCTTGCGAGGAGGGCGGCGGCGAGTGCGAGACGCAATGAGCGCATGATCATCGGGTTCATGGTTTCGGGCAGGGCACCGGAGTCGCGCCCTGCGGTTGCTTGATGTAATCCATCCGGCCCACCACCAGGACCAGGCGGGCCCGCGGGGGCGATGCCGGCGCCGGAAAGACTCCGACGACCAGCTCCTGCTTTCCGGAAAACCAGCGAGCCTGCCGGCCGCCGCCGGGAATGCTGTCGCAGACGTCCGGCGCGCGCCGGCTCGACACGAGCGTCGCGACCTGCTCCCGCCACGCGGCAACCGCGGCTTCATCGAGATCGAAGGCTCGCGCCATGTAGACCGCCTTGAGGTCATCGCGCGGACTGACGTCCGAGCCCTCGGCGTCGCCGACCGCCGACTCGAAGCGATAGCTCACCCCATATCCGGGAATCGACTCCTGGAGGCCGAGGTAGGGAGCGTATCGCGTCGCGGGCCGCGTGCGCCTGAGCTGGCGCGCCTGCATTCCGATCTGGACGCCGGGCAGCATCCGCAGCGGCGTCTCACGGAATTCGGTGGCGAGATCGGGATTGCCCGCGGCGTCCGTGCATGCGGCGGGCGCGACGAGGAGCGTGAGAAGGAGAATGTGAAGCAGGCGCACTTTCAGCAGAGGTGAACGGCGGTGGCCTTGAAGGCTACGACGACGTCGCGTCCGCGAGCCAGGCCGAGCTCGTCGACGGACCGGGAGGTTACCGCGGCGACGATCGGCGTTCCAGAGACGTCGACGGTGATCCTGGTGATCGCACCCGCCGGCGCGATCTCGGACACCTGGCCGCGGAACTGGTTCCTGATCGACGACGCGCCCGGCTCGGTGGAGATGGCGACCTCCTCGGCCCGGATGACGGCGTTGACCGGGCCGGGGAGCGCGTCACCGATCGCGTACATCGTCAACCCTCCGACGGTCAGCGCCACCGCGTGCTGCTCGAAGGCGTCGGCCGATGCCTCGGTGAAGTCGGGGGACGTGTCGCGGATCGGCCGCGCGATTCCGGCAAAGATGTTTTCGGCGCCGAGGAAGCTGGCGGCGTGCGCGGTGGCAGGCTTGCGGAAGACTTCGGCCGGGGAGCCGCCCTGCACGACGCGACCGCGGTCGAGCAGGATGGCGAGGTCACCCAGCGACCCTGCCTCGGCGAAATCGTGCGTGACGTGGAGGACGGTGATGTCGCGCTCGGCCTGCGCGACCTTGAGCGCGCGACGGGTGGCAGCGCGCGTGCGCGGGTCGAGCGCGGCGTACGGCTCGTCGAGCAGCAGGACGCGCGGCTCGCTCGCCAGCGCCCGCGCGAGCGCGACGAGCTGGCGCTCGCCGCCGCTCAGTGAACGAACGTCCCGGGCCCCCATGCCGGCGACGCCGAAGCGCGCCGCGTAGTCGTCGGCAAGTGTTGCGTCGCGCGCGCCGTAGCGCACGTTGGCGGTGACGTCGAGATGCGGGAACAGGTGCGCGTGCTGATACACGATGGCCAGCCGCCGTCGCTCGGGCGGGACCGTGGTGACGTCCTCACCGGAGACGACGATGCGGCCGGCGCGCGCGGGTATCAGGCCGGCGATCACCTCGAGGAGCGTCGTCTTCCCCGCCCCCGCCGGACCGATGACCACGCCGTAGGCGCCCTGGACGAGGTCGAAGGTCACGCCGTCCACCTCGAAACGCCCGCGCCGGGCGGCGACGCCGGTGAGCGAGATCATGCGCGATCCCCGCTGCCGGCGTCACGCCTGATCGCGCGCAGCGCGATGAGCGGTATCAAGGCGATGATCACGAGCACGGCGGCGACCGGCAGGGCCCCCTCGAGGCCCGAGGTCGTGAAGCGATCGTAACTGAGGACGCTCGCGACCTTCGGGTTGTAGGTGAGCACCACGATCGCGCCGAACTCGCTCGCCGCCCGGGACCACATGACGATGCCGGCTGCCATCAGGCCCTTCGAGGCGAGCGGCAGCGTCACGCGCCGGATCGCGCGATACGGTGAATCGCCGAGGGTGCGGGCGACGCCCTCGAGCCTGGGATCGACGAGCTCGAAGGCCTCGCGGGCGGCGGCCACGAACAGCGGAGCGGCGACGAACGTCATCGCGGCGATGATGCCAGTGGCGCTGCCCGTGATGCGCGTGCCGATCATCTCGAGCAGCGACCCGCCGGTGCCCTGCCGGCCGAGCGCGAGCAGCAACGCGATGCCGGCGACGGGGTGCGGGATGACGAGCGGGATGTCCACCAGCGCGGCGACGATCGAGCGGCCGGGAAAGCGCTTCCGCGCCAGCAGCCAGGCGAGCGGCGTTCCGCCGATCACCGCGATGACGGTCGCGGCCGTCGCGCACCACAGGGTCAGCCAGAGCGCCGATCGCAGCTCGGCGTCGGCGGAAAGACGGCGGACTCCCTCGGCGCCGCCGCTGGCCACGAGCTTGGCCGTCGGCAGCAGCATGAACAGCAGGAAGAGGCCGATGACGGCGGCGACGACGGCGTTGGCCGCGGCGGTCGCAAGCGATCGGGCGGGCCGCACGGCGTCCGTCATCTCAGCGGGCGCCGGTCAGCGCCGCCGGCGCGCCTTCGCCGTGGACCGCGACTGCCGGCAGCATGTCGACGTAGGCATCGCGAAGGCGCTGCTTCACCGCATCGCTCTCGATGAAGGCGAGGAGCCGCTCGGCCGACTTCGCGTGAGGCGCCCGGGCCGGAATCGAGAGCGCGTAGGTCACCGGGCGGCCGGTGATCTCCGGCGGCAGCACCACGTAGCGGAACTTCTGCGACCGGGCGACCGACTCGTATTCATATATGTAGTCCAGCTCCCCGGCGGCGAGCAGCGCGGCCAGCTCGGCGGCGTTGCCGCGGACGTTCTTCGCCGGAGCGTTTTCCGCCAGCCGCTTCGCGAGCCCCGGCTGGAGGTATCGCAGCTCGGCGAGGAGGAAGAGGCTCAGCGTCCGGTAGCCGACCGGGGCGAGATTCGGGTCGGCGCGTCCCACTTCGACCCCGGGCCGGGTGACCACCCGGAACCAGCTCGACTCGTCGATCTCCGCGGCGCCGGCGGATCGGTCGGTGTAGGCCACCACCATCCGGTTCCGGGCGAAATCGGCCCACCAGGTCGTGTAGTTGGGGACGAGGTACTTCGGGAAGACCTCGTCGTCGGCCAGCAGGAGCAGGTCCGGGATGCGATGCAGCTCGGTGAGCTTCCGGACGTGCTCCATGGAACCGCCACTCTCGGTCAGGACTGTCACGCCGGTGGACGCCGAGAATGAATCCAACTGGGGGCGGATCGCGTTGGTGAGGCTCGCGGCAATGAAGACCACGACCGTATCTTTCCCCGACGCAGTCCTCCTTCCCTCAGGGCGATCGCAGGCCATCGACGCCGCGGCCGCCACCGCCAGCATCGCGCCCTGCGCGACGATCCGCTTCACATGAACGAAGCCCCTGTTCGGCATCCTGAAGTATATCCCTCACCCCTTCCCGTCATCCTGACCGGAGCGTGCGTGTGACCAGGTACGCGATCGACATCCAGAACATCGCCAAGTCGTACGACGGACACGTCGCCGTCCGCGACCTGTCGCTCCAGGTCCCCGAAGGGTCGGTATACGGCCTTCTCGGACCGAACGGCGCCGGCAAGACGACGACGATCCGCATGATCCTCGACATCATCCGGCCGGACCGCGGCACCATCGCGCTGTTCGGGCGGGCCAGCACCGAGCCGGGGGTGCGGGACGCCGTCGGCTACCTGCCGGAGGAGCGCGGCCTGTACAAGAAGATGCAGGTGCGGCGCATGCTGATGTTCCTCGCCGAGCTGAAAGGCGTGAAGGCGGGCAACGCCGCGCGGCGCATCGACGAGTGGCTCGCGCGCTTCTCGCTCACCGGCGGCGACCGTGACTGGGGCGCGGCCAAGGTGGACGAGCTCTCGCGCGGCATGCAGCAGAAGGTCCAGTTCATCGCGACGCTGCTGCACGACCCCAGTCTCGTCATCCTCGACGAGCCGTTCAGCGGGCTCGATCCCATCAATGCCCAGGCGCTCAAGGACGCCGTCGTCGAGCTCCGGGCGCGCGGCAAGACGGTCATCTTCAGCACCCACGTGATGGAGAACGCCGAGCGCATGTGCGATTCGGTGTGCATCATCGCGCGGGGCGAGAAGATCCTCGACGGGCCCGTGGCGACGGTGAAGCGCGAGCACGGCTCGCACAACGTCGCCGTCTCGCTCATGGACGCCCGGCCGGAATACACGGCGGTCTTCGGCGACGACCGCCTCGTCTCGAAGGTCGACAACCAGAACCGGTTCTTCGAGTGCGAGATGGTGCCCGGCAGCGACTCGCAGGAGCTGCTGCGGCGGCTGGTGCAGTCGGGCGCCACGATCGAGCGGTTCGAGCTGATCCAGCCATCGCTGCACCAGATCTTCATCCAGCGGGTCGGTGCCGACAACGTTGAAAAGGGGATGTCAGGCCATGGATAAACTCCTCGTAGTCATCAAGCGCGAGTTCATGGAGCGCGTCCGGAACAAGTGGTTCGTCATCATGACGCTGCTGATGCCGGCGCTCATGGCCGCGATGATCCTGCTGCCGGCCTGGCTCGCGATCCGGAGCGGCACGTCGGACAACCTGAACCGCTTCATCATCCTCGACGCGTCGGGCGCCAACCTGGGCCAGAGCATCCTCGCGAACCTCAAGCTCGACAGCGCGGCCGCGCGCCGCGGCGATTCGATCGCGCCGGTGCGGCCGGAGATCCGCGTGGTGACGCCGGCCGAGCTGAAGGCCGCCGAGGACAAGGCGACCGCCGAGGTCTCCCGGCCGCGCTCCTACGCCGGCTACCTCGCGCTCACCGACTCGACGCTCCTCACCGGCAAGGCGCGGTACGCCGGGCGGAACGCGTCATCCATCGCCGACATGGAGCGACTCGAGGGCGCCCTGCGCCAGAGCGTGATGATGGTCCGGCTCGGGAACGAGGGGGTGAAGCCGGAGGTGATCGCGCAGGTCGCGAAGATCCGCGTGGACATCGACGCCGAGCGCATCAGCGAGAAGGGAAAGAGCGGCTCGGCGGCGGCGGCCATCGGCGTCGGCTTCTTCCTCGCCTTCATGCTGTACATGTCCATCATGCTGCACGGCCAGAACGTCCTGCGCGGCGTGCTCGAGGAGAAGATGTCGCGGGTGGCCGAGGTGGTGCTGTCGAGCGTGAAGCCGGACATCCTGCTGGCCGGCAAGGTGCTCGGCGTCGGCGCGGTGGGACTGGTGCAGCAGATCGCCTGGTTCGCGCTCTCGGCGGCGGCGATCTACTTCTTCCTCCCGTTCATCACCCACGGGATGATGTCGGCGGCACGACCGGTGGCCGACACGGCCGTCGCTGCGGCCTCGAGCCCGGCGGCGACACCGACGTCCATGGCGGCGCTGGGCCTCTTCACGGTCCCGCTGGCGATCACGGTGCTCGGGTTCTTCCTGACGGGGTTCATCTTCTACGCGTCGCTGTACGCGGCGGCGGGGTCGATGGTGAACAGCGAGCAGGAAGCGCAGCAGGCGGCGATGCCGGTGATCATGCTCCTCGTGATCACGATCATCTTCCTGAACCCGATCATGATGAACTCGAGCGGGACGCTGGCGGTGGTGCTGTCGTGGCTGCCGTTCTCGTCACCCATCGTGATGCCGACACGCCTCGCGCTCGGCTCGGTGCCGATGTCGCACGTGATCGGCTCGTGGGTCGTGTCCGCGCTCGGCTGCGTGGCGGCGGTCTGGCTGGCGGCGCGGATCTATCGCGTGGGCATGCTCATGTACGGGAAGAAGCCGTCCATGGGCGAGTTGGTGAAGTGGATCCGGTACGCGTGACTATCCGGTAGTCCGGCGTTCCGCTTTTCGAGAGCGGGCAGGCTGGGCGGAGTGCCTTGGATGCGCGGTATCCAGCAATGGATAATCCGACGGGTTCGGGCGGACGTCCGGGTCTGGGCGGATTATCCATAGCTGGATACCCGCTGTCCAAGGGACTCCGCCAGCCTGCCCTTTCCAGTATGCCGGCTCCAGGCGACTCCCGTGGTCACTTGTGCCGATCCGTTTGGATTCCGGGCTGACTGCCGATGGCTGGCTCCCTGGAAAAGGTCAGGCGGGGCGGAGTGCTTCGGACAGCGGGTATCCAGCAATGGATAATCCTTCAGGGTCCCAACGCCCGCGGAGACCTCTCGGATTATCCATTGGTGGATACCGCGCATCCGAAGCATTCCGCCTCGCCTGACCGCGCGGAAAGGTTCAGTCCGCGCGCGTAGAGATCATGGGC
>CAMLHT010000192.1 GCA_946479895.1 uncultured Gemmatimonadota bacterium | reverse complement strand
GCGAACAGCCGCTCCCTGCCCGGGCGCCGGAAACGGATCGCCGCCGTCTTGTCCCACACGACGTACTTCGGCCCGAGGATCTTGATCAGCATGAGCATGTACATGGGATCGAGGGCCCCATACATGCTGCCGCCGAAGATCGTCCCGACGTAGTTCCGGGTGCGCCAGTTGAGCGGCACCGTCACGTGGATCTCCGTCCAGTCCGACGCGATGAAGGTCACCCGCCCGCCGGTGCCGCGATACGCGGGGAAGAAGTTGAATCCCCACCGCCAGAGGCGCGTGTGCCAGGATTCGCGCTTCTCCCCGATCACTTCGTCCAGGCAGTCGACCCGGTGATCCTCTCGATCTGCGCGGCGAACTCTCCCTGGAGCTTGCGGTCGCCGATCGCCGCCGCCGACTTCATCGCTCCGTACAGCGAGCGGAACCGGCCCGGCTCCTTCACCAGCGCGTCCCGATAGTGCGCGAGCGCGTCGCGGTATCGCCTCATGTCGAAGTAGAGGTCGCCGAACAGCTCGTGGGCCGGCACGATCGGGCCGGGGGTCACGGCGCTCTTCTCGGTGGCGTCCTCGCGCCTCGCCGCCTCTTCCATCTGCTTCAGCGCTTCGGCGGGAACGCCCTCGGCCACGTACAGGACCGCGCGCGCCTCCAGCTGCTGGATCGCCACCTGCTCGGCCCAGTAGGCCTCTCCGGCGCTGGTGAGCCGATCGCGAAGCACGGCGAGCGAGTCCAGCGCGACGCGTGCCCGGGGGCGGTCTCCGGTGTGCGCGGCGCCGAGCGCCCGCGCGAACCAGCTGATCGCGTCGGTGTGCGGATAGGCGGACGTCCGGGGCTCGATCGCCGCCGCGGCCTTCCAGTCGCGACGCTCGAGGGCATAGCGAGCCGGAATGGCCGCGAGCGCGTACATCCCCGCCGCCCCGGTCGCCGCCCCGCGCAGCGCGTTCACGTCATACGTCGGCGCGATCGCCGGCAGCCGGTCAACCATCGCCTTCGCCGCCGTATCGTTCCGCATCTGGAGGTACGCATAGGTGGCGTAATCCATCGCGTGCAGCATTTCGCCCACCGACGAATCACGCCGCGCGGCCTCCATCGACTTCAGGTTCGTGGCGACCGACTCGTTCCACAGCCCGACCCGCGTGAAGGTGTGCGAGGGCATGTGCAGGGCGTGCGCAGCCGACGGCGCGATGGTCGCATAGCGCTCCGCTGCTGCCCTGGCCTGCGGAGCGAGGGCCGGGACGTCGTAGGCGTGGATGATGTAGTGCGCGAGCCCGGGGTGGTCCGGCTGGCGCGCCCACATCGCCTCCAGCATGGATCCGGCGCGGAGCTGATTGGCGTAGGTCTTGTCCGTCGGCGGCGCCGACGCGACCATGGCGATTGCGTAGAAGATCGAGGCTTCGGTGTCCGCGATGTAGCGCGTGGCGACGTCGGCCATCGCCTTCTCGTAGGCAACCACGCGCGACGTCTGGGACGTCGTCTCGTAGTTCTCGTACAGCCGGCCCACGGCGTCGATGTACGCGCGTTCCCGCGGCGTCGCCGACTCCTTCATCCGCGCCGCTCGCTGCGCGGCCTGCCGGCCCGGCTCGAGCGTCGCCGCGGCCCGCTGGTTCGGCACCATGGGATTGCCCCAGCGCGCGAGTGCGATTCCCCACTGCGCCATGGCGCACGTCGAGTCCGCCGCGAGCACGCCGTTGAATCCCTGGATCGCCGATCCGAACTCGAAGGAATGCAGCAGTGCGATCGCGTGGTCGAACTGCGCGGACACGGCGGGGGCGCACGAGGTCTCGAAGTGGACGCTCCCGAGCTTCTCGCCCGCCGGGTGCTGGTGCTCCTGGGCCATCACTCGCTGCGCTGCAACCGCCGACATCAGGAGCGGGACTGCGATCACGAACCGAGGCACCGTCATGGCCAGCCTGCCTGTGGTGGGAGTACCAAATGATACTGCCCCTGCCACCCCCCGCGGCGCAAATTGCGCCAGCTCCTCTCCCATTCCCACTCCCACCCCCACTCCCACTCCCACTCCCACTCCACTTGATCGTCCACCTGATCGACGGCACCTACGAGCTGTTTCGCCATTTCTACGGCGCCAGGCGCTTCAACAAGGGCGAGGACGCGCCACTCGGCGCCGTCTTCGGCGTCCTCGGCACCGTGCTCCAGATGATCGAGACCGGGGCGACGCACATCGGCGTCGCGACGGACCACGTCATCGAGTCGTTCCGCAACCAGCTCTGGAGCGGGTACAAGACCGGCGAAGGCATCGAGCCGGCCCTGTGGCGACAGTTCCATCCGCTGGAGGAAGCCCTGGTCTCCATGGGCGTGGCGACCTGGCCGATGGTGGAGCTCGAGGCGGACGACGGACTCGCCTCGGCGGCGCACCTCGCCGCCCGCGACCCGGCCGTCGAGAAGGTCTGCATCTGGACGCCGGACAAGGACCTCGGCCAGTGCGTCGTCGACGGTCGCGTCGTTCAGGTCGACCGGAAGAGCGGAGCCATTCGCGACGCCGCCGCGATTCGCGAGAAGTTCGGCGTGGTCCCGGAGCGCATCCCTGATTTCCTCGCCCTGGTGGGCGACGCGGCGGACGGCTATCCCGGCGTCGCCGGCATCGGCAAGACGACCGCGGCGCGGCTGATCGAGCGGCACGGCGCGATCGAGCAGTTCCCGCCCGACGTGCTCGGCGAGCGACGCGAGCTGGCCCTGCTCTTCAAGCGCCTCGCGACGCTTCGCACCGACGCGCCCCTGTTCCGCGACGTCGACGAGCTCCGGTGGCGCGGACCCACTCCCGACTTCGCGGCCTGGGCGGCGGCGAATGGCGGCGAACGCATTCTCGCCCGATGCGTGAAGCTGAGCGCCTCGCTCGGCCCTACGTGAGTGTGTCGAGAATGAAGCCCGGCACCAGCCCCCGCCGGATGTAGTCCTCGCGCAGCGTGGCCGGGATTGTGGCGATGTTCCGGATCCTGCCTCGACACGCCCGAGTGCCGCACCGGCAACGCATCGTCCAGATGTCATCGCCGCCGAGGATCGTCGAGTAGTCGATGAGGATCTCCTGCCCGCGGCGGATGGGCGCCGCAGCCACCAGAAAGAGCTGGTGATTCCGCTTCACCACGGCGGCGTTCGGGGCGCACGAGTGATTGAGGTATCTCCCCGGCCCATCCAGTGGGTCGAGAAAGGTCTCCGGGCCGAACCGGAAGCAGTTGTCGGCGAACGTGCCGCCGCGATCCCACACCTCGTCCGCCGACACGCGCCGGCCCGTGATCTTCACGAAGACGAGTCCCTTCCGCAGGTCCCGGGCGGCGAACAGGCCGTCCCCGATTCGTGATTTCCCGACCGCAACCGATGTTCGCGCTGGCATTTGCCAATAGTAACGCGCAACTTGGGGACACCTCACACCCCTTCCCGCGATGAACAAGCGCGAATTCCTCCGCACCGCCGGCGGCGCCTCGCTCGGCCTCCTCATCGGTGACGACCTCTGGGCGAAGTACTCCGCGATGCCCGCACCCGTGCTGGCCCGCACCGAGGACTTCTGGGACGAGATCCGCGGGAAGTATCTCCTCAAGCCCGACTACATCAATCTCGAGAACGGCTACTACAGCATGCAGGCGCAGCCGGTGCTGGAGGCGTTCATCGAGAAGGTGCGGTACGTCAACCGCGAGCACTCGTACTACTACCGGACGCGCCTCGTGCCCGACAAGACGGCGGCGCGCGACAAGCTGGCCGCTCTCGCCGGCTGCGCGCCCGAGGAGCTCATCATCACCCGCAACACGACCGAGTCGCTCGACACGGTCATCAGCGGCTACGACTGGAAGCCCGGCGACGAGGCGGTGATGGCCGAGCAGGACTACGGGGCGATGCGCGACCAGTTCAAGCTCCAGGCGCGGCGCTACGGCATGACTCCCGTCTCTGTCTCGCTTCCGGTCGACCCGAAGTCGGACGACGAGCTGGTGGACCTCTACGCGAGCGCCATCACGCCGAAGACCCGGCTGCTCATGATGTGCCACATGGTGAACATCACGGGGCACGTCCTCCCGGTGCGGAAGATCGCCGAGATGGCGCATGCCCGCGGCGTGGACGTCATGGTGGATGGCGCGCACGCGTTCGCGCACCTCGATTACCGCATTCCCGACCTCGGCGTCGACTACTACGGCGCCAGCCTCCACAAGTGGCTCGGCTGCCCGCTCGGCACCGGCCTCCTGTACGTGAAGCGCGACAAGGTCGCCAGGCTCTGGCCCGTCTTCGGTGAAGCGGGTCTCGCCGACGACGACATCCGGAAGCTGAATCACACCGGCACCCACCCCGCCCACACCGACCTCGCCATCGAGAACGCGATCGCGTTTCAACAGACGATCGGCGCCGAGCGAAAGGAGGCGCGGCTGCGCTACCTCCAGAACTACTGGACGAAACAGGTGCGCGGTTTGCCGAACATCGTCATGAACACGCCATCCGACCCCGCGCGGTCATGCGCCATCGCGAACGTCGGCATCAAGGGCATGAAGCCACGCGACCTCTCGAAGGCGCTGTTCGACCAGTACAGGATCTGGACGGTCGCGATCGACAATCCGGCCGCCGGCGTGCAGGGCGCGCGCATCACGCCGCACCTGTACACGAAGCCGGAGGAGCTGGACGTGCTGGTGCGCGCGATCAGGACGCTGGCGGCGTAACGACCCTGATATCTGGAACCCCGAGCGCCTGACGCCTGATGCCGGGTTTCGCGAGACTCGGCCTCAGCTGTCAGGTCGTCAGGGTTTCAGGTGTCAGGAATGCTACCGTTTCGGCGATACGCGCCACACCTGCCCGTCGGCCTCGTCGGTGACGATGTAGAGCAGCCCGTCCGGCCCCTGCCGGACGTCGCGAATCCGCTGTCCTCGATCGGTGAGGAGATGCTCCTCGCCGGTCACGCGATCGTTGGTGATCACGAGGCGGACGAGTCTCTTCTCCTTCAGCGCGCCGACGAACAGGTTGCCGCGCCACTCCGGGAACGCGCTGCCCGTGTACCACTGCGCGCCCGACGGGGCGATCACCGGATCCCAGTAGTAGACCGGCTGCTGCGTGCCCTCGCGGGTCGTCTGCGCGCCGGCGATCGGGCGGCCCGAGTACTCCTCGCCGTACGCCTGCAGCGGCCAGCCGTAGTTCTTTCCCTTCTCGATCAGGTTCAGCTCGTCCCCGCCATTCGTGCCGTGCTCGATGATCCACAGGCGGCCCTGCGTATCGACCGACGCCGCCTGGATGTTGCGATGGCCGTACGAGAAGACCTGCGGCTGCGCGTTCGGCGTGCCGACGAACGGGTTGTCGGAGGGCGATGACCCGTCGGGCCGGATGCGCATCACCTTGCCGAGGTGGGAGTCGAGACGCTGCGCATAGGGGCGCATCTGCGCGTCGGAGCGCTCGCCCGTGGTGATGAACAGCGACCCGTCCGGCGCGAACGCCAGCCGCGAGCCGTAGTGCATCGTTCCGTTGTATGCCGGCAGCACGCGGAAGATCACCTGCACGTTGCTCAGGCTCTTTCGATCGGGGGACAGCACTCCGCGCGCCACCGAAGTGCCGTTGCCACCGTCACGCGGTTCGGAGAAGCTCCAGAAGATCGTGCGATCCGTCGCGAAACCCGGGCTGAGCGCCACGTCGAGCAGGCCGCCCTGCCCGCGCGCGTCGACCGCGGGCAGCCCGGTGATCGGATCGGAGACGACGCCGCTCGCCGAGATGATCCGCAGGCGCCCGGGCTTTTCCGTGACGAGAAGGTCGCCGCCCGGCAGTGGCTCGACCGACCACGGGTGGTCGAGGCCGCGCGCTACGACGGTGACGTCGAGCGCGGTGCCGTTCCGGATGCCGCAGGCGCGGGTCTGGCCGGCGAAAGCCGGCCGCTGGTCGGGAGCGTTCGCGTCGCGCGTCTCGAGCGCGACGCACGACTGGTCGGTCGGCCGGGTGGAGACTTCACCGGACGACGTGTTCTGGATCGCCTGGCTGGAGCAGGCGACGGTGATGGCGAAAGCCGTCACATAGGGTGGTATGCGCATGGCCTCGGGGGATGCAGGATTCGTTCTTTCGCCGGGCAATCACCCGGCGGTCCGTCGGAATCAACAGTCACGGGGCGCGTCGCGCCGTTCCACGGCCGGCCCAGCCTGCTGCATCGCTGCCCGGGGGTCAGCGATCCGGGGCCGGCAGTGGGAGGAATCCGAGCAGGATGCCGCGAACACGGAGGTTCGTCACGTCCAGTGTCGGCGATCCGCTCGCGAAGCCGGACTCGCGGACGCTGGCCGTCACGCGCGTGGTGGTGAACAGGTCCGCGATCCGGCACGTGATGCCATTCGCCGGCGTGAACGCCGGGCACGCCCCGCCCGGAATCCCGTTGTTGAACACCACGTTCCCCGCGGTCGCCCGCCAGTGAGTGACCGCGCCTCCGCCGGCGTCGAAGAAGTGGACGTTGCCGATGGCGATCGACGACGGGGACGAGATGACCGCGCCGACTCCATCCGGCGGCGTCGTCCCGCCACGCCCCCACCCGCTGATGATCACGAAGCGCGTCGGATTCGCGAGACCGTTGAACAGGATGACGTCGAAGGTCGCGAAGGGGTTGGGGAGGATCGCGACGCCCCGCTGGAGCGACACCCCGTAGTACAGCTCGCCGCCCGTGCCGATGTCGAGCGTGGCCGTGTCGACGGTCCCGCCCTCACGGAGCACCAGGCTGGCCGAGTCTGCCAGCCAGCCGAGGTCCGGGTTCCCCGCGACGAGCGCGTCGAGCCGCGCGTCCACGGCGGCCGCCTGCGCCGCCGTGAGCGTGAAGATCGTGGGAACCCCCGGCGAGGTGCCGGGCTCCGCGCACCCCGCCGCCGCAAGCATGGCGCCGATCAGGACGAGTCTTCGCATGAATCACCTCCGCTGCAACAAACCCGGCCGGGACGCGCGCCCGTCACCCCATTCCCACTCACATCGGCGGGTCGCCGTTCTGCCAGTAGAACGTCGCCTTCTTCTGCCGCGGCCAGATCTCGTCAAGCGTATTGGCGTCATAAAGGCGGCCGTTCTTCATCACGTACCGCAGCGAGTTCGTGTTCTGGATGTTCTCCAGCGGATTGCGGTCCAGGACGAGGATGTCGGCGAGCTTGCCCGCCTCGATGGATCCGACGTCCTTCGCCCGCCCGATGTCGTCGGCGCCGCCGATCGTCGCGATGCGGAGCGCTTCGGCGGCGGTCAGCTTGCCCGACGCCATGCTCCACAGCTCCCAGTGATAGCCGAGGCCCTGGAACTGGCCGTGGCTGCCGACGCCGGCCCGTCCGCCGGCGCGAACGTGGTCCGCGACCTGGTCGCTGACCGGCTTCATGACCTGCTCGTCGGGATGGAACCAGCCGGCGTTGTTCCCCCCGCCCTTCCGGCGCAGGGTCGCGTCGTCCACGATCGAGTGGGGCATGAAGCGCCGCACCTTCATGTCCCCGTGCACGTCACCCTTCTCGAACCAGTAGTCCTCGGCCCACGGACCACCGTAGGCGACGAGGATGGTCGGCGTGTAGGCGATGCCGCTCAGCGCGAAAAACTTCACGAGGTCCTCGCTGAACGGGAACGCCGGCCACGTGTGCTCGTGGCCCGAGTAGCCGTCGATCGCCTCGGTGATGTTCATCTCGAGGTCGAGCGACCCCTCGGTGGTCGGCATCAGCTTCTGCT
>CAMLHT010000191.1 GCA_946479895.1 uncultured Gemmatimonadota bacterium | reverse complement strand
TCCGTGAGGCGAGCCCGGCATTGAGCCCGGTATGGCTCGTGCTATCTCCATGAACGTTTGGGCGCTGTCCTGGCGCCCGACGATTCGACACAGGAGGCAGCATGGCTGGAAGCAATGATCCACGTCCGGACTTCTCGGATGTGACGAGCGGAAGCTCGACGTCGCGTCAGGCGCCTGGTGCGTCGCGCACTGTCACCGTCAAGGCGGGCGACAGCCTCTCGAAGATCGCGAAGAGCGAGCTGGGTGATGCCAGCCAGTGGAAGGCGATCTACGAGGCCAACAAGGACAAGATCAAGGATCCAGACATGATCCACCCGGGTCAGGTTCTCAACATTCCCTCGAACAGCTAGGGCAACTCCAATGAAAAACGCATTCCGCATCCTCCCGGCGTTCGCTCTTCTCGTCGCGCTCGGCGCGTGCAAGAAGGACGAAGTCGCCACGACCGACACCGCGATGCCGACCACGGCGACGCCGATGACGGCGGACTCCGCGTCCGTCGACGTTGGTGACATCGACATGGGTCGCCACATCGGCGCCGACCGGAAGATCAGCGACAAGACGGACGACTTCGCGCCGACCGACACGATCTACGCGTCGGTGCACACGAAGGGCGGCTCCGCGCCGCAGCAGCTCACGGCCCGCTGGACGTTCGAGGACGGCACCGTCGTCGCCGAGGACTCGCAGACCGTCGCCGCCGGCGCCGATGCCGACACCGAGTTCCACATCGTGAAGGCGGGTGGCTGGCCCAAGGGCAAGTACACCGTGCACATCATGGCGAACGGCAAGGAAGTGAAGTCCAAGGAAGTGACGGTCAAGTAGTTCGGTCAGGCACGCCTGACCTGTTGCTCCGGCACTCGAAGCCCGGCCACGCCCTGTGGCCGGGCTTCGTACATTTGGCGGATGCGATTCACCTCCCCCCTCGCGCTGCTGATCGTCGGCAGCGTCGCGCTTCGCCCCCTCGCCGCACAAACCGCCGCCGCCGTGACCACTCCGGGCGTCGAGATCAGTGGCCTGATGTTCGGAAGCTTCAGCACCCGCACCGATTCGGCATCGCGGGCCGCCTGGGGCGGCGAGCGACCGAATGCATTCTCGGTCGACCGCATCTACGTCAACATCAAGGCGCCGGCTGGAGATAACGGCGCCTTTCGCTTGACCACCGACATCTACCAGAACACCAGCTCCGCGACCAACGCGTACTACCAGGGCTGGGCGATCCGGATGAAGTACGCATGGTTCCAGTACACGATGCTGCGCGACCGATTCGGCAAGGGCTCGAGCCTGATCGGGCGCGTCGGGTCCGTTCACAACATCGTGATCGACCAGGTCGAGGGCCCGTGGCCCCGCTATCTCTCGGCGATCGCGGTGGAGCGGGTGCCGTACTTCTCGTCGGCCGACGTCGGCGTCGCCGGGCTGCTCACGCTCGGAAACCACATGGGGGAGGTGTACGCCACCGTGACCAACGGAACCGGCTACAGCTCCTTCGACCGGGATCGCTTCAAGGATCCGGCGGTTCGCGTGACGCTGACGCCACTCGCCAACTCGACCGGCTACTTCAGGGCGCTCTCGATCATGCCGTGGTACTACAAGGGGTTCGTCGGCAGCCAGTTCGCGGCCGGCGGGGCGGGGCAGGTGGGGCCCGGCACCAACGGCGCGATCACCGAGCCGCTCACGCGCGACCGCTACGGCCTGTTCGCCGGCGTGCGCGACCGGCGCCTGACCTTCGGAGCCGACCTGGCGTGGCAGCGCGACGGAAGCGAGTCCGGCGCCAACACCGCCGCGTCACCGCGCACCGTCACCGATTCGACCGGCCGGGTTCTCGCGGGCTACGTCGTCACGCGGCCCATCGAGTGGATGACGGGAAAGCGCTCGGCCGTCGCGATCGCGGCGCGCTACGACCGGGTCACGCCGAACGTGTCTCCAACCGCGCCGGGCTACGCGGGCACGACGCCGTCCTACGACTACACCGTCATCGGCGCGTCGTACGACCTCAATCAGCGGCTGACGGTGGCGGCGGACTGGCAGGTGGATCATCCGGTGGGGTTTCCGCCGCCGGCCGGCGCCAACGTCCGGCCCAGGCCCCGGTCGTCGATCCTCTACCTGCACTGGAACGCGACCTTCTGACTTGCGTCAGTCGCCGCCGAGTGCCTTGTCGATCGCCGCGGTGAGCGTGGTGTCGCCCGGCTCGACGGGGCCGGTCATCTTCCAGCGCAGGATTCCCCGGCGGTCGATGAGGAACGTCGCGGGAACGCCGGCCAGCCGGAACAGGGCGGAGACGCGCTCGTCGGGGTCGCGCCAGATCGGGTAGTCCATCCGGAATTCCTTCAGGAACGCGCGGATGGTCTCGTCGGTGCCATCGGTGTCCACGCTCACGCCGACGACCTCGAAGCCACGGTCGCGGTACGCGGCGTGGAGCGCGCGCAGCTCGGGAATCTCCTTGCGGCACGGGCCGCACCACGTCGCCCACACATTGAGGAGCACGACCTTGCCGCGCAGCGCGGCGAGCGAAACGGAGTCGCCGGACATCGCGGTCGCGCCGTACGACGGAGCCGGCTGCCCGATCTCGACCTTCTGCTCACCCGCCGCGGCCTCGGGCGGCGGAGCGTCCGGCTTGGCGCAGGCAATGCCAGCCACCGCGGCGAGGGCGACGAGGGCGCGCGCGTTCATCGGAAGTCCGAGACCGATGCGCGTGCGACGCGCACGGCCGACGGTCTCGTCGCGACCGTCCAGGCGAAGTAGATGCTCGGTCCGCTCCGCACCATCCGCGGCACTCCGCTCGCCCGCGCCGCGCTAGACGTCGCGATCGTCCGTGGCTCGCTCATCACGCCGGCCGGGGTGACGCGCCGGGCGCGTACGGCGGCGTCCTGTCCACCGGTGCGCTCCAGCCACGAGACGATCACGCTGCCGTCGTCGAGCCGCACGAGGCCGACGCGGCCGCCCGGCTGGCCGCCGTCGATGCGGATCGGCGCCCCGAACTTCGCGCCGCCATCGGTTGAGAAGGCGACGTTCACCCGGTTGGTGTCGCGCGCGCCCGTGAACCAGGCGATGGCGACGTTCCGACCGCTCGCGTCGATCGACGGCCCGTTCACCGGACAGGCGTTGATCTTCCAGCCGTCGTCGTGCACAGGCACGCCCTCCGTCCACTTTCCGTTGACGAGGCGGCTGACGTGGATGTCGCGGATCTCGTCGGTCGTGCGGTTGCGGTAGGCGACGATCGGGCCCGTGGAGGTCATCGCCACGGCGTTCTGGCAGCAGTCACAGGTACGCGTATCCACCGTCCGCTCGGCGCCCAGCTTTCCATCGTGGCCGACGGTGGTGGACATCAGCATCATCTCGCTCCCGTGGGCCTCGTGGCCCGGTCCCGCGCCGGCGCTCTTGCGGCTGTCGAGCCAGACGGCGCCCAGGCCGCCCTTCTCCGGCCACATCGCGACGAACCCGTGCTCCACCGGCAACGTGTCGCGGTGCGGGATGACCGGCTTGCCCCAGGTGCGCCCGTTGTCGGCCGATTGCGCGATGCGGACGCCGTAGGCGTAGGTGCCGGTGCCGGTCCGCTGGAGCCAGTGCGCGGCGAGGCGGTTGCCGCCAAGCACGGCGACCGAGGGGAAGTCCGCCCAGTTCACGAAGAAGTCGCGCCCCGACCGGATGGTGACGGGCGCGGACCAGCGGCCGCCCGCGAGCGTCGAGAATCGGAGTGCGTGGCCGGAGTCCAGCGGCTCGAGCCAGCTCAGGTGAATCTGGCCTTTCGGCCCGACCGCCAGGTTCGGCTCGGCGGCGCCGACGCCGGTGGGGCTGGCGAGGCTGTCGATGCCCGTTCCGGCGCGCCCACCGGCCAGCGGAGTGGCTTCACTCCGCCGGCCGGAGACGGCGACGGCGGCGATGGACGCGACGATCAGTCCTGCTGCGAAGTACGACGATTTCATGATGAAGGCCCGGTGGGTGGTCCGTGCGAATCACCATGAAGTTACCCGGGAATGGCCTCCGCGTCCCGGGCGCGCCGATCCTCCTCGCGAACGCGCCGTCCCGGGCCCCGGGGCGGGCGCAGCGACGCCACGACGGCCACGATCGCCAGCAGGAGCCCGCAGGCGCAGACGATCGCCGCGCCGGTCGGCAGGTCGAAGCGGTATGACGCCGCCAGACCGACGAGGCTGGCGACCACGGCGATGAGCCAGCCGACGATCAGCCGCGACTTCCACGATTCGACCAGCATCACCGCGCAGACGGCGGGCACGATGAGGTAGGCGAAGGTGAGCAGCACCCCGGCGATCCGCACGAAGCTGACGACGACGATCGCGAACGCGGCGTAGAACAGGAAATCCCAGAGATGCACGCGCATGCCGCTCCGGACGGCGGTGACATAGTCGCCGGAGATGAGCGCGAAACGCTTGTGAAAGAGGCCGTAGAAGACCGCGAGGCCGGCGAAGATGGCGCCGCGCTGGGCCACGTCGGCGCTGTTCACGTTCAGGATGTCGCCGGTCAGCAGGTGCTCGAGCTCTTCCTTGCCGCCCGCCACCCGGCTGAGGAGCAGGATGACGGCGGCGGCGGCGACCACGAAGGTGATGCCGATGATCGCCTCCTGGGGCACCGCGTGCTTCTCGACGTGCCGCGACCAGCTGAACAGCGCCGCGGCGAGGAACGTGACGCCGAGCGAGATCCAGAAGGCGATGCGGTCATGAAAGCTGTAGCCCATGATCAGCGCGATGCAGGTGCCGAAGGTGGCCACCTGCGCGAGCGCGAGGTCGACGAAGATGACCTCGCGCTTCACCACGTGAATGCCGAGATAGACCAGCAGGGGCGGGAGGATGAGGCAGGCCGCGAGCGGCCACTTCATCACCTGCCAGGCGATCGCGAAGTCCGTTCCGTTCATTTCGCCCCCTGGAGGCCCTTCGCGATGCTGCTCACCAGGTTGTCCATCATGGCGATGTAGGTGTCGGTGTTCTTCATCGCGCCCGGCTGCTGCGAGACGTCGAGGATCGTCGCGCCGGTCTGCCGGGCCACGGTCTCGGCCGTCTTCCGGTTCTGGTACGGCTGGACGAGGATCACGTGGGCGTTCTGCTCCTTCATCTCGCCGATCACGCGAGCGAGGTGGGCCGGCGAGGGCGCGATGCCGGGCTTGGGCTCCAGCGTCTCCACGACCTTCATGCCGAAGCGCTCGGCGAAGTACACGAAGTCATTGTGGTACGTGACGATCTTCGCGCCCTTGTACGGGGCGAGGGTCTTCGCCCACTCGGCGGTCTTCGCGTCGACGGCGTCGTTGAACTTCTTCAGGTTCGTCGCGTAGAGCGCCGCGGATCCGGGATCGACCTGCGAGAGGTGCGCGGCGATGTTCGCGGCGACGATCTTCGCGTTGGCCGGGTTGATGAGGAAGTGCGGGTTGCCCAGGGCATGGACGTCGCCGCGCGACCGGTCGAGCGAGGCCGGGACGTCGAGCATCCGGATGCCCGTCGACGCCGTCACCCGTCCCGGCGCGCCATTGGCGATCTTGTCGTTGCGCGCGTTGTCGAGCAGCGGCGGCAGCCACCCGAGCTCGAGCTCGGCGCCGCCATCCACGAGCATGCTCGCGCGATTGAGGGTCACGATGTGGCTGGGCTTGGCGTCGACGAAATGCGGATCCTCCGTCGGCTTGGCGAGCGACTTCACGTCGGCCCGGTCACCGGCGATCTCGCGGACGAGCGCCGCCAGGTCGGGGGTCGTCGCGACGACGTTGAGCTTCGCCGCCGCCGATTCGGCGGCGGGGGCGCCGCCAACCAGGCCGGCGGCGAGCGAGAACAGCAGAATGCTCTTCATGTGCTTCCTCTAGAATTTGTGGGCGGAATGCGCGCCCATGATGAATTCGAACTGGGCCCAGAGACTGTGCTCACGGCCGAGGGTCTTCCGGTCGTCGTAGTTGTACTGCAGGCGGAATTTCGAGAACTCCGTCGGATACCAGGTGAAGTTCGGCGAGATGCGGGTGCGCTCGACGCGAGAGTCGGCGATCACCGATGACGGATCCGCGGTCACGTAATCGCCACGGAGCCCGAGCACGATCCGGGGCTTCACGCCCCACAGCAGCTGCGCGTAGCCGCCCTTGTCCTTCAGCGTCTCCGCGGGAAGCGTCGCCGTGGGATCGCCGGCGACGAGACGGCTCGCCGTCCCGTACCGACGCATCAGCGCTTCGGCCTGAAGGCTGACGAACGGGAATCCCGCCGCCGCCGTCGGCGACTTCCACTTCCAGTAGACGTCAGCTCCATACACCGAAGTGCGGGTGTCCGGTCCCGCGTTGTTCGGGCCGAACGCGCCCGAGACGCCGGCGAGCAGCGTCTGCGTCTCCGTGAGGTCGAGCGAGCCCGACAGGCGCGGCACGATGAGCAGGTCCTTGAACCCTCCCACCGGGCGGTCGAACATCTCGCCGCCGTGGATGTCGGCGCTCTCGTCCGAGCGGAAGCTGTATGCCGTTCCGCCCGTCGCGTTCATGACGCCGACCATCGCCTCGGTGTACCACGACGTCGGCAGCAGCCACGAGAGTCGCGCTCCCTGGCTGCGCAGCCCCTCGGCGCCAAAGACCCGGCCAAGGACGAGCGGCATGTCCACGAAAGACCATGCATGCGGGTGCTGCGTGTTCTGGCGGCCGAACTCGGCGAAGAACTGCCCGCCCTTGAGCTGGAGATTGTGGGGCAGGGACGTGGACAGGAAATACATCTCCTCGAGCTCGATGCCGGTCTCGCCGTTCTCGTCGAGCTTGAGGGCGATGTTCGTGAATCCCTTGAAGTACGGGTCCACGACGGCGTCGATGGCGATCTCGGCGTTCGGGACAGTAAAGCCGCGGACCCTCGGATCGTGATCGCCGAGCTGCAGCGACCGAACGTCGGGGTTGCTCGACCAGCCAGCGTCGACGAGCCCGTCGAAGCCGATGTTCATGTAGGCGCCGGCGGCACGCGCGGGCGCGGCGGCCGGAGCAGGCGCTGCCTCGGCCCCGGCGCGGGCCAGGCTGTCGAGGCGTGCCGATGCTTCACGCACCACCGCGACGAGTGAATCGAGGGTCCGCTGTTGCCGGCGGAGGATGCTGTCGGTCTGCTGCGCGCCTGCGGGGCGCGGGGCAACGGCAGGCAGCACGATCACGGCCATGGCCGCGATCGTCGAGAACGTTCTCATTGTGGTCAGGGTCTCCCGAGGGTCGAAGCGCCGCTCGCGGAGTGCGGCGGACGCTAGATCAGCCCCGCGGGCGCAGGCGGTCCCCGGGCGTCGAAGCCCTGGCGAACGGTGCCGGTACCATCCACCGCCATCGAGGGCGGCGTCGGCTGCGCGCCGGCCGGCAGGGCGAGCGCGCCGGGCAGCTGGACCTCGCCGACGTTGCCGCTGAGGAAGCGGCAGACCGTGCAATCGGCCGCGTGCGGCGGCGTGCAGTCGGTGGACCCCGTCGACTCGACGTGGACGCCGGGATCCCGGACCTGCTTGGCAAATGCCCCGTCCGCCACGCTGACCAGTGCCGGCGCCGCGAACTGAATCGCGGCGAGCAGCAGGGTCAGGAAGCGCATCGGTCGGGACAGCGGCATGGTCCTAATGATAACGGCTGAGTGGGAGTGGGAGTGGGGGTGGGGGGGGGGGGGGCCCCCCCCACCCCCACCCCCACCACAAGGGCAAAACCCAAAAACCCCCAACGCGGTGAATCATTCGCGGATACGGAGC
>CAMLHT010000190.1 GCA_946479895.1 uncultured Gemmatimonadota bacterium | reverse complement strand
TGCGGCAGGAGCGTGCGGCAAGGGCGTGCGACGGAGGCGTGCGAAGAACCCGTGCGAAGAACCCGTGCGAAGAACCCGTGCGAAGAACCCGTGCACCAACCCGACGGCCTCACCGCACGCTCGCGCCGCACGCACTTTCCGCCCGCCCTTCTCGCACGCTTCTGCCGCACGCTCCTGCCGCACGCTCCTGCCGCACGGACGGGCCACCCCCGCCTCAACTTCCATCTCGCCGGCTGGAACCTCAACGAGGCGGGAGAGTCTCCACCAGCCGATTCACCTGCGCGACCAGTTCCCCGAACCGCGGGTCGCGGGCGACTTCTTCTCCATAACACCTGCGGAATGCCGCATTGGTGACGTCGGTGTTGCGAAACGATAACTCCAGCAACGCTCCGTCGGGCGGCCTCGTACGATACGCGCTGTCGACCAGGGCTCGCGAACGCGCCCTTCCGGAAGCCGCCGCCGCGGTGCACCTCGGCGGAACCGGTATCGTGACGGCTGCAGGGGCGTCGATGATGAAGATGCGCGTGCCCCGCTCGACGCTGATCATGATCTCGTTCGCCGGTCGCGGCGAGTAGTCCTGTGACCGCGCGACCAGCTTCGCCGCGATGATGCCGGGCAGCGCGCTGTCGACCGGAATGTCGGTGTAGGTATAGACGTGCGCGTTGACGTCGAAGACCTGGGTCAGGACGTCTTCGTTCCCGAGGGCGAGCCTGGGGTCGCGAGGGATGATCGTGTCGCGATCGAACAGCCACGCAATCCACGACGCCATGAGGTCGTGGGTGGTGACGAGCACCTGGATGGTGCTGTCCCGGGACTGGTACAGCATGCCGTCGGGAAGGCCACTGACCTGGTCGCCCGGCAGAAGCGTCTGCAGGTTGATCCGACCCCGTCCAGCGATCCACGGCGCGCTGAAGTCGCCGACGAGCGGGCGAAGCAGCGACTCGAGCTCACGGAGCGCCGAGTCGTCCGCGGCGCGGACGGTTTCGCCGTCCTTCACGCGAGCGGTGAGCGTTCGGCGATACTCGTCCCGTCGCACCTGATACGCGGACGTTGGTCCGCTGGCACAAGAGGTTCGTGTCAGCCGGATCGGTGCGCGAGGTCGCGGCGGCTCGGGGATCGGACGATAGTCACTGAGAGCTACCGCCTCCCCCACCAGCTCCCTTCCACGAGAAGTGAGCCGCGCGACAGTTGGCGCGAAACCGTTACTCCAGGTGAGAATCAGGGTATCGCCGCTGGCCTCCCAGCGCGGGGTGTCTGCGAATCGGTTGTTCCGTGGGTAAGCGATGTCTGGATTCATCGCGAAGCCAGGGCCCCTGCGAGTGGTATCGAGGACGATGGAGCGAGGAATCCGGTGATAGACGGAGTCGCCCGCCATGCGAGGCGTCCAGTCTCCGACCGTCACCGCGTAGCATCCGCGAAACGCAGCCGATTGCCCCGTCGCGACCGCGACAGGGATCAGGAACGCGAGGGCAACAGGAAGAGTGCGAGTGGTCATGGGGGCTTGTCGTGTCCACTGGAGTGGCAAGGATTGCGCGAAGCGGCCCGCCTCGGCAACCATCAATCCGATTTCAGATTCCCGACGAACGTGACCTCGTACGCCAGGCGAAGCTAAATGCCTGTCGACTCGACTGCGCCAGGCATGCCGTTCCCGCACGCCGTTCTCGCACGCCGTCCCCGCACGCCGTTCCCGCACGGGGTTCCCGCACGCCGTTACGCCTCACTCGCTCCGATCAGCGGTAGATCGACAAGGGCGGCTTATGCCGGGAGGCCGTGCGGAGACGGCGTGCGGGGACGGCGTGCGAAGAACCGCTGCGCCATGGATAACCGCGATCAACCGGCGGCCGCGGCCGCCGCCCCCGCCTGCGCCCGCGCAACCGACTCGGCGATCGCCGTAGCCTGCGTCGCCCCGCCCAGGTCGGTCGCGATGGATATCAGCCCCGTCCCCTGTCCTTTCAACGGCTCGTGCCACAGGAGGGCGCCGGATTTCGGTTCGAGCGCGAACAGCTCGCCCGCGCACGTCGCGAAAAGCCCCTCCGCGTCCCGAACCACGTTCACGAACGAGCCGGAGCTCTTGTACTTCGCGGGAAGCTCCGTGGCCCACACGGGGGCGCCGGTCCGGCGGTCGAACGCGAGGACGCGATGCTTGACACCCACGTAAACCAGCGAAAGGGGAGCTCGTGGCATTGGAAAGACCGGTGAGGGTGAATGCGATTGAGCTTCGAGTCGAAGATTAATCCGTGTGACGCGGCCATGACGCCGGCGTGTACCGTGGGCCATCGACTGACACGCGAGTGACGAACACCTCGCGACGCCGCCGGGCCGTCATCCTCGGATGATTCCCCAGGGCAGGCACCCCAATGACGGCGCCCTCGTGGGTCCCCGCCGCAGCGCAATCCCGTTGTTGCCCCCTCCGGAGCCATGGCCATGCCTCTTCGATCCCATCGTTTCTTGCCGGCTTTCCTCGTCCTCCTGGTCTCCGGGACGAGCTGCGCGCAGTCCGGATCCATCGCACGGACGGAACCGCCGTGTGTCGTCACCACATTGCCGCGCCGGTCGCTCGTACTGTCTTCAAATCATCAGATCTACGTCGAGCCACAGTCCGTCGTAGCGAGCCCCAGCCGCATGATCGTGGCTGGCACGCCGAGCTATGTATGGAAGAAGGGTCCCGCCGGCTTCGAGCTCCTCGCCGACAGCATCATCGCCGCCGTAACCGACTCGGCAGGCAATGCGGTTGCCATCCGTTCGCATCTGGGTCCCCGGCAGGTGCACGACGTCCGTTCCCTCGCCCTACCTGACGGCCGCTGGGCCCTGCTGTTCCATGAAGGTCCGCCGCCGCCGCGAATGGGAGACGAGGTCGAGGTGCAGGCGGTGTGGTTTGGTATCGTGTCAGGATCCCGTTGGGACGTGCTGGAAAGGATCCCGTTCGGTGATGCTCGGCCGCGATCAATGTTCACCTCGGAGCTCGTGCTCTCGGCGAACCGGCACATCGTGTTTGCCGTCCCGGTGAAGGATGCGGGCCGATCGCTGATTCGCGTCTTCGAGCGCGACGAGGGTCGATGGGTGACGAGCGACGTGCCGGCGGCTGGAGCTCTCTACCTCTCGCTTGCCGCCGCCGGCGACACGTTGAAGCTCGCCGCCGTGTACTCCGATCCTTCGGGAGCGCCGGACCACAACCCGCTCTGGCTCCATTCGTCGATTTCAGGCAGTCCCTGGTCCCGCGCGCACCCCCTCGTCCGAAGCCCCGATCATCCGGTACACAAACAGCATCTGGTCGCCGCGGCATCCGCGTCGCGAGTGGTGTGGCTGGAGCGGATCGGTCGGATATCGACGGCGCGAGTCGGGTACCTCGTGGCGGATTCGGTCGTGCCTTTCGGGTTCGCTCGTGACCCTTTCCAGGTCTTCGATGCGGGCGATTTCGGGCGCCGCATCCTCCTGATCACGCATCACCAGGAGGGGCCGGGTACCATCGCCGCGCTTCGGCTGTGGGGCGCCGAGCCGCCGCGTGGACCCGATCTCGTTTCAGAGCTTCCCTCCGCGTTCGCCGGTCCCGTCGGCGTTGCGCGCATCGGGGAAACCATCCTGGCCGTCGGCCCGCTCCGGGGCGTGGGTGACGAGCCGGTCGTTCGCTCGGTGCTCGAGCGGATGGTAGTTCGCTGCGGCCGGCACTGACGCTGCCGCGGTCATCGCAGCATCACCGCCCCTTTCATCGGGGCAGCCTCGAGGTGATTCACATGAAGACACGAATCGGAAGCATCCTCATCGCGGCGACACTGGCCGCATGCGCAGAACCGGCAGCCACGACCGCGCCGCTCGTCGAAGCAGGAAGAAGCCACCACTACCTCGAAGGATCGCAGGAAACCCCGCCTGGGGTTCCTCCGGAATACAACATCCCGACCACGATCGACGTCGTCGCAGGAGCAGGCGCCACCGCCATCTCGTCGGGTACCCACGCGTACGGCCAGTCCGCCGTGAACTACACCGCCACGTCGGGGATAGCGCGAGTGAAACTGGAGGTCGATGGGTATCCGGACGCATTCGGCGAAGCGCAGAATTCCACCCTGTTGCCCGTCTCCAACGGGGTCACGGCGACAGCCGCGCGGAACATCCCGGAAACCTGTGGCAAATCCCTCAGGGCCGAGGCTTATGGAGCGGCCTGGAACGAGTTCGTCGGTATTTCCGTTCTGAACTGGGGCAGGATCAGCGACACCGACATGTATCCTTACGCGCTTGCGGCGTGTCAGATCACGCAGCCGCCGAGCAGCCGGTACGTCCGGGAGGAGGACGACCAGGGGTGCCAGGTGTACGTCGTCGAGAAACTGATTGCCGGGGTGTGGGTCGAAATCGACCGGTTCTACGTCTGTCCTGACGACAACACGGGCTTCTATTCCAGGGGCGCGGTCGAGCGACCCTTCGGCGCAGCGTCGAAGCCGCGAACCACGGACACGTTGCAGCCGCAGGAGTCAGCGAGCGCCGACGCGACGAAATCCGCAGGGCGGGCCGCCACCATCCAGTTCATCGGCACGGGATTCATGGACGGCCGGACGCACCTGACCGTTCACGCCGGCGGACGTCAGGCCGACGCCGTCGTCCTCGTGGATACCATGAGGGCATCACCCGAAGACCTCGAAGCCGCGCTCATGGCCATCAACCAGCTCGGTAGCGTGTTGTCGGATGGCACTCGTATCGACGTGGCGAAGCACGTCCTGAGAGGCAGGTCCAGTACGCGTGCCGCGGAAAGAGCCGCCCCATTGCTGGCGGCGATCAAGCAGTCACGGGTGACATCGCGAGCGCAAGGCTACGTCGGGCGGTCGCTGAAGGCTTCCGTGGCACTGCCTCCGACCCGGGAAGGCCACCGGCGGTAGTGTCTACAAGCTGGCGAAGGCGAGCATTGCAAGGCGAAGGTGGGGTGCGCTCCTGGAGCTCACCCCACCTTCACCTCGCGAGCAGTCACTCCACGAAGCACAGGCTGTCGCACGTGCTGATCGGCGGGCTGAATCCCATCCTCGACACGTACCCGACCGTCCGCGGCACCGGCAGCCCGTTGCCCCCCTTCGCGAGCCAGTCGGACCAGCTCCCCTTCACCGGCTCGAACAGCGTGTACACCCACTTCATGTCGAAATCCTCGAACGCCTGCCCCATCGTCGTCTGGTTGATCGGCATCCTCAGGTCGGCCCGGGTCGGCGGATGATGGTCCCAGTTGTAGACATAGAGCTCCGACCCCGGATCGATCGGCACCGTCGCCCCGCCGTCGACCTGGTAGTGCGCCGGCTTCTGCGACATCCACTTCCCGAGCACCGGGATGTGCCGCGCGGCAATCACCGACGCGAGGTGCCGTGGCGTCTCCAGCTCGAGCCCCGTGCGGTCCCCGGCCGACATCGAGCCGCCCACGAGCTCGATCGTCAGCGCGCCGACGGGATTGGCGATGCGCCGCAGGTGATCGTCGGTATTCGGGGACGCGTTCGCCGTGTCGTTGACGAAGACGCGATCGAGGTGCTCCGCCGTCGTCACCGGCTTCTTCGATTCTCCCTCCGACACGATCCGCAGCCGGCTGGCGCTCGCCAGCGAGATCGCCGTCTCCTGGCCTCCGCTGACGATCAGCAGCCCGCGCGTGTGCGGGCGAGCCGTGGACTTGTCGATGTGGAGTCCGGCCTTCGAGCAGTCGGGGATGATGATTTCGTCGACGACGCCGTTGTTGCCCGCCTTCGACAGGAACAGCATCGGTCCGCGGAAAAACACTGTGGTTGCCATTGCTCTCTCGTGCTGGTGATGGGTGTCTTCAACTGCGTTGGATGGACAGCCGGCCCGGAATTCCCGCCTCCTGCCGTTCAGCGCTCCTCGTACACGAATGCCGACCACACCGAGAGCGGCCGGCGCACTGCCGTCGAGCGCATCACCTTCGCCTGCGCCCGGCTCAGCGCCACCGCCGGCGGGGTCCCCGCGGCCAGCTCGGCGTGCAGGTCCTCCATCAGCGCCGCCGTCCCGTCGTCGTCCACCGGCCAGCGGCTGCTGATCACCGCCCGCGCGCCGGCGGCGAAGAACGCCTCCGACAGCCCGCTCTCCCCGGCGTCGCGCCGCGACCGAGCCTGGGTCGTGCCGCAGGACGACAGGATCGCCAGCCCGAGGCGCCGCAGGTCCATGCGGGCGATCTCCGCCGCCGTGAGGATGCTCCCCTCGATCCCCCGCGGCTCCGACGGCGCCAGCACGAGGTGCGACTGCGACGGCACCCGCTCCACCAGCCGCGCATGACCGGCGAAATGGAAGAGCGTCGCCCGGCTCATCGCCCGCGTCACCGCCGCCTTCGTCGCCGCCGAATCGAGAATCACCGTCGCGCCGGGATACGCCGCCCGCACCGCCGCCACTTCGCGCGACGCGCCGGGGAGCCGGCCGAGGTCGGGGAAGGTGCGCAGGTCGGGCGTGGGCTCGCCGACCACCACCGCCGCCGCGCGCGAGAGCCGGAGCTCGGCCCCCGGCCGCGTCGCCGGCGCGTAGGTCACCACGACGCGCTCGCCGAAGTAGCGGCCCGCCGGGTCCATGAGGGCCGAGAAGGGCAGCCGAGCCAGCGACCCGTCGGGCACGATCGTCACCCGGCCGGCGGTGGCGCTCTCGCCTGACAAATCCATCGCCGGTCTCACGATGTGGTCGTAGAGCGACCGCGACGCCGCTCGCCACTCGCCGTCGTCCTCCCCCCTGCGCAGCAGTGACTCCACCGCGCGCACTCGTTCCGACAGCGCCGCGGCGCCGACGGGAATCGTGACGAGCCGCGTCCCCTCCGCGCCCGACGCCCAGAGCAGCAGCCGGTCGGCGAGCGAGAAGTAGGTCAGCATCACCCGGCCCTTCTCCACCCTGAGGACGCCGCGCGTGAGGTTGCCGCGCGCCCGCTCCGCCGCCGCGAACGCGGCGATGGTGTCACCGCGCGCCGCCTCGAGGCCGACCAGCGTCTCGAACACTTCCCGCTGCGCCGCCGCGCGATCGCGCGTTGCGATCGGGTCGCTCGTCGTGACGCCCTGGGCCTCGATCGCCTCGACCGCCGCCGCGATGTCCCGCCGCGCCGCGACCGTGTCGCCGATCCGCAGCCGCGCCCGGCCCCGGCGCGCGAGCGGGAGCACGCGATTGTACTGGAGATTGGTCCTTCTATAGTAGGACTCCACCGCCGTCAGTCGCGCGATGGCAGTGTCCGGCGCCCGCGCCACGTCTAGCGAGGCGAGCGCCAGCGACGCCGCCATCTCCTGGCGATCGAACATCAGCGTGTCGCGGATCGTCGGGAACGCCGCCATCGCCTCCATGATGTGCGCCCGCCCACGCTCGGCCCTCCCGGCCGCGATCTCGGCGCTGCCGAGCTGGATGAGCGCCTCGGGACGCTCGTTCGGGCGCTCCGATTTCGCCGTCAGCGCCAGCGCCTCACGCAGCACCGCCGCGGCCGCGTCGGGCAGGCCGAGGTCGACGAGGCCGAGCCCGAAGGCCGTCGGCGGACCGGGGCGGGGCCGCGCGTCGAGGCGGATGTCGAAGAGCGCGAGCGCCTCGCGCTTGGCGCGCAGGCCGGCCTCGTCGCGGCCGAGGAGCAGCAGGGGATCGCCGGTCTGCGAGACCATCGAGGCGCGATTGAGTGGCTCGTCGAGCCGTCGGTAGATCTCGGCCGCGCGCGCGTAATGCTCGACCGCCGGCGCCCCGTGC
>CAMLHT010000189.1 GCA_946479895.1 uncultured Gemmatimonadota bacterium | reverse complement strand
GAGCACATCCGGAAGAAGCTGCCGAGCATGTACCACCAGTTCATGCAGCTCGCCGGCATCGACATCACGACGACGCCGATGGAGATCGGCCCGACGACGCACTACATCATGGGCGGCATCAAGGTGGACGGCGACACGCAGATGTCCACCGTGCCCGGCCTGTTCGCCTGCGGGGAATGCGCGGCGGGACTGCACGGGGCGAATCGGCTCGGCGGCAACTCGCTGTCGGATCTGGTCGTGTTCGGTAAGCGCGCGGGTGAGGCGGCGGCGAACTTCGCGAGAAGCAATGGGGACACGCGGATCCGGCAGGATCAGGCGGATCACGCGGAGAAGAACGCGCTGGCGATCATCGATCGCGGGCCGACGAAGGAGGGGCCCTATCAGATCCAGGAAGCCCTCCAGGGCACCATGCAGGATCTCGTCGGGATCGTCCGCGTGCAGCACGAGATGGAGAAGGCGCTCGACGAGGTGCGGGCGCTGATGAAGCGCGCCGAGGCTGTGGGGGTCGGCGGGAACCGGGAGTACAACCCGGGCTGGCACACCGCGCTGGACCTGCACAACCTCCTGACGGTGTCGGAAGCCATCGCGATGTCGGCGGCGGCGCGGAAGGAGAGCCGCGGCGGGCATTTCCGCGACGACTATCCGGACAAGAGCGACGAGTTCTCGAAGTTCAACCACGTGGTGCGGAAGGGCCCGGGCGGCGAGATGGTGCTCGAGCGGGCAATGATTCCGCCGATGCCCGATCACCTGAAGGCCGTCATCGAGGAGATGAAATGAGCCAGCTTGTGCCCAGCGACGCGAGGGATGCCTCGGCCTCCCACGCCGTGGACGCCTACACCGCGGCCCAGGATGCCCAGGACGCGGCGGCGGCGCACTCGTCGCGCACCTTCCGCATCTGGCGCGGCGCCGACGGGACGGGCGAGTTCGCGGAGTACAGGCAGGACGTCGTCGAGGGCATGGTCGTGCTCGACGCGGTCCACGAGATCCAGGCGACCCAGGCCAACGACCTCGCCGTGCGCTGGAACTGCAAGGCCGGCAAGTGCGGCTCCTGCTCGGCCGAGGTAAACGGAATGCCGAAGCTGATGTGCATGACGCGGCTCGACCAGCTCCCGGCGGACGAGCCGATCACGATCGAGCCGATGCGCGCGTTCCCCCACGTCCGTGACCTGGTCACGGACGTTTCATGGAACTACCGGGTCAAGAAGCAGATCCGGAAGTTCACTCCGCGGGCGCCCGACGCGCCGGACGGCACGTGGCGCATGCAGCAGGAGGACATCGACCGGGTCCAGGAATTCCGGAAGTGTATCGAGTGCTTCCTCTGCCAGGACGTCTGCCACGTGCTGCGCGACCACCACAAGCACGAGGAATTCGTCGGTCCCCGCTTCCTGGTCTACACGGCGGCGCTGGAGATGCATCCGCTGGACACCGCGGACCGCGTTCCCGAGCTCAAGCAGGCCCACGGGATCGGCTACTGCAACATCACCAAGTGCTGCACCCGGGTCTGCCCGGAGCACATCACGATCACGGACAACGCTATCATTCCCCTGAAGGAGCGGGTGGTCGACGAGTTCTACGACCCGATCGGCAAGCTGGTGAAGATCTTCTCGAGAAGAAAGAAATAGCGGCTGTCATCCCGAGCCCCGCAGCTCCATGAACCTCAAGCCCATCACCCACGCCGGCATCCCGAGCGCCCTGAAGAAGGTCGAGCGCTATCGCCTGCTCAACGACGCGGTCGCCGCCGAGAGCATCTGCCTCGACGTGCTCGACATCGACCCGAAGAACCAGGAAGCGCTGCACGCGCTCATCCTGGCCATCACCGACCAGCTCGAGATCGAGGGTACCGAGGGTGTGGCGCGCGCCCGCCAGCTGCTCCCCCGCATCGAGAACGAGTACGAGCGCAACTACCTCGCGGGCATCATCTGCGAGCGGCGCGGCAAGGCGCAGGTGCATCGCGGCGCGCTCGGGTCGGCCGAGGTGGCGGCGGACTGGTTCCGCGAGGCGATGACCTGGTACGCGAAGGCCGAGGCGATGCGTCCGCCGAACAACGACGAGTCGATCCTCCGCTGGAACTCGTGCGTGCGCATGCTGGGCAAGCACGAGCCGTCCGGCCGCTTCGAGCCCCGGGAGTACGAGCCGACGATTGGAGAATAGCCCGCCCACGAGAGCGCTTCCCGCGTCGTCGGCCAACCGGGAAAGCATCCTCGCCCGGCGACTGATCAGCGAGTCGCCGGTCGCGGAGGCGACGTACATCATCATCGGGACGGTCGTCGCCGCCCTGCTTTGGGACATCCTGCCGCGCGGGGTGCTTCTGCCCTGGGTCGGGGCGCTGTACGCCTCGGCGTTCATCCGGTTCCTGCTGCGCCGCCACTACGCGCGCGCACCCGGCGGCATGGCGAAGGTGCCCAACGCACTTCGCGCGATCATCATCAGCGGCGGATTCGTCTGGGGCCTCGGGGCGTTCGCGTTCGCGCACCGCGTCCCGACGGCCGAGCTGTCGCTGATGATGGTGGTGATCTGCGGGCTGTGCGCCGGCTCGATCATCACGCTGCTGGCCGACGCGCCGTCGTTCTACGGATTCCTGGCCGGCATGCTCGGGCCGCTCGCCCTCGGGCTGGCGACGGACCTGGGACGGCCGGGCTATGGCATCGCCCTGCTGCTCGTCGTGCTCTTCGGGCTGCTGATGGGAGTGAGCTTCTCCCGCGCGCACGGGATCTTCGTGGGCTACATCGAGGCGGCGCATGCCCTCGAGCGGAGCGCGGCGGCGGCGGTCAACGAGCGACGCTTCCTGGACCAGGTCATCGCGAGCGTGCCCAGCGCCATCGCGGTGCTCGACGCGCAGCAGCGCGTCACCGACATCAACCCGGCCTTCGAGAAGCTGTTCGGATTCCGGGAGGCCGAAGTCGTCGGCCAGCCGCTCGAGAACTTCATCGTTCCCGAATCAGACCGGGAGCGATCGTTCCGCTATCGCCAGGAGGTCTACGACCGCGGCACGATCGTCATGGAGGCGATGCGCCTCCGGAAGGGTGGACAGCCGGTCATGGTGAGCATCTGCGCCAACCGGGTGGAGTCGGTCGAGGGGACGATTCTCGTTGCCTACGAGGACATCACCGAGCGGCGGGAACGCGAGCGTCGCACGGTTGCCCTGGCCGAGGTCACGAACGCCCTAAACGGCTCGAAGAACGAGGCGGAGCTGGTGCCGCGGGTGCTGCGGACCACGGGCCAGCGTCTCGGATGGGAGATCGCCGCGCTGTGGCGGCTCGACCGCGACCACAACGCGGCCCGGTGCGACGAGGTCTGGATCGCCGACGACAGCAACCGCACCGAGCTGGCCGACTTCATCCGCGGCAGCCGGCGGAGCCGCCGTGATGGCCTCATCGGGCGGGCCTGGAGCGAGCGCGGCCCCGTCTGGCTGAACGGGCTGGCCGAAGCGTTCGACATCCAGCCGGAAGACGCGTCGGATCCGGTCTGGCGCGGCACCGCCGCCGCCGTTCCCATCGAGATGGGCGGTGAGGTGGTGGCGGTGGTGAGCGTCTACAGCGGGGAGGAGCGGCCTCGCGACGCCGCAACCCTCGAGGCGCTCTCGGCGATCGCGACGCAGCTGGGCAACACGCTCCAGCGCATGCGCGTCGAGGCGACCCTGCGGGAGACGGAGGCCGAATACCGGCAGCTCGTCGAGTCGTCCACCGACGTCGCCTGGCGAATCGACACCTCCGGCCGGTTCACCTTCATGAACAAGGCGAGCGAGCAGGTGCTGGGCTGGAATCCCGCGAACCTTCGCGGAAAGCTCTTCACGACGATCTCCGACCCGGCGTCCATCGACCGCGACCGCGTGGCGCTGGCCCACCTCCTCTCCGGCGACGAGCTCTGGGGGTACGAGACCGTCGCGCGCAATGCCAGCGGCGGCAAGGTGCACCTCAAGCTCTCGGCCCGCCCCCAGCGGGACGAGGCCGGTCACATCACGGGCGCGCAGGGCATCCTCCACGACATCAGCCTGGAGGTGTCGACGCGCGACGCGCTCCGCGTGGCGCGCGAGACGGCCGAGCAGGCGGATGCGGCGAAGAGCGCGTTCCTCGCCAACATGAGCCACGAGATCCGCACGCCGATGACGGGCATCCTCGGCACCGCTGACCTGATCCTGGACAGCGACCTCACCCCCGAGCAGCGGCGTTCGGTCGAGCTGATCGTGGCGTCGGGCGAGACGCTGCTCACGATCATCAACGACATCCTCGACCTGTCGAAGATCGAGGCCGGCCAGCTGGCGCTCGAAGACATCGCGCTGGACCTGCCCCACCTCCTCCACGACACCGTGTCGCTGATGAGCGGCGCGGCGCGCAACAAGGCCGTCGAGTTGGTGCTGGAGGTGGGCGACGACGTGCCGCGCGCGGTGCGGGGCGACCCGACGCGCCTCAAGCAGGTCCTGAACAACCTCGTGAGCAACGCGATCAAGTTCACCACGGAAGGACGCGTCACCGTCCGGGCGTCGATGGCGTCCCGCGAGGACGACGTCGGGGTCATCCGCTTCGCGGTGCGGGACACGGGCATCGGCATCGAGCCGGAGGCGGTCGCTCGCATCTTCGAGCCCTTCCGCCAGGCCGACGTCAGCACGACCCGCAACTACGGGGGCACCGGCCTGGGCCTCTCGATCTCCCGCCGGCTGGTGGAGATGATGGGGGGCTCGCTCGAGGTGGACAGCATTCCCGGGGTGGGCAGCGAGTTCCATTTCACTATCGGGATGCCGATCGCGGCGGAGGCCGAGGTCACGGGGGCCCGGGCGGCGGCCCCGGCGAAGCGCGGCAACCTCCACGTGCTGATCGTCGAGGACAATCCCGTGAACCAGGAAGTGGCGTCGACGATGCTGCGGCGGCGCGGGCATTCCGTGGACATCGTGAGCAACGGTCGCGAAGCGGTGGACGCCGTGGCGCGGCAGCGATTCGACGTCGTGCTGATGGACCTCCAGATGCCGATCCTCGACGGCATGGCGGCGACGGCGGAGATCCGGGCCAACGAGCGGGGCAAGCGCGTGCCGATCATCGCCCTCACGGCCAACGCCGCCTCGGGCGAGCGCGATCGCTGCCTCGCCGCCGGCATGGACGACTACGTCGCGAAGCCGTTCCGCGCGGCGGACCTGATCGACGCGGTGGAGAGCGTCGCCGCGCCCGAGCTCCGGCTGTCGGGGGTGATGAAGGCCATCGTCGACCCGGCGCAGGACGTGGACCTCGACGGCCTCCGCGCCGAGCTGCGGGATGCCGGAGCGGAGGACGCCCTCGGCGCCGTGCTGTCGGTGTTCGTCGGCGACGCGCCCAACCGCATCTCGGTGATCATCGACGCCGTCGCCTCGCACGACCGGGAGCGGATCGCGCGGGCGGCGCATGCCTACAAGTCGTCGGCGGGCACGATCCGGGCGCTGGAGCTCGCGGCCCTGCTCCAGAAGATGGAGCACGGGGCGAAGAACGGGCTCGGCATGCCGGAGATGATGGACCTGCGGGACCGCATCATCGCGTCACACGACACGGTGATGGCGCGGCTCAGGTCGTGGCTGGAGGAGCACCAGGGGCGTTGACGTCGAGCACGAAGCCGAGGCCGCGCCGCGCGACGATGCTGACCGTCGCCGTGGCCGACTCGAGCTTCCGGCGCACGCGCGCCACGTTGACGTCCACGACGTTGCTGCCGGGGTCGAAGGTCATGTCCCAGACCTTCTCCAGCAGCTCGGTGCGGGTGACGACCTCGCCGGGCCGCATGAGGAAATGCTCGAGGAGCGCCAGCTCGCGCGGCGTGACCGAGAGCTGCCGGCCGGCGACCAGCACCTCGCGGGTCAGCCGGTTGAGCACCACGTTGCCGACGGTGAGCTTCTCGGTGCGCTGGGCGCCGCCGCGGCGGACGAGGGCGCGGATGCGCGCCTTGAACTCGCCGAAGTTGATCGGCTTGGTGAGGTAGTCGTCGGCGCCGGCATCGAGGGCGCGGACCGTGACCTCGGAGTCCTTCGTGCCGGTCAGGACGACGATCGGCGTCTTCCTGCCTTCGCGCCGGAGGTGCTGGAGGACGGGGATCCCGTTGCCGTCCGGCAGGACCAGGTCGAGAATGATAGCGTCGTATTCGTTGACCATCGCCAGGGTCCGGCCGTCTTCCGCATTGCCGGCGACGTCCACGGCATAGCCGTCCTCCTCGAGGAGGCGGCGCACGAGCGTGGTCAGGGTCGCGTCATCATCGACGACAAGGGCGCGCACTGGCGGTATCCGTTAGGGGGAAGATCCGGACCGGGAATGACAGGAATGTAATCTTCGATTCAGCGGGCTGTAATCGAGAGCACAACATCTTCATCGCGTCTGATCACAGGGCCGCCGGACGAAGGATCCGGCGCCTGCGATCGAAACCCGGATGACGATGCCGCAGACGAACGTGCTGATTGTCGAGGATGACCTCACGACCCAGGAGATGGCGCGAATGGTTCTGGAGAACGCCGGCTACGCGGTTTCCGTGGCCCGCTCCGCGGAGGAGGCGGAACGCATCCTCCACACCCTGTGGCCCGACATCGTGCTGATGGATCGCGAGCTGCCCGGCATCGACGGGCTCGAGTTCACACGCCGGCTGAAGCAGGCGGAGGAGACCTCGGGCATCACGATCCTCGCCTTCAGCGCCCGCCAGTCCGTCATCGACCACGAGCAGGCGGTCGCCGCCGGCTCCGATGGATTCGTTCACAAGCCGTTCACCGTGCGTGGCCTGCTCCAGACGGTCGCCTGGCACGTCGCCGCTCGCGGCGCCGCCAGCGAGCAGACCGACGCCCGCAAGTCCGGCTGGTCTTCCACCAACTCCGCGCGTCGCTCCGACGCTGCCGCTCATCTCTTCGGAGGCTTCATGAACATGTCACGCAACATCATCATCTCCGGCCTGCTCGTCGTGGCCGCCGCCGCGTCGGCGAACGCCCAGACGACCGCCTCGCAGTCCGTGGCATTCCAGGTGGATGCCATCAACCAGATCGCCGTCACCGGCACGCCGACCCTCACGGTCAACACCGCCGTCGCCGGCTCGGCGCCGACGTCCGCCACCTCCACGGGAAGCACGTGGGCCGTGACGACCAACCAGTCGACGGCGAAGGTCACTGCCTCGATCAACGCGAACATGCCGGCTGGCGTCACGCTGTCGGCCGACCTCGGAGCGCCCGCGGGCGCCACCAGCGCCGGCCCCAAGGCGCTGACGACGGCCGCGGTCGACATGGTCACCGGCATCACCAAGCTGGCCGCGAGCGGCCTGACCATCACCTACACGCTCGACGCGACCGCCGCCGCCGGCGTCCAGAGCGGCACGCGAACGGTCACCTACACGATCACGGGCGGCGTCTGAGCCGCCGGGCGGGAGGACTGCCGTGAAGGGGGGTTGGGGGAACACACGGAAGGCCGTCCTCATGGGCGGCTTTCTGTGCGTCCTCCCGTTCCTCGGCGCCCGGGCGCAGGGCGCCAATGCCGGCGCGATGACGGTTTCGGGGAATCCGTCGCTGCTCCGGATCAATGTCGCCGTCGCGGGGTTCGACCCTTCGAGCGTGAGCGCCTCGACCACCTATACCATCCGGGCGGGCAAGGCCAACAGGCCCCAGAAGGTCAGCGCCGTGCTGAACGCGGCGATGCCCGCCGGGGTCACCCAGACCGTCCAGTTGACGGCCCCGACCGGGGCCAGCAGCCTCGGACCTGTTGCGTT
>CAMLHT010000188.1 GCA_946479895.1 uncultured Gemmatimonadota bacterium | reverse complement strand
CGGACAGCGGGGATCCATTACTGGATAATCGTCCATCCGTCCGGACGCTGGTGTTCGAACCCTGACGATTATCCAGTTATGGATCCCGCGCATCCGCGCGGCACTCCCACCCTCGCTCAGGCCACCGGGCACCGCCTCACTGTGCCCGGAGCGCTATCCCCGGATCCACCTTGGCCGCGCGCAGGGCGGGAATCCAGCAGGCGGTCAGGCCTACCATCGCCATCGTCACCAGCACCGCGGCGAGCGTGACCGGGTCCGTCGGATCGACGCCGAACAGCAGGCCGCGGATCAGCCGCGACAGAGCCACTGCCCCGCCGATCCCGATGACGAGGCCGATCATGACCAGCAGCCCGCCCTCCGAAACGAACATGCGCTGCACCTTGCCCGCGTCGGCGCCGAGGCTCATGCGGATGCCGATTTCGTTGGTGCGGGCGCTCACGGAGAACGCGAGCACCGCGGCGATGCCGATCGCGGCGATGATCAGCGCGAGGAACCCGAACGACGCGACGAGCTGCGCGTTTAGCCGGCGCGGGCCGACACTCTCGTCGCGGATCTGGTCGACGGTGAGGACCTTGTCGACCGGCTGACGGGAATCCACCGACCGCACGATCTTCGTCGCCGCCGGGGCGATCGCGGCGGGGGCACCCTGGGTCCGGATCACGAAGCTTCCGGTGGGAAAGTCGCCCTGCTCGAAGGGGAGGAACGTCGCCGGGAGCGGGGCCGCATCGAGGCCGCCGTCCTTCGTGTCGCCGACGACGCCCACCACCGTGCGCCATTCGTCCGACACGCCGATGAATTTCAGCACGTCACCGGTCCAGGCAACGCGGCGTCCGATGGGATCCTGGTCACCGAAGAGCATCTCCGCCGCCGTCTGGTTGAGCACGACGACCTTCGGCGCGGTCGGGCCGTCGCCGGCGTTGAACTCGCGCCCCTTCAGCACGGGAATTCCCGCGGCCTTGAAATAGCTCGGGCTCGCCGCGCGATACTCCGACTGCGGAATCGGACGGCCTGGCTCCTGGGGCCGGTTCTCCGCCTTCACCTCGAGCAGGATGCCCCCTGCGCGCAGCGGGACCGTCGAGCCAAGTCCGACCTCCTTCACCCCGGGCAGCGCCGCGATCCTGCTCTTCATCGCCTCGTACTTCGTGATCGCCGCGACGCGATCGAGACTGCTGAAGTCACTCGGCACTTCCATGGTGAGCACGTTCCGTTCGTCCATGCCCGTCTCGACGACCGCGAGCCGCTGCATCGTTCGCGTGAGGAGGCCGGCGCCGGTGAGGAGGATGACGGAGACGGCGACCTGCGCGACGACGAGCGACTTCTGGAGGCGGTTGCGACGGACGCCGCCGGCCGAGCGACGGCCGCCCGCTGCCAGCGCCGCGCTCAACGTGCTTTCGCCGCCGAGCGTCGGCGCGAAGGAGAGGAGCACGGCGACGCCGATCGCCAGCAGGACCGCGAACCCGAGGACGACGCCGTCGATCCGGATCTCGTTCGCGCGCGGGCTGTAGCGCGCCGCGAAGGAGATCAGCAGGCGCACTCCGGCGAAGGCGATGACGAGCCCGAGGATCGCGCCGCCGATGGCGAGCACGACGTTCTCGACCAGCAGGAGGGCCCGCAGTCGCCGGGTGCCGGCGCCGAGGGCCGCCCGCACGACGAGCTCCGGCTCGCGGCGGACGCCGCGCATGAGGGTGAGGTTGGCGACGTTCGCCGACGCGATGATGAGCACGAAGGCCGCGGCGCCCATCAAGAGCCAGAGCGTGAGCTTCGCGCGCTGGCCGAGGACTTCCTTGAAGGGTGTCAGAGTCACGCGGTAGCCCGCGGCGGCATCGTAGGCCTCGGGGTGGTCGGCATGCGCGCGCTTCGCGATGCCCTCGACCTCGTTGCGGGCCTGCTCGACCGAGGCCCCCGGGGCGAGGCGGGCGATCATCTCCGTCATGCGGTGCGTGCGCCCGGTGACCATCATCGCGCTCAGGTGATGCTCGCTGTTCACCATGTTCATCAGCGCGTCGATGCGGGCCGGGAAGTAGGGCGCCGGCTGGAGGACGCCGATCACGATCACCGGCTTGCCGCCGATGTTGTAGGACTTGCCAACGACGGTCGGGTCGCCGCCGAAGCGCCGCATCCAGTAGTCGTGGGTGAGCATCGCCACCGGCGCCGCACCCTGGCCGTCGTCGCCGGGGCCGAAGCTGCGGCCGAGGATGGGCGAGAGGCCCATGACCGACAGGTAGTTGCCGGTGACGAGTCCGACGTCGATCCGGCTCGCGTCGCTTTCGGTCACGAAGGTGAACGTCACCGGGGAGTACTCGGCGATCCCGCTCAGGGTTCTCGAGGCGCCCCGGAAGTCGTTGATCTCCGGGACCGAGAAGAGGACGTTCTCGCGGCCGGGTCCCTGGGCGGACTGGCGGAGGTACATGAGCCGGTCGCCGTCGCGATGCGGCAGCGGCCTGAGCATGACGCCCCGGACGACGCTGAAGATCGCGGTGTTGGCGCCGATGCCGAGGGCGAGGGTCAGGATGACCGCGATGCTGAAGCCGCGGGCGCGGGCGAGGCTGCGGAGGGTATAGCGGAGGTCGTTGAGCACGGACGGTCCTGGTTGGGGCTACTGGTACGTCGAACGGGGGAGCCGGGAATCGACATATCGGGCGCGCTTACACGAATCTGGTGGCTCGGCTGTCGGCTCGGCTGCGGCTGTCGGCTGTCAGTCCGGCGATTGGCTCTCGGCTATGGCTATCGCTGGGCTATCGGCTATCCGCTATCGGCCCGTTATCGGCGCGCTATCAGCCCGCGGCGGGAGGCCGTTAGCCGGGCGATTAGCCGGGAGCCCAGCGATAGCGGTAGCCAACAGCCGCCGGCTGGACCGACAGCCGACAGCCGCAGCCGAGCCGACAGCCGAGGAACCGCTACGGAACGATGGGCCGCGCCTGCGCCGGCGAGGCATTCATCTTCGCCTCCTTGACCAGGAACGGCACCCCGTCGGTCATCCACTTCGGAGCCGGGGCACCCTTCAGGTAGTGGTCGAAGAACTCGAAGTAGCGAACCGTGAGGTCACGCCGGTTGGCGAGGCCGCGGAGGCCATGCCCTTCACCGGGATACGCAAGCAGGTACGCATCCTTCTTGTTGTAGCGCAGCGCCTCGTAGAAGTTCAGGCCCTCCATGAACGAGACCGTCGGATCGGCGGTGCCGTGCATGATGAGGACAGGCTGTGACGTCGCGGGCGCGTGGGTGATCGCCGACTCGTAGCGATAGACCTCCGGCTTCTCCCACGGGGTGAAGCCCCAGCGACCTTGGCCGTAGATGTAGTAGTCGAAGGCGTTGGCGCCGCTGCCGGAATTGACCTGGTACGTCCAGCCCCACGGCTGCATGAAGTCGGAGTACAGGTCGCTCACGCCGGCGCCGACGCCGACCGCGGCGAACATCTTCGAGCGCGTCGCGATGAAGGCCGCGCCCTCGCCGCCGTAGCTGTGGCCATGGACGGCGATCTTCTTCGGATCGGCGTAACCCATCTCGATGACCTTCTTCGTCGCCGCCTCGACCGCTTCCAGCATGTCGCTGTGCGACGAGCCGGTGTGGAAGTGGACGTCGGCGAGCATCGTGAGATAACCCTTCGTCACCGCTTCCATCGGCAGCGCGCCCATGCCCGTCACGAAGTTCGGCGCCGAATAGCGGTGCATGTTCTGCGAGTTCTTCTCGTAGAAGCTGACGATCATCGGACGCTTCTCACCGGCCTTGTAGTCGTCCGGCACGGCGAGGATGCCCTGGAGGGTGCGGCCGTCCTTGATCTTGTAATCGAAGAGCACGCGATGGCCCCACAGGTACTCGGACTGCTGCGGGTTCGCGTCGCTGATCTTCCTCGAGCCGCCGAATGCCGGCCCGGAGACGCGCAGGTTCGGGAATTCGGCGAAGGTCTGCCGGGTGAGCAGGAACCGATCGGCCTTCGCGGCCTTCACCGGCGTGTTGTACGAGGCGTCGTCGTAGACGATCTCCTTCATCGTGTTGCCGGAGAGCTCGTAGAACCCGGCCTTCTTGGTGCGCTCGCCGTACGCGGAGAGCGTCACCGGCTTCGACAGGTCCACAATGCGCGCGTTCTCACGGACGGCGCGCGGCGCCATCGGGTCGGCGGGCTCGGTCCGAATGATCCGGAACTCCACCTGGCCACGATTGCCCATGCCGCTGGTCAGGACGCGGGCAGGAGCCGAGGGGTCGAGCGGAAGCACCCAAAGGTCGAAGCGGTGCTGCACGACGACGCCCTTCCCGTCGGCCGTATAGATCGGCGGGCCAAAAGGCGGACGCGGACCGGGGTGGTCGTACTCGGTATCGACGAAGCTGGGCGCGCCGGCCCCGATGGTCACGGACTTCGCGGCATCGAGGTCGTAGTCCTGGTAACGCTCGTTCGCCCAGTAGAGGAAGTGGCGTCCGTCGGGCGAGATGCCGAAGGTCGCGCTCGAGGTGAGCTGGCCCTTGAGCATCAGGGTGCGCTCGCCGGTCGAGGTGTTCACCCGGTAGAAGTCGGCGCGGGGGCGCTCGTAGTCGGAGACGTAGGCGCGCGCGTCGCGCCCGACCGCCCACTTCCCGTCCGGGGCGATCTCGATGTCGCGCATCGAGGAATCGGCGAGCGCGACGAACTTCTTCGCGCTCACGTCGAAGGCCTGGCGGAAGGTGAAGTTGCGGTCGGCGTCGGCGCGGATCATCTGGAGCGACTGGATGCGCTCGTCCATCGTGCGCCACACGTCGACGTCGGCAACGGAGTCCGCGCTGCGGCGGCGCGCCGTGTCCGGGGCCGGCGTCTGCGGGATGATGCCGAAGAAGACGCGATTGTCGTCATCGCTCCAGGAGAGCGGGGCGCGATCGCTGATGACGAAGCCCCTTGGGAACCCGGCGGCCGTCGTCGCGTCGAGCGTCGTCGACACCAGGGCCGACGGGTCATCGAATCCGGCGCGGACGTTGCCGATCACGGTCACGACGTTCGCGCGCTCGCGCATCCGCGGCGTCTCGACACCCTTGAGGACGGCGACGGCGTTGCCCGCGTCGTTCCAGGTCATGCGGTTGTAGGCGCGCGCGTCGTTGTCGAGTGGCAGGGTGCGGCCGGTCGCGAGCTCGATGGCGAACACGCCGTTGCCGTCGCGAACGGCGGCATCGACGGTATAGGCGAGCATCTCGCCCTTTCTATTGAAGGCCGCGTCGCCGACGCTGCCGATGAAGACGTAGCGGCCGGTGGCGAGGTTGTGGAGGATCGCATCCGACCCACGCGGAGTGGCCGTCTGGACGCCGCTGCCCGCTGGAGGTGTGGCACCTGGAGCGCCCGGCGGGGGAGCGCCCGGCGCGCCGCCGCGTCCGCCTCCGGCGGCGCCTGCCCCGGCCGTCCGACGGAAGAGCACATGCGATGAGGTCGGCGAGAACGTGGCCGATGCCATGTTCTGCCACGACTGCACCCTGCCCGTCGCAAGCTCGCGGAGCTCCATGCGGCGCTGCTCCTGCGGCGGAGCGCCGGCGCGACCACGGCCAGCGCTGTCGGGTGTCGCGGTGTCGGCGGCGGCGCCGCGACCGCGTCCATTGGCGCGCGGCGGCGGCTCGATCTGATAGGTGACCCACCGGCCGTCAGGAGAGAACGTCGGCTGCGACGCATTCGCCACCGTCACGTCCTGGTTGTCGTCGAGCCGGACGATGTGCAGCACGGGCTTCGAGTCGGCCTGGGGCACGTTGGTCTGCCGGAGCACGTAGGCCACGTGGCGGCCGTCGCTCGAGATCTGCGAGCCTTCGATCTGGCGCCAGCGCGAGTATTCGTCCGTGGAGAGCGCCTTCTTCCGGAGGGGATCAGCAGGTACGGATTGCTGAACGACCTGGGCGGATACGGACGAAGCGATGCACGCAACGGCGAATGCAAGGACGGCGCGGCGGGAAAGGGCCAATCGAATCACGGCGGGAACCTCTGAGGGAGGTGGGTGGGATGGCGGCCAGAATTTGCGGCCGTGGACAGCGGAGGCGCCAGTAGGCTGGGCCGGTTCCAATTGGCGTCATGCTCGAGCAGAGAGGTTTTGTGCGCGGATGAACGCCGATGAACGCGGAAACCACGATCCGAGATCGTTGGGCGGGATTCCTTGCCGCCCCAACGATCCCGGTTTGTTGTTTCTGCGTTCATCGGCGTTCATCCGCGCACAGAACCTCTCTACCCGAGCATGGAGCCAGATGGATCCGCCAGTTCTGGTGCCACCCCGATCCCAAACACCATATTGGCCCCCCATGATCAAACGACTCCTCTCCGCCCTGCTCGGGCTCGCCCTCGTCGCGGCTCCGTCATCCGCCCAGTCCCGGCGCAGTCCGTCCCACTGGGACTCCGTGGCTCACGATCTCTTCAAGGAGCTCATCCAGATCAACACCACCCAGAGCGAGGGCAGCACGACGCTCGCGGCACAGGCGATGGCGGCGCGACTCAAGGCTGCCGGCTTTCCCGACTCCGACGTCGTCGTCCTCGAGAACGCGCCTCGGAAGGGCAACCTCATCGCCCGCCTGCGGTCGAAGAACCCGGTGCGCAAGCCGATCCTGCTCCTGTCGCACATCGACGTCGTCGAGGCGAAGCCCGAGGACTGGACGCTCCCGCCGTTCCAGTTCATCGAGAAGGACAGCATGTTCTTCGGCCGTGGCACGTCGGACAACAAGGACGACACCGCCATCCATCTCGCGCTCATCATGCGGCTCCGGGCCGAGAACTTCCCGCTCGACCGCGACATCATCGTCGCCGCGACGACCGACGAGGAGGGTGGCGGCGCGAACGGCGTGAGCTGGCTCATCGCCAACCACCGGGACCTCATCGACGCCGAGTACGGGTTGAACGAGGGTGGTGCCGGGCGCGTGCGCGACGGGAAGAAGCTCTCGCACGACATCCAGCTGGCCGAGAAGAAGGTGCTGAACTTCCGGCTGACGTCGACGAACCCCGGCGGCCACAGCTCGCGGCCGGTGAAGGACAATGCGATCACGCACCTCGCCGAGGCGCTGGTGAAGGTCGGGGCCTACGACTTCCCGGTGCACCTCAACGACGTCACCCGCGCGTACTTCTCGCAGTCGGCGTCACTGGTCTCGCCGGAGATGGGAGCGGCGATGCGCGCGCTCGTCGCGAATCCGTCCGACGCCGCGGCGGCGGCGACGGTCGCGACCGACCCGAGCTACAACTCGCAGATGCGCACGACGTGCGTGGCGACGATGCTCACGGGTGGCCATGCGTCGAATGCCCTGCCCCAGAGCGCGACGGCGACCGTCAACTGCCGCATCCTGCCGGACGAGACTCGCGAATACGTCCAGGACCTGCTAGTGAAGGCGATCGACAATCCGAAGGTCACGGTGACGGCGACCGGGGGAGTGCGGAACACGACGATCATTCCGCTGCCGGCCGAGCTCGAGGCACATCTCGAGCGCGTGACGACGGAGATGTGGCCGGGGCTGCCGGTGATTCCGACGATGGGCACGGGCGCCACCGACGGATCGCGACTGCGCAACGCGGGCATTCCGACGTTCGGTGTCGCGGGCCAGTTCTACGGCGACAGCAACGCGCACGGGATGAACGAGCGCATCCCGCAGCAGGCGTTCTACGAGTCGCTCGACTTCATGTACCGACTGGTGACGGGCCTGTCGCGGAAGACCGTCCCCTGACGGAGGATGGAGGGCGGAGGGCGGAGGGCGGAGGGCGGAGGACGGAGGACGGAGGACGGAGGGCGCGCTGG
>CAMLHT010000187.1 GCA_946479895.1 uncultured Gemmatimonadota bacterium | reverse complement strand
GAAGTGCAGCGGATCGACCCGGACCGACGGAGCTTCGGCATGGCGCTCGGCCGGATCTCGTTCTTCGCACGCGACTACCCGCGCGCGATCCGTGAGACGGAGACCCCGGGGGACAACGGCCAGCGGACGTACCGCACCTTTCTCGGCGAGGCGTATCTCGAGGCGGGACGGCTCGCGAAGGCGGAGTCGCTTCTGGCGGGGGACACGACCGCCGCCGGCAGGGAGAGCATGCTTGCACGACTGTTCGTGCTGACGGGACGCGCGCCGGAGGCGCGTCGCGCCGCCGCCGAGGCGGAGCGCATGAATCGCTGGTCGCTCGAGTCGATCGCCGAGGTCTACATCGCGCTCGGCGACCGCGCCCACGCGCTCGACCTGCTCGAGCGGGCCGTCGCCGAGCACGACCCGCTCGTCGTGGACTTCCTCGTGCGCCGCGCGCTCGACCCCGTGCGCAGCGAGCCGCGGTTCCAGGCGCTGATGCAGCGGCTGGCGTTTCCGGGCCCGGCGCGGTTCGAGCGCTGAGCGACGCGAGGAATCGCGCGCGTCCCCGATAAGGGGGCTCGGTGGTCATGTCTTCGTGCCGAGTGCTACGTAGCGCTCGTCGGTACGGAGCACGCACGAGCCGGCGGGCCGAGGCTCTCGCTGCAGTAGGCGGGCATTCGTGACAGTACCCGTACTCGGGTACCTGTGACCGCTACCCTGTACGACCGGCCGGGCCCGCCGACCGTGGTTTCGGTGGGCCGTGGTGCCTCAGCGCCTCCCGTGCGTAGCGAAGCCCGCGGCGACCGGCGGCTGCGCGCGCGAGCGTCCGCCCGTTACATCGCACAAGGTACGAGTCACAAGTACATCGGTACGAGTACCGTCACGAATCCCTGAGTGCCGCGTGGACATCGTCGTGCGCCGGCTCTGGCGTACTTCGGTACCAGATGATCAACGACGTACAGGTATCTCGTACCGTCCCGGAGAACCCCCTCGCCCGGGACGAGCGCGATTCCTCGACTCGCTACGCTCGCTCGGAATGACGGGGGAGCTTCGCTCGCTCGGAATGACGGGGGGGGCTTCGCTCGCTCGGAATGACGGGGGAGCTTCGCTCGCTCGGAATGACAGAGCGTCCCGAGGCCGGTCGCACCCGAACACCCGAACACCCGCGCACCCGCGCACCCGCGCACCCGCGCACCCGCGCACCCGCGCACCCGCGCGCATCTAGCGCTCCGGCCCGCGGCGCCACACTTTCTCGCCCATGGGCGACGACGCCACCCTGATCGCTGCAGCGCTCGACGACCGCTACGTCATCGAGCGCCAGCTCGGCGCGGGTGGCATGGCCGTCGTCTACCTCGCCCGCGACCGCAAGCTCGATCGCGAAGTCGCGCTCAAGGTGCTCCGCCCCGAGCTCGGCGCGGTGCTCGGCGCCGAGCGCTTTCTCACCGAGATCAAGATCTCGGCGCGGCTCGACCATCCGCACATCCTCACGCTGATCGATTCGGGTGAGGCGAACGGGCTGCTGTACTACGTGCTCCCCTTCGTGCGCGGCGAGTCGCTGCGCGACAAGCTCGATCGCGAGCACCAGCTCAGCATCGACGAAGCACTGACGATCACGAAGCAGGTGGCGAGCGCGCTCGATTACGCGCATCGGCAGGGCCTTGTCCATCGCGACATCAAGCCGGAGAACATCCTGCTGCAGGAAGGCGAAGCGATGCTCGCCGACTTCGGCATCGCGCTCGCCGTGAAGGAGGCCGGCGGCAACCGGCTGACGCAGACCGGGCTCTCGCTCGGTACGCCGCAGTACATGTCGCCCGAGCAGGCGACGGGCGACCGCGGCATCGACGCGCGGAGCGACGTGTACTCGCTCGCCGCGGTGCTGTACGAGATGCTCGCCGGCGAGCCGCCGTTCACCGGCGCGAGCGCGCAGTCGATGATCGCGAAGCTGATGACCGAGACGCCGACGCACCTGCGCGTGCTGCGGAGCACCGTGCCGCCGGAGATCGACGCGGCGGTCTCGCGCGCCCTGTCGAAGACGCCGGCCGACCGGTTCACGAGCGCGGGCGATTTCGCGCGCGCGCTCGCCGCGAAGCCGGCTGCCGAGGAGCCGGCGGCGGCGGCGCCGACGCGACGCAGCCGGCGCCCGATGCTGATCGGCGCCGCGGCGGTGGTGCTCGTCGGGGTGGCGGCGGTCAGTGCGTACGAGATGAAGGGGCGCACGCCCGGCCCCGCGTCGCTCGGCACGAAGACGCAGCTCACGTCCACCGGTGCGGTGTACTATCCGGCGATCTCACCGGATGGGAAGCAGCTCGCTTTCCTGACGCGTCACTGCACCGGACCCGATTGCACCTACTCCGCCGTGGTGCAGGACGTCGGCGGGACGACGACACGCACGATCCTCGAGGGGGCGACGGCGGCGGACGGCGTGGAGTGGAGCCCGGACCGGCGCAACCTGGTGTTCGCCGGGACGATCCGCGGGCGCAGCGGCTCGTTCCTGCTCTCGGCGCTCGGCGGTGAGCCGCGATTCCTCACGGCGGGGGTCGCGACGTTCTATGCCGGCGGCGACTCGCTGCTGCTCGGTCCGACGTTCCGTCCCGACTCGGTGTACTACGTGCGCGTCGCCGCGCTGGACGGCGTGGCGCGCGACAGCATTCGCATCGCGGGGCCGGGGCGCCGGCTCGTCGCGCTCTCGGTCGTGCCGGGGACGAACTGGATTCTCAGCCTCGTCATCCAGCCGCCGCGCGGGCTGTGGCAGATCGTCGACCGGAGCGGGAAGGTCGCCGACAAGGTCGTGAATGCGTGCACGTGCGGCGGGATCGCCGCCACCGACGCGGTGTGGCTGGCGCGCGCCGGCGAAGGGTTCGACGAGGCCGTGGTGCGCATCGCGATCGATCGCGCGACGGGGCGCTTCGCGGCTCGCCAGGACACGATGACGCACGGCACCTTCTCGAGCTTCTCGCTGACGAGCGACGGGGCGTCGTTCGTGATGGACGAGGGCACGTTCGACCACGGCGTGTGGGCCGCGCCGCTCGCCGACATCTCGAAGGAGACGCTCCCCGACGATCGGCGCATCGCGCACGCATCGACGCCGGTGACTGCGGCGCTGTCGCCCGATGGCGCAACGCTGCTCATGCGCCGCATCACGCCGTCGGCCACCGGACGGCGCGAGACGCGCTACTCGCTCGTCCCATACGATGGCGGAGCGGAGACGCCCCTCCCGGGCGCGGGGGTCGTGCAGCGCGCAGGGTGGTCGGACGCGCAGCACGTCGCGGTGAAGATGGCGTCGGGGGCTGGATCGCGACTCGCCGAGGTGGACGTGCGCACGGGCGCGCAGCGCAACGTGCTGGAGATTCCCGATTCGCTCACCGCCGACTTCGCGGCATTGCCGAACGGGTGGGCGTGGATCCCCATCGCTCGCGACCGGGTGATCGTCTCCGAGAACGGACGCCGCCGCGAGTTCAAACCGTCGACGTGGTTCGGCAACGTCTTCCAGGTGGTGGCCGACCGGGAGCGGCACCGCGTGATGTACGTCGGAACGGGCCGGACCGCGTCGGACTCCGGCGCCGTCGTGATGATCTCGCTCGACGACGGACGGCAGACGATGCTCGGCGCGGCGAGGGGTGAGGATGCCCGGCTGTTCGCCGTGAAGGGCCACGACGCGCTGTTCGCCGTGGCGGAAACGGAGTCGGCGTGGAGCCTCTACGCCCTCGACGGCGCAACCGGGAAGTCGCTCGTGGGAAAGGCGGGTCGCTCGGCGTTCGACATCAGCGTCTCCGAGGACATGAGCCGCGCCGCGCTGATGACGATGGACTATCGTGCCGACGCCTGGCTGAGCAAGGTCGTGACGCGCTGAGCGACACGGCCGGTCGACGTCGACCGTCGCGTCGCCGGTGACGATCGTGTCGTGCGATCAGCATGTCGGGATGCACCACGCAATCGCGATTGTAGGAATGGAGCCCGTCGACGTCGGGGGCTTCGACCACTCTCGCGCGCGGCGATGGGCATCTTCGACCGGAACCGCTGGCAGCGGCTGCAGCCGTTGCTCGACCAGGCGCTCGATCTGTCGAGCGAGCAGCGCGTGCCGTGGCTCGTCGCGCTGTGGAAGAACGATCCCGACCTGGCGGACGAGCTGATCCTCCTGCTGGCCGGCGAGGTGGAAGCCGACGACAGCGGATTCCTCAGCGACACACAGGACGGCCTGACGTTCGGACCGGCGCGCGCGGTGGATCAGTAGTCGGATCGGTAGCGCGCGCGCGCCGCGGCGTCAGGCCTGCTCGTGCAGCGCGCGGTGCAGGAGCAGCCGCGCCTTGCGCCAGTCGCGCTGCACGGTGCGCTCCGAGACGCGGCGCAGCGCGGCGATCTCGACGAACGAGAATCCGCAGAAGAAGTGGAGGTCGACGACTTCGGCGAGCGACGGCTCGAGGCCGGCGAGCTCGCCGAGCACGTCGCCGAGCCGCACGAGCTCCTCGGCGCTGCGCGCTGCCTCGGCCGACGGCTCCTCGTTGCCGGAGAGGGTGATCTCGAGCATGCGGCCGCGCTTCACCGCCTGCCGCCGGCGCGCGTAGTCGATGACGAGGCCGCGCATGGCGCGCGACGCGTAGGCGAGGAAGCGCGAGCGATCGGTGAACGCGACGTCGCTGCGGCCGGCGATGTTGAGATACGCCTCGTGCAGCAGCGTCGTCGGGCCGACCGTGATCATGCCGCCGTCGCGCCGCAGCGCGTGCTCGGCGAGCCGGTGCAGCTCGCCGTAGAGCAGCGTGAACAGGGCGTCGACGGCGACGCTGTCAGCGCGATCGGCGCGCTGGATCAGTGCATCGAGCTCGGACGACAGCGTCGCACCTCGGCGTCGAGGGTGGTCGAGCCAAGGTTACCGCGTGTGGACACGGGCGGCCAGAGTGCGTGCGGGGCCGCACGCGAAAGACCCGCCGCTCCAGACGTCGGAGCGACGGGTCGTGTCCGGCCAGCAGCGTCGCCGGCCGGATCACTGCAGGGGGATCACGGCGCGGTGAGCGTGATCGGCGCCGATTTCGTGTCCACGACCACGTTACTGATGAAGAGCTTGAGCACGTACGTCGCGGGGCCGGGGACCAGGAGCCCACCGGTCGCGAGGGCATTCGACGGATTGACGGTGAACCTCACGTTACACGCGCCGGGCACCACCGAACCGGATGTTCCGGTGACCGGGCAGGTGACGCCGACACCACCAGCGGGAGCCTCGACGGGACCCTGCGTGATGTAGCCCTGGGCGACCACATCCGACAGCGTCGTCGTGCCGGGATTGTAGACCGTGGCATTGAAGTGCGTGCTGCCGCCGAATGGGGCGGTCGGCGGGTCGAGCTCGAGGCTGACGATGCTCGGTGTGTTCGGCACCAGCGTGATCTGCGCCGTCTTCGTGTCGACGACCACGCCGTCGATCGACAGCTCGACCTCGAGCGTCGCGGGGCCAAGCACGAGCGTCCCTTCGCCGGACACGATCGGATTGTTCGAGGGGACGATGTCGCCGAACATGATGCAGGTGCCCGGTGGGAGGAGACCGAGCGGATTGGGGTCGCACCTGACCAGAGTCCCGCCGGCTGCCCGGTGCGTGCTCCCCTGCCTGAGCCAGGCGTTGAGCGCGACGCCCTGCTGGATGAGTCCGGGGTTCGAGATCACCGCCTTGTAGGTCGAGAAGCCGCCGTCGAGAGGGGCGTACGGGGTAGCCGGGGTGATCGAGGTGAGCGTCGGCGTGTTCGCGACGAGGGTGACCGCGACCTGCCTCGTGTCGTATTCGATCGGATCAACATCGGGCGGCGCCTTGTAGAGATGCAGGACGAAGGTCGCGGCGCCAGGCGTGAACGCGCCACCGATGTCATCGGCCGAAGCGTTCACCGTCAACCGCAGACTGCAGCTCGTGCCTCCCGTGGTCGGCAGGACGCCGAGTCCACTGCCGCAGTCGACGGTGAATCCGCCGGCGCCCTTCACGATCGCTCCCTGCACCATCTCCCCTTGCACGAGGATGTCCGACTTCGGCGCACCATAGTTCTGGAGCTCCACCGTGTAGTCGACGCTCGTGCCGATCGTGATCGACGTCGCGTCGAGCGTGAGACTCGAGAAGAACGGGAGGTTGCTGACGAGCGTGATGTCGACCGTCTTCGTGTCGAGCGTGGTTGAAGTCCCGCCAGTGACCTGGAAGAGCTTCAGCTCGAAGGTGGCCGGGCCGGGTGAGAGTGTGCCGGTGCCGACCGACGACGCGGACGTCGCGAAGTTGATCGTGCACGTGCCGGGCGGGAACACGCCGATGTTGGAGCCGCACGTGACCTGCACGCCGCCGGCGGCGCGGCGCGTCGTGCCCTGGACGATGGTGCCCTGCAGCGCGACACCCTGGAGGCTCTTGGCGGGGTTCTGCAGCACCGCGGTGTAGTTGACGGCCGGCCCGTCGATCGCCAGCGTCGTCGAGGCGAGCGTCAGCGTGGTGATGCCGGGCGTGGCGACGAGATTCACCGTCGTGTTCTTCGTCGCGAGCTCGGCCTCGGTGCCGTTCGTCGTCTGGATCACGCTGACGACGAACAGTGCGCTGCCGGGAACGAGCGTGCCGACGTCATCGGGGCCATCCGCGCCATTCCGCGCGGTGGCCTGGATGCTCATCGAGCAATCGCTGCTGGCGAGGAACCCGGGGGGGTCGCCCGGCAGGCACTGCGCCGGTACGTCGAACGCGCGACGCCGCGCCGCCGGCTGAACGATCTCGCCGCGGACGGAGATCCCCGACTCGATCGCCGCCCCAGGATTCGCAATGAAGACGGACGCCGTGACGGCTGGCCCGTCGATCCGCAGCGTGTTGGTGGAGAGCTGGAACTGCTTGACCTTCACCGCTCTTCCGCCACCCGCCTGAACCAGGGATGGTGCATCGGACGCGGCGAGTGGGACCGTCGGGGTACGCTGGTCGCCGCACGCACTGGCGGCGACGAGCGCTGCGGCGGCCATCAGGCGGAAGGGACTCCTGCGCTGGCGCAACATGGGAAGACCTCGGGTTGGAGGGACGCTGCTCTGGTAGGGCAATCGGAATTGCGCCTCGCGACCCGACACACAGCGCGCGGGTGCACCTCCAAACCTCCTTGCCACTTGAACGATCATTCAACACATTCGCGCCCATGACCGAGACCCGGGACCGGATCCGCTTCGCCGCGATGCGGCTGTTCGCCGAGAAGGGGTATGGCTCGACGAGCGTCGCCGACATCCTGCAGGCGGCGGGGGTGAACGCGGGGAGCCTCTACTATCTGTATCCGGGGAAGCAGGACGTGCTGCTCGACGTCCTCGACACCTACCTCGCCGGCATCCATCCCATGCTGCTCGCGCCGGCGTGGGAAGGCGTGTCCGATCCGATCGAGCGGGTGTTCGCCCTGCTCCGCCGCTACCGATCGGCGCTCGAGTCCACCGACTGCACCTACGGCTGTCCGATCGGGAGCATCGCGCTCGAGCTGCACGAGCCCGACCCGCCGGTGCGCGCGCGGCTCGCTGCGAACTTCGACCAATGGGTCGGCGCGATCGAGCAGTGCTTCGTCGACGCTGGAGACCGGCTGCCCCCCGACACCGACCGCCGCGCCCTCGCCGTCTTCGCGCTGACGACGATGGAAGGGGGGGTGATGCTGTCGCGCACCCACCGCACCCTGCTCGACTTCGACACCGCCGTCCGCATGCTGCGCGCGCACGTGGACATGCTGGAGGGGCGCGCGGGTGCGCGGGTGGGCGAGTGAGCCAGTGCGCGCGGGTGCGCGGGTGCGC
>CAMLHT010000186.1 GCA_946479895.1 uncultured Gemmatimonadota bacterium | reverse complement strand
CGCGATGTCGCGCCGTTCCCTCGACCACCGGTCTCTCTTCGGTCGAGGTGGGACGCTCTGGCGGATGCCTCCTGCTTCCGCCATCCTCATGCTCCACGTAACGGTCGTATTGTCGGCTGGAGGGTCGTAGATGGCTATGCTGGGCTCGAACAAGTCGTCGGCTGGGTACTCGGTCATCCATGATCGCCTCGTGATCCGGGGCGAGCTGGACACCGATGGTACCGTCCGGGTCGAGGGCCGGGTCGAGGGGCCATCCCACCGTGTCGGCTCCCTCATCGTCGGCGCCGGCGGCTTCGTCGTCGGCGACGTCGAAGCGAAGGACGTGGTCGTCGCGGGCCAGATCCAGGGCAACGTCCACGCGAGCGGCCGCATCGAGATCGAGACCGGCGCGTCGGTGCTCGGCGAGATCCGCGCGAACCTCATGGTCCTCCGCGAGGGCGCGACGATCCACGGCCAGGTCTCCATCGGCGCCACGCCGCCGGCCGCGGTCACCGCGCCGACGGGCTCCGCGCGCCGGCTGGAGATCGCGAACGCGCCGCAGCTGCCCGCGGCCACCGGCCGGGGACGCTGACATGTCGACCCCGCGAAAGAAGACTCGCAGCCCGGGCTGGACGGTCCTGCTCGTCCCCCCGACGCCCGGCGCCCGCACGCGCCAGGTGACGGTCACCACGCGCTCCCTCATCAGCGTCGGCATGACGGCGTTCATCGTCGTCGCCGGCGCCGCAACCTACACGGGTGAGACCACGAAGCTCGCCACCGTGACGGCCGACCGCCTCGCCGAGTCGCAGCGCACAGTCGTCGGCCTGCTCGACAGCGTCCAGATCCTCCAGGCGATGGCCGAGCGCGCCGCGAAGCTGCCGCCGAAGGACATGATCATGCCGGTCGCGGCGGCACAGATCACGAGCAGCTTCAACTCGTCGCGCCTCCACCCGATCCTCGACGTCTTCCGCTCGCACAAGGGCGTGGATCTCGCCGCGAACCGCGGCACGGCGATCGTCGCCCCCGCCGCCGGCCGCGTGAAGTCCGTCGGATGGCGCCTCGGCTATGGCCTGACCGTCGAGGTGGCGCACTCCGGAGACGTCGTCACGCTCTACGCGCACTGCGACAAGGCGCTCGTGCGGGTCGGCGACCAGGTGAACGCCGGCCAGACGATCGCCCGCGTCGGATCCACCGGGCTCGCGACGGGCCCCCACGTGCATTTCGAGGTGCACTCGCGAGGGCGGTCGGTGGACCCGATCAAGTTCCTCGCGGCAAGCCGCGATACCGCGGCGCAGATGCGGGCACTCCGCAGTGCGGTCACCTTGCCTGCATCCACGACCGCCGGAACGAGTGGCAACGACGGCGGCAATCTTGACAGCGGACATCGCGAGCCGTAACTCAGGCGTCCCACATCTACACCAGGCGACGCGCAGCGATCGGTCGCCCCCAGCAAGGAGGATCGTGATGTTTGAAGCACGGAAGCCCGCCCAGAAGGTTGTTGCTCCGACGATCACGCAGGCCGAGCCGGGTCGCCCCGCCTCGATGACCCTGCTGACCGTCGTCGGCGAGCACGCCCGCTTTGAAGGCAAGTTCGACATCACCGACTCGATCCAGGTCGAGTGCGAGATCGCCGGCGAGATGAACGTCGGCGGCAAGCTGGTGATCGGCGAGAAGGGCATCGTGAACGCCAACGTGCAGACGGTCGACGCGATCATCATGGGCCAGTACGAGGGCAACATGGTCGCGACGGGCAACGTCGAGATCGCCGAGACGGGCCGCGTCACGGGCAACATCACCACCGATTCGCTCGTCATCTCGAAGGGCGGATTCTTCAACGGCAACATCACGAAGATGAACGACGCGAACGCCCGCCAGGTGGTCGCGATCGACGAAAAGCGCAACGACCAGCAGAAGCAGCAGTTCGCGTCGCGCTAATCCATCTTCGAGGTGTCGTCCATGTTCGGTGGGGCAAAGCAGTCGAAGCCGTCGCGGCCGCGTGAGTTCACCACGCACATCAACGACGGCACCGAAATCGACGGAAAGATCACGTTCTCGGGCACGGTCCTGCTCAATGGCCGTGTCCGGGGCGAGATCACGTCGACGGACACCCTCGTCGTCGGGGAGCGAGGCGTGGTCAACGCCTCGATCCACGCGGGCGTGGTCGAAGTCTCGGGCGAGGTCGTCGGAAACATCTCGGCCGCCGAGCGCATCGAGCTGCACCCGAGCTGCCGCGTGTACGGCGACATCGAGGCGCCGGTCGTGATCATCGACGAAGGCGCCCTGCTCGAGGGGCAGTGCCGCATGACGAAGCTGCGGCCGACGGACATCAGCGGCTCCTCCACGCAGCGGGACTCGGGCGTCGTGCCGCTCAAGCGGCAGGAGACGATCCGCTAGATCGTCTCGGCGCCGGCTACTCCGCCGTCTCCTCCGTCGCCGGCCCGAACATCAGCTCGATCATCCGGGCGTCCTCGCTGCGATACAGCACGTAGGCGCCATCCCCGTCCTCCAGCACGAGGCTCCGCTTCGGCGCGAGCAGCGTCCCGCCGCGATCGATGACCGTGATCGCCGAGCCGGGAGGCAGCGGGACTTCGTCGACGGTCGCCCCGAAGACGGCGACCGAGGGCTCGATGCGGAAGCTCCGCAGCTCCATGTCGCCCTGCGGCTGCTCGACGATGATCGGCGCCTCGACCGTGGGCGGCACCGTGGGCGCCTCGAGGCCGAGCCGGCGGGAAACCCAGGCGACGGTCGACCCGGGGAGGAATGACCCGATCACGACGATGAAGAACACCAGGTCGAAGAGCTCTCGCGACTCCGGCACCCCGCTCATCACCGGAATGGTCGCCAGGACGATGGGCACCGCCCCGCGAAGGCCGACCCATCCGACGTAGCCCACTTCACGACCGGGGAGGCCAAAGGGAGTGAGGCAAAGCGCGACTACCAGGGGCCGCGCGACGAACGCGAGCGCCAGCGCGATGCCCAGACCGATCAACGCCACGTCGGCGAGGCGCGACGGGAACACCAGCAGGCCAAGGATCAGGAACATCGTGATCTGGCTCAGCCAGCCGAGCGCGTCGTGGACGCGGCGCACGCCGACCGCGTGGGGAAACGAGCGACTGCCGAGCACGACGCCGGCGACGTAGACGCCGAGGAATCCACTGCCGTGCGCGATGGTCGGCAGGCCATAGGCGAGACAGGCGACGCCGAGGGTGAAGGCCGGGTAGAGTCCCTGCGCCGGGAGCCGCATGCGGGTGAGGCGCCAGTGCGCCAGGCGACCCACGAGGTAGCCGATGATCGCGCCGACGCTCATCTCGATCACGACGTCGGCGACGATCCCGAGGGTCGTCTCGGACCCCGGCGCGATCAGGTTGGCGGTGAGCGCCGTCGTGAGGATGACGGCCATCGGGTCGTTGATTCCCGACTCGACCTCGAGCAGGTGCGCCACGCGGTCCCGCAGCCGGATGCCGCTGGCGGAAAGCACCGAGAAGACCGCGGCGGCGTCGGTCGAGGAGACGATCGCGCCGAGCAACAGCGCGAGCGGCCACGCCAGCCCGAGCCAGTGGGCGGCGGCCGCGGTGGCAGTGGCGGTCAGCACGACGCCGACGGTCGCGAGCACGACCGCCGGACCGGCGACCGATCGCAGGGAGCTCACCGGCGTGTTCAGCCCGCCGTCGAACAGGATCAGCGCCAGCGCCGCCGTCCCGATCTGGAACGTGAGCCGGTAATTCTCGAACGGAATCCCGCCGATTCCTTCCGATCCGGCGGCGACGCCGACGAGGAGGAAGGTCAGCGCCACCGGCACTCCGAGCCTGGCGGAGGCTCGGCTGAGCGAGACGGCAAAGGTCAGCAGCAGACCGAAGCCGGCCAGCAGGAGGGCGGTTGTGAGCGGCTCGGTCAAATTCACCCGGGAAAGGTATGACTGCCCCGAAGCGCGCGCGCCGGTCATCCCGAGCGCAGCGAGGGACCTGCTCTTCACGCCACGAAAAGCAGGTCCCTCGCTACGCTCGGGGGGACAGGATCAATACCCGCCGATCTGCGCGCGAATCTGGTTGAGGCGCTCCGGCGAGCCGATGAACAGCCCTTCCGGGTAGCGGCGATTGGCGATCATGCCGCTGTAGATCGTCGCCTGGTCGTAGCGGTTCAGGCCGAGCCCGGCGAGGTACTGGAGGCGCATGTCGTTGTCGTGATTGATCTGCGCGTCGGCCATCCACGGATCCAGGTGCTGCTTCTGCCCCGCGAAGGTGCCGAACAGTGACGCCGCGTCCGGGAAGCCGACCTCGGCGAGCGACTGCCGCATCGCCGCGTATTCCGGGCGGTCGAGCTTCGCCTGGATCGCGTCGACGTCGATCTTCGTCTGGCCGTTCTGGCCGACCATCACGATGTCGTAGCCCGCGCCGTTGTACGTGTTGCCGAACACCATGCCGTCGGGGAAGACCTTGAAGAAGGTCGCCACCTCACTCTTCACCGCCTCCGGGCTGCTCTCGTAGAGCTGCACGAAGACCGTCACCACGCCGCCCGGGTTGAGCTTGCTCTTCGCGAGCGACCAGAACTCCTCCGAGTACAGCGCGGCGGCGCCCTTCACCCACGGGTCGAGCGGGTCCGAGGTGATCGCGTCGAACTTGTGATCGGACGTCAGCAGGAAGTGCCGGCCATCGTCGATCTTCACCGTGACCTTCGGGTTGTCGCGGACGTTGAAGTTGTACTCGCCGAACCACTTCGACGCCGTGATCGGCACCAGCGGCTCGATCTCGGCGATGTACTGCTTCTTGATCGTCGGGTCGATGCTCACCGCGCCGGCGGTGACGCCGGCGCCGAACCCGATGACGAGCACCGTGTCCGCCTTGGGCGGAAGCAGCGTCGTGAGGTGGCCGAGCATGCGCTGGAGCCGCATGTCCTGCGGCTCGCTGGACGCCTGGACCTTGCCGGCGTTGTGGTAGTTCAGCACGCCGTTGGAGAGTCGCGTGATCGCGATCGTCGCCTGCTGCCCCTCGGCCACGGCGACGACGTCGTTCATGTTCTCCATGCGCAGCGGCATCCAGCGCCCGTAGGCGGCGAGGAGCGGCGGAATGGGGGCGATCGTCCACGTCATGAACAGCGCGACCACGATCGTCGCCAGGCCACCGAGGAGGGCGCTGGGCGCCAGCTCGACCTTGCCGGACTCCGTGCGGCGCACCGGCACGATGAGCACGAGCGTCGAGACGGCGGCCAGGAAGATCACCATCCGCTGCGCGGCGACGGTGCCGAACCACTGGATGAAGAACAGGGCGGTGATGGACGAGCCGAGGATCGCGCCCACCGTGTTCGCCGCGTACATCCGGCCGACGAGGCGTCCGGAATCCTTCTGCGCGCCGGCCGCCGCGAGGGCCAGCGGGAAGCTCGCGCCCCACAGCACCGCCGAGGGCAGCACCACCCACATCGCGCGGATCATGTCGATCTGGAACGTGTACTTCGGCTCGATCGAGAGGCCCGGGTTGATGGGCCAGAAGGGGAGCTGGCGCGTGAGCGCGTAGCCGGCCCAGGCCACGCCGGCCATCAGGAGGAACTGGCACCAGACCAGCGCGCGGCGCGCCGACGCGCGATCGCGGCCGATCATCGAGCCGACGCTGCTGCCGACTCCGAGGCCGAAGAGGAAGCCGGCGAGGATCAGCGAGAAGGTGTAGACCGTTCCGCCGAGGATGAGCGACAGGATACGCGTCCAGACGACTTCCGCGGCGAGGGCGCTCATGCCTGAAAGACCGGCCGCGGCGTAGATCGGCCAGTTGGCGCGATCGGAGGCGATGTCAGCCGGGTCGACCGCCATGTCGTCGGCGTCGGGCCCAGGCTCGTACGCGGCGAATCGCGACAGCAGGAAGGCCGCCGCGGCGACGACGAGGTTGATCGCGACGGCGACTCCCGTGGCGTACGAGGCGCCATGCACGCGGAGCAGGTAGAAGCCGGCGAGGAGGCAGCCGGTCACCGCGCCGGCGATGTTGCCGCCATAGAAGAAGCCGAGCCAGGACATGCCACGCGGGGTCGCCTCGACCCAGCGGGCGATGGCCGGCAGCGTGGCGCCCATGAGCAGCGTGGGCGGCAGCAGCGCGATCACGCAGAAGATGGCGCGGAGGAACAGGCCGGGCATGCCCTCGAGCGAGATCGTGCTGTAGAACCCGCTCACGTGGGGGAGCAGGAGGAGCTCGAGGACGCCGAGGACGGCGATGCCGACCTCGAGGCCGGCGTAGACCTGGAGCGGATGCTTCCGGCGTGAGATGACCTTCGACAGCCAGAGGCTGCCGATGCACATGCCGCCCATGAACGTCCCGAGGATGACGCCCAGCGAGAGCGCCGACGATCCCACGATGAGCGAGAGCATCTGGAACCAGACGATCTCGTAGATCAGCGCGGCGCAGCCGCTGCCGATGAAGAACAGGATCAGGAGCGGAAGGAAGCGGTGCGGCGCGTCCTGCGCGGCGGCGGACTTCGGGGCGCGTGAGGAGCTCGCGGACAGGCGCGAACCGGCCTCGGACGCTGCGGGGGCACGAGTGGACATGCTCTACAGGCTGGAGTGGGGAGGGATCGCAGGGAGGCGGGCGACCCCGGCACCAAAGTTACGTGCGGGTGTGGGTTAGTGCTGGGAGTGGGAGTGGGAGTGGGATTTGGCACGGGACGAAGCGGGCGATCGTTCAGTGCTCCACTCCGACTCCCACTCCCACTCCCACTCCCACTCCGACGCCGCTTGACCCGACCTCGTCCATGGCGGACCTTCCTTCTCTCTCCGCTCCGCCGTTCCCTCCTCCGCCACTCCCCTCATGCATCGCTTGTATCGCTCGATCGCCTGGGTCCTGCTCGCCGCCGCGCCACTGGCCGCCGGCGCCCAGGGAGACCCCGCCACCGCCCGCCCGGGCCGCGACCCGAGGCAGCCGATCGACCAGGAGTACACGAAGAAGATCCTCGAGTACACCACCGAGCCCTTCTTCCTCTCGCCGCTCGTGGACTACCTCCCGGCGTCCCGCACGGTGCCGACGCCGAAGGCCGTGCTCGGGGACATCGCCGGCGCGCCGACCAAGCTGCCGTACTCGAAGGAGGTCTACGAGTACATGCGCCTGCTCGCGAAGTCGTCCCCGCGCGTCCGCGTGATGTCCATCGGGCAGACCGAGGAAGGCCGGGAGATGATCGCCGTGGCCGTGGCGTCCGAGCAGCTCATGGCGCGGTACGACGCCAACCGCGCGAACCTGGCGAAGCTCGCCGACCCGCGCACCATCGGGATGAACGACGCCGAGGGGGACCGCATCGCGAATTTGGCGGCGCCGGTCTACTACATCACCGGCACCATCCACTCGACCGAAGCCGGCGCCCCGACGGCGCTCATGGAGCTCGCCTATCGCCTCGCCGTGGACGAGAGCCCGTACGTCAGGCACATCCGCGACAACGTCATCACCCTCATCACGCCGGTGGTCGAGGTGGACGGGCGCGACCGGATGGTGGACCTCTACGAGTGGCGGAAGAAGCACCCCGGCCAGACGGCGCCCAACCTCATCTACTGGGGCAAGTACGTCGCGCACGACAACAACCGTGACGCGATGGGCGTAACGCTGAAGCTGACCGAGAACGTGCTCAACACCTTCGTGAAGGAAAAGGCGATGGTGCTGCACGACCTCCACGAGTCGGTCGCCTACCTCTACGACAACACCATCGGCGACGGGCCGTACAACTCCTGGCTCGACCCGATCGTGACCAACGAGTGGCAGATGATCGGCTGGAACAACGTGAACGAGATGACGCGCCTCGGCATGCCCGGCGTCTTCGCGCACGGCACGTTCGACACGTGGTCGCCGGGCTACCTGATGTTCATCGCCGCCACGCACAACGGCATCAGCCGGCTCTACGAGACGTTCGGCAACGGCGGCACCGCCGAGA
>CAMLHT010000185.1 GCA_946479895.1 uncultured Gemmatimonadota bacterium | reverse complement strand
GAAGAACGTCTGCGCGTCCTCGAACATGTCGCGCTCGAGGTAGACGAGGCCGAGGTAGAAGTGCGCGTACAGCGTCGCCTTCCGGTCGTTGTCCAGCCGGATGGCGCGCGAGAGGTGCTCGATCGCGTCGGCGAACGCCTTCTTCTTGAAGGAGATGTACCCGATGTTGATCCGGGCGAGCGAATTGTCCGGCTGCTTCGAAAGCACGGCCTGGAAGACGCGCAGCGCCTCGTCGTACTTCTCCTGGTGCATCAGCGCCCAGCCGAGCAGCGCCTGCGCCTGCGTGTCGTTCGGGGAAAGGTCGATCGCCTTTCGCAGCGCGACTTCCGCTCCTTCGTGGTCGCCGAGCGACAGCTTGCTCCAGCCCTTCTCGATGAACGTCGAGGCGCCGATGTGATCCTCGTGCACCGTCGGACGCTCGGCGGCGAAGGCCGGCGCGAGCGACGGCTGCTCGCCGCGCAGGCTCTTCCACCGGTCGATCAGCCCGCGCGTCTCCTCCCGCAGCGTCGTCAGGGCATCCACGTCCCGGTCGATCGCGCGGTAGAGCGTCCCGATCTCGACCTTGAGCGCGTCGAGGTTCGCGGTGGCGCCGGGCGCCGACAGCTTCTGGTCGAGGGCGGCGTACACCGCTCGATACTGCTGGGCGACTGATTCACTCATCCGGTTCGTTCCTTAACTGATCTTGCGGAAGATGCGTTCACGCTGCGCGACGGGCTCGAAGCCGCGGCGGGTGCCGCCGAGCAGCGATTCCACCTTGCCAAGTATGAGATATCCACCGGGTTCCAGCGAATCCTGAAGATGCCGGATCACCTGCTCCTGGACCGTGCGCTCGAAGTAGATCAGGACGTTTCGGCACATGACCAGGTGCTGGCGGGGCCCGGGAAAGGGGCCCCGGAGAAGGTCATGCTGCCGGAACTGCACCATACGCCGGACGCCCTCGGCGGGCTGGAACGGGTGCGAGGCCGGGAAATAGCGGTCCCGCAGCTCCTCGGGCACCTCGACGAGGGCCGCGTCCGGAAACTGGGCAGCCTGGGCCTCGCGGAGCGCTCCGGCGTCCACGTCGGTCCCCGTCACCGCGACCCGGTCGATCTGGGGCAGCATGCCGCTCACCGCCGCGTGACGGTGGAAGAGCATCGCCAGCGAGTACGCCTCTTCGCCCGATGCGCAGCCGGCGCTCCAGACGTTGACGTCGCGCAGCTCCGCGCCCCAGAGCGACGGCACCACGACCCCGGCGATGGAGTCCCACACGGCGCGGTTGCGGAAGAATCGCGTGACGTTGATGGTCAGCGCGTCCACGAGGCGGTCCATCTCGCGCGGATCGCGGTCGATCAGCGTGAGGTACTCCTCGTAGCTGGCGGCCTCGCGCGCCCGCATGCGCGTCCGGATGCGGCGCTGGACGCACGTGTGCTTGTACGACCCGCAGGCGAAGCCCCGGTCGCGCTCGATTCGCTCGAGCAGCGCCTCGAAGCCCGGATCCGTCGCCGCGAGCGTCATTTGGTGGAGATGGTGAGGGACTCGAGGTTCTTCTTCGCCGCCTGGTCGGTCGGCGCGATCTCGAGCGCCTTGCGCCAGCACCGCGCCGCCTCCTCCTGCTCGTGGCGGCGCTGGTACAGCGTGCCGAGCTTGTTGTACACGTCGGGCCCGAGCGACGGCGCGAGCTTCACCGCGCGGCGGAAGGCGTTGAGCGCCTCGGCGAACCGGCCGGCGCGGAAATGGAGGTCGCCGAGATTCTTCGCGAGCTGCGGGAGGTCGGACGCGTGCTGGAGTCCGTGCTGCACCGCGTGCAGGGCCTCGTCGAAATCCCCGCGCCGCTCGAGCGCCGCCGCCAGGTTGTTCGCGAGCACCGCCGACTCGGGATGCGCCGCGAGCCCCTCGGACAGGAGGGCGATGGCGCGGCGCACGTCGCCGCGCAGCCCGGCCGCGAGCGCCGAATAGTTGTACCAGTGCGGCGGCGGCGTGTCGTCGCCGTACGACTCGCCGACCCGCCGGAGCATGTCGTCGGCGGTGGTCGCGTCGCCGCGCCGGAGCGCGATCACGGCGCGCGACAGCTGCAGCCGCGGATCCGCGGCCCCGTGATGCGCCGCCTCGTCGAGCGCGGTGAGCGCCTCGTCGAGCCGGCCCATGCGCTCGAGGACGTACGCGAGGTTGTGCCAGGCGCCGTAGTCGGCCTCGATGCTCGACGTGGCCTTGCGAAGCTCCGCCTCGGCGGCGGTCCAGTCGCCCTTCTGCGCGAGGATGCGACCGAGCGCCGCGTGGGCGTGCACGTCGCCGGCGTTGAGCTGGAGCACGCGCCGGAACTCGCGGGAGGCGTCGTCGAGCATGCCGGTCCTGAGCAGCGCCATGCCGAGGGCGCGATGCTCGTCGATCGCGCTCTCGACGTTGCCGGCGGCCGGCGCGCCCCCGAAGCGGCCGCTCGTGCCGATGCGATGGATGCAGTTCGCGGTCGCCAGCCCGTAGAGCGCCTTGGCGGCGTCGAACTCCACGAGCCCCGACTCCTCGAAGATCGCGTGGACGTCGCGCACGCCGTTGATGAGCTGAAGGACGACGCGCTGCTCGTTCGTCATCCCCGCCTCGTTCAGCATGAGCTGCGCGCGGTCGATCTCGAAGACGATGTCGAAGCTCGGGATCTTCTTCTCGATCAGGCTCCACTCGTCGACGCGGCGCGCCCCCTCGAGCAGCAGCGACTCCGGGCCGATCGAGACGAGCGTATCCTGCTCGCTCGGCATGACGTCGGGCTCGAAGTTGAACGTCCCCTCGGTCCAGGTGAAGAGGAAGTACACGGCCTCCTCGATCTGGACCTTGAGGAACTGCTTCAGCTGCTCGGCGGTGATCGCCCGCTGCTCGACGAGCAGCTCGCCGAGCTTCCGGTCCCGGCGGCGGATCTGCGCGTCCACGGCGGCGTCGAGCTGCTCCTGCGAGATCATGCCGTTCTTGACGAGCATGTCGCCGAGCCGGTCGCGCCGGTTCACGATCGACGCGTAGACGATGCGCCCGCGGTCGAAGAAGATGTAGCCGAAGCTGCCGCGATGCCCGACGCTGAGGCATCCGGTCTTCTTCCCCATCGAGAGGAGCTGGAGGACGTCGGGAAGGCTCGCTTCCTTGAGGCTGCCGCGAATGGCCATCTATGCCACCTCGTCGATCAGCCGCGCCGCGGCGTCCGGCCATTCCAGGATGATCTTCTCCGGGTCGAGCGCGAGGATCTCCTTCGGAACCTCCACCTTCGGCGTCGACCGGCGCGTCGCGCGCGGACCGCTCGGCCGCGCGGCCTGCATGGCCACGGACTTCGTGTGGCCGCGCCCGGACAGCTCCGCGGCGGCGACGATGCGGTTCACGGTGCCGATGATCTCGCGGACGTTCGCGACCGGATCCGCCGCGAGCTCCTTCACCAGCTCCGGATCGTCGTCCCACCCGTTCTCGCGCAGGAACCGGGAGTAGAGACGCTCGCGCAGCGTGCGGTCCGGCGCCTTGACCTCGACGAGCAGCCCGCCCTCGAACCGGGAGCGCAGGCGATCCTCGAGGCCCTGGAGGTCGCGCGGCGCGCGGTCGCTAGTGAAGACGATCTGCTTGCCCGCCGCGTGCAGCGCGTTGAAGACGTGAAAGAGCTCCTCCTGCGTGCGCTCCTTCCCGGCGATGAACTGCACGTCGTCGATCAGCAGCGCGTCGATCCCACGGTAGCTCGCCCGCCACCGCTCGACCGTGCGCGATTGGAGCGCCGCGATCAGCTCGTCGACGAAGTCCTGGGCGGGCACGGCCGCGATACGGGCCTTCCCCCCGGATTTCTCCAGCATCCCGTTGCCGATCGCGTGCATCAGGTGCGTCTTCCCGACGCCGCTCGGCCCATGGAAGAAGAGCGGGTTGTACCGCTCGCCCGGCGCGGCGATGACGGCGTCAGCCGCCTTCACCGCGAGGTCGTTGCTCGGGCCCACCTCGTAATCCGAGCGCGTGAACGTCCCGCTCGGACCCGGGATCACCGCCGTATCCAGGCGCGTGCGCTCGAGCAGCTGCTCCGCCTCGTCCACGCGGTCGGGGTCGAAGAAGATCTCGTTCGACGCGAGCGCCTGGTCGGCCTCGGCGCACATGCGGCTCAGCTCACGCAGCCGCGCCACGAGGTCCTCGTACTGCTGGATGATGCCGGCGACGTTCGGCGGCTGGGGCGCGTCCAGCGCGCGGTCGAGCAATCCCGTCTGGTAGCCCTCGGCCGCCCAGTCGTCGATCGCCTTGCGGAGCTGCGTCTTCCAGCTCGGCGCCGAGATCTCGAAGAGCGGCTCCTCGACCGGCTTCGGCACCGGCCCCGACTTGCGCGCCGGGATCGCGCCCGTGGCGAGGCTGCCGAGGATCGTGATGACGTCGCTCGGGCGAATCGGATCGCCGCCCAGCGTCTGCACCGCGATGAGCCGGTTGAGCGCGCCCTGGAGCTCGCGGATGTTGCGGAACTCCAGCCGGCCGAGCTCCTCGATGACGCCGGTCTTGAACTGGATCTTCCGCTCCTCGCACTTCGCGTGGAGGATCGCCGTGCGCGTCTCGAGGTCCGGCGCGTTGATGTCCACGATGAGGCCGCCCGACAGCCGCGTGATCAGCCGGTCGTCGACGTCCTGGATCTCCGTCGGGGGACGGTCGCTCGTGATGACGATCTGGCTGCCCGCCATCTGGAGGGTGTTCAGGATGCGCAGCAGCTCCGACTGGGTCTCGGCGTGGCCGGTGAGGAACTGCACGTCGTCGATGAGCAGCAGCCCGACGGTCTGGTAGCGCTGGCGGAGCCGGTCGGCATCCCCGCGCGCGACGGCGGCGTGCAGCTCGCTCAGGATGTCGTCCAGCGTGACGGCGCGAATGACGGCCTGCGGCCGCGTCGTCATCACCTCGTTGCCGATCGCCCCCATGAGGTGCGTCTTCCCCAGCCCCGACCCCGCATAGATGAAGAGCGGGTTGTAGACGCTTCCCGGCGCGTCGGCGACGGCGCGCGCCGCGGCCACGGCGAGGCGATTGCCCGAGCCGATGATGAAATTGTCGAACCGGAGCCTGGGATCTAGATGCAAGGCAGCAATGGGGTTGTCATCCTGAGCGCAGCGAGGGATCTGCTTTCGGCTGCCAATAGCAGATCCCTCGCTGCGCTCAGGATGACTTTACTTCGTCGTGGTAGAAGCCAAAGTATTCCAGCGCGTCGGCGCCCGGAGGAGGTGCGTCGGGCCCGGCCGCGAGCGTGAGCGTGGTGGATAGATCTTCGGGCAGCGGCGACCGGAAGTCCATTGACATTTTTGTCATCGGATGCCGGAACGCCAGCCACGCGGCATGCAGGAAATGTCGCTGGGGCGGCAATCCCATGAGCTTCCGTCCGCCCCCGCCGCCGTAGGTGTCGTCCCCGACCACGGGATGGCCGACCGATGCGAGGTGCACGCGGATCTGGTGGGTGCGCCCCGTGTAGAGGTTCGCCCGGAGCAGGTCCACCGAGTCGAAGCGCGCGAGCCGGACGAAGTCCGTTTTCGCCGGACGGCCGGTCGATACCACCGCCATTCGCGTACGGTCGCGCGGGTCCCTGGCCAGCGGCTTGTCGACGGTGATCCGGTCGCCGTCGATGTGACCCCACGCGAGCGCGGCGTAACGCCGGGTGATCGTCCGCGCCTGAAGCGCCTCGCCGAGCACCCGGTGCGCGCGGTCCGACTTGGCGACGAGCAGGAGGCCGGAGGTCTGCTTGTCGAGGCGGTGGACGATCCCCTCCCGCCCCTCCTCGCTCCCCTCGGACAGGGGTCCGCCGCGCCCCTTGAGGGCATTCACCAGCGTTCCCGTCCAGTTGCCTGGCGCCGGATGCACCACCATGCCGGCGGGCTTGTTGATGACGATGAGGTCGTCGTCCTCGAACACGACGTCGAGAGGGATGGACTCGCCGGCGACTTCGCGCCCGCGCGGCGGCGGCACTTCCACGGTCACCGTCTCGCGGGGCCGGGCCTTGTACGACGCGCGCTCCCGGCGGCCTTCCACGAGCACGTGTCCGTTGGCGATGAGCGTCGCCGCGTTGTTGCGCGACAGGTCGAGCCGGGTGGCCACGAAGACGTCGAGTCGCGGCTCGTCGTCGCCGGCGACGAAGGTGTGCCGCCCTGGTTCCGCGGCACCGGCTTCGTCGGGTTTCATTCTCAGGCCGCTTCGCCGTCCACGGTCACCGTCGGCGGCGCCGGCTCGGGCTCGGCCTCGATCGCCGCGTCTTCCTTCCACAGGACGAGCGCCAGCATGATCGCGCCGAACGTCACGGCCGTGTCGGCGACGTTGAACGTCCAGAAGCGGATGTCGCGGAGCCCGATGTCGATGAAGTCCACCACGGCGCCGCGCGCGCGGAACCGGTCGATCAGGTTGCCCGCGGCCCCGCCGAACGCGAGGGCCAGGGCGAGGACGCGCAGCGACTCTCCCGGACGGCTCGACCGGTACATGCGATACAGGATCACGCAGGCGATGATCGCGAAGCCGCCGAAGATGAAGCGGGAGTAGTCCCCGAGCGACATGCTGAACGCCGCGCCGCGGTTGAACGCGAGCGTGAAGCGCAGGAAGTTGCCCCAGATCTCGTGGGGGATGTGCGGCGGCTGGAGATTGCGGACCGCCCACTCCTTCGTGATCTGGTCGATCACGATGACGATGAGCGCCGTCGCCCAGAAGAGACGGGTGCGGGAGGACGTGGACATTGCGGTCAGGACAGCTCGTGCTCGGCCGGGACGGGTCTCGCCGCGACCGCGGCGGTTTCCTGCTGGTCCTGGTACCAGAGCACCCACGCGAGCAGGACCGCGCCGGTGCTCACCGCCATGTCGGCCACGTTGAAGGTCGGCCAGCGGGTCGTTCCGAATCCGATGTCGATGAAATCGACGACGCCGCGGTCGGAGCGCACGCGGTCGATGAGGTTCCCGAGCGCGCCGCCGCAGACGAGCGCCAGGGCGAGCGTCCGCGGGAGGTCGCCCTCGCGGGTGTTGAGATAGAGCCGCCCGAGGATGCCGAGGGCGATCACGGTGAGCGCCATGAAGACCCACCGCGAATGCTCGCCGACGTTCAGGCCGAAGGCGGCGCCCGGGTTGTAGACGAGCGTCAGCCGGAGCCAGTCGCCCGCCACCGGGTGCGGGAACCGCATCGGCATCAGCCCGGCTTCGGCCCAGCCCTTCGTGAAGACGTCGAGACCGGTGACGATGGCGACGACGCTCCAGAACGCGGGAGCGTTACTTCTTCGCATCTTCCTCGCGCTGCTTGCAGTCGATGCAATAGCGCGCGTGGGGGAGCGCGTCGAGGCGGTCGTGGGCGATGTCGTTGCCGCACTGGTGGCACTTCCCGAAGGTCTCGGGTGACCGGTACAGGCGGCGCAGGGCCTCGTCGATGTGCCAGAGGAACCGGCCTTCCTTGCTCGCCATCAGGAACACCTTCTCGCGCTCCATGGCATCGGTGCCCTGGTCGGCCATGTGGAACGAGTACGCGCTGGTGTCGCCGTCTTCATCCTGCATGCCTTCGTCGGCACGGCCGAGCTCCTTCAGGACGCGCTTCCGCTCGTCGAGCAGCCGCTTCTCGAAATACTGCAGCTGCTTCTTCGCCATGGGCTTGCCCTTCTTCGCGTCCGTTTCCTTTGCCGTGTTCGGTGTGGGCATTTATCGAGTCCGTGTGATGGACACCCGCGCCGCGATCCCGTCGAGATCGACCGGCGTCATGTCCGGCTGTTCCTGTGCCTTGTGCTCCGCGACGACGAGCTCGGTTGCGAGCACCTCGCCCTGGATCCAGTCCTGATGCGTTTTTGCTGCCTCAAGGATAGCGACATCACCTGCCACAACGAGCCGGATCCGATCGCTGATCGCGAAGCCCGACTCCTTTCGCATACGCTGTACCCGGCTGATGAGCTCCCGTGCCAGCCCTTCGCG
>CAMLHT010000184.1 GCA_946479895.1 uncultured Gemmatimonadota bacterium | reverse complement strand
TGAGGTCGCGCATGACCTGCCAGCGGATCGACGGGTCGGCGTCGAGGAGCCAGTCCATGACGGGGCCGCTCGAGGATCGAGAGTGCGTGTCGCCATGCGTGAACGTCATGCGGTCGTGGTTTCCGTACGAGCGTTGACCCCGAGATGCGGGCGTGGGTGGAGCCGCGGCGGAATCACAGGCACACTCCCCGCACCCCGCACAGCACCGCGAGCGCGTAGAGCCACAGCAGGACGAAGCCGACGGTGAGAAACGCCAGCAGGAGCACCGCGCGGCCGGATCGGCGCGTGAGATGCAACACGAACGGGACGCCCGTCAAGAGGCTCAGCACGTACGGGCCCGTCTGCGCGACCAGTGAATTGCCAGCCGGCCGTGGCCAGACCCACAGGAGGTAGGCCGTCATCGCGATGAGAGGGAGGCCGATCGCGGCCGCCAATGCCCAGCGGTCCTTCAGGGTCATGGGACTCCGGTCGGTTGCGGACGAACGACAGGGCGCAGTCGCAAAGCCGCGGGGCCGCGGCCGCGTCAGAAGAAATCGCGCAGAAACGCCGCCGCGTCATCCGAGATGCCGGCGATCTTGTTCGTCGCCTGCCGGTAGAACTTGAAGTTCAGCTCGGTCTCGGGTCGCCCGTCGTTCCAGTTGGAAAACGCCTTGAGCTCCCGCCGCCCGAGGCGCCGCTTCGCGATGGCGGTGCGCTTGATGGTGATGCTCACGCGCGGCGTCTGCCGGGCGATCCCACTCTGCTTCGCGATCGCTTCGGCCGAGGTGACGATGCCGCTCGCGATGAGACCAGGGCCGCCTTCGTTCTCGCTCGCGAAGATGAAGATCGTGTCACCTTCGGCGATGTGCTTGCCACCGTACATCGTCTTCTGGGCGCTGAACGCGAAGGTCTCCGCGCACGGGTCGTCGACTTCGGCTTTGATCGCGAAGATCATGTTCCTCGGCTCGCATCGTTGATCGCATGCCCGCGTGCGGAGTCGGTGGCCGAAGCGTCCGCTCCATCATCAGCTCACCGATCCGCTACATCGACTCATCAGGTAGCCGCGCGAGAGCGCCGCCCCCGCGAGACGACCGCCGCCTCGAGGAGCGCGGCCCCCGCGACGCCCAGCGCATAGGCCGCGAGGTCACGCGGGTCGAACCCGCTCCCCAGCACGAGTTGCCCGATCCCCGTCGCGCGAAGCGCGTCGAGCCACGGCGTATGGTACAGCTGACTCACCTCGACCGCCACGCAGATCGCATACGCCGCCCAGCACCGCTTCGCCAGCCGGGCGCCGGGAGCCAGCGCGCCCACCCACCAGGCGATCATCGACGCCCAGAGCGCATCGCCAAGGACGTCCAGCGCGGCCGGCCCGAGCGCACCGCCGCGTACGTGCACGAGCAGCCCGACCGCGATCGTCGCCAGCGCTGCCGCGATGTAGCCCGTGCGCGCACGAGACATTGGTGATCTGAAGGTCGGAAACTGGTGGTCCAGCGAGATCCGTGAACGAGGGCCCCGGCTACCGCCGCCGCGCCGCGATCACACGGTCGCGATGACGATGGACACGCGGCGCGGTGCCGGCAACCCGTCGGCACGTCCCGCGTAGTACCGCCGCACGGCCTCCTCACGCGAGAGAAACCGCGCGTCGGAGAAGCCGAGCGACCGCAGCATCGTGCCGACGTCATCCGGCGTGAAGTAGCTGATCCACGGCTCGCCGAGCGATGCGGCGCCTTCGGCGAGCTTCGCCCCCGGCGACTCGGCGTCGGGGTTCGGCTGCGCGAACGTGAACACGATCTCGCTCCCCTTCGGGAACGTCAGCACGGCACGCAGCGTGGCCTCGATCGCATCTCGCGTGAGGTACATCGTGACGCCGAGCCAGGAGAAGAACGTGTGCTTCGCGGTGTCGACGCCGGCGCGCGCGAGCCCCGCGGCGAGCGTCTCGCGCTCGAAGTCGATGCCGGCGAAGCGCAGGTTCGCCGGGATCTCGATTCCCGCCGCGGCGAGCGCCGCGCACTTCGCCCCCTGGCTCGCCGGGTGGTCGACTTCGACGATCGCGAGACTGCGTGCCCACGCCGGTTGCCGGTAGGCGAAGGTGTCGAGTCCCGCACCGAGCAGCACGTACTGCTCGGCGCCGTTCTCGACGGCCGTCCCGAGCGCATCCTCGGCGAACCGGCTCCGCAGGACCACGTGCGAGCGCAGTCCGCGCATGGCCGGCGTCTGCAACTCGTCGGCGCGCGCGCGGATCTGTGCCACGATCTCCTCATCGAGCAGCCGCGCGACCACCGTGTCGTTCAACACGGGCGGCTCGCCATCGATGAGGAGGTGCGCCGCCCGCAGCGCGGCGACCCCGCGCGCGGTGCGGCTCGCGGCGCGCGGGGCGTCCATCGTCCCCGCGTCGTCGAGCGACGTCACGAGTGGTGTTCCGGGTGTGTCGTGCCGCACGGCATCACCTTCACTGGGGCTCGGAGAGCGCACTGATCGTCACGTAGTATCCATCCGGATCCCGGAGGGAGAACTCCGCCGTTCGAGTGTTCGGGTTCACATGCGGCTCCTCTTCGAACCGGTCGACGAGCGTGCGTGCCCGCTTCAGGGCCATGTCGTAGTCGTCGACACGGAAGAACAGGAGGAGGCCGTTGCCAGGCGATGCCTCGTCCGGGCTCCTCAAGGAGGGATGCTCATGCGCGCCCCACTGGTGGAGGCAGAGCAGGACGGTTCCGTCGGCATCCAGGATCTGACCGAAGTAGTCATGCGCCGGAAGCCTTTCGGGCTGGCTGAAGAGCGACTGGTACCATCTGAAGCTGGAGGGAACGTCGCGAACGCCGATGACCGTCCATGTGCGTTTCATCGTACCTCCTCCGCCATGAGGAGACGCGGCAGCACCTCGTCGTTGTCGGCCAGGTGCGCCGCGACGATGGCATTCACCGCTGGGTGCGCAGCCTGGAGATCGCGAAGGATGTCGCCGGTCGAACACACCGAAGGCTGTCGAAAAGTGGAGGCTCGTGCTCATCTGACGCCGGGTGCACCGGCGAGCACTGACTGCCCGAGCGCAATGATGGTCGTTTCGGCTTGCGCTCGCCAGTTGTTCGCCAGGCACTCGTACTTTGCCGCGCGCGCGTCCGGTGCAACGACTCGTTGACTTGCCCGCCTGCTACCAGTGCCGCAGCCGAGCCACGAGCCCAATGGCGTCCATACACGCGTGGGCGGCAACGACCGGCCAGAGCCGCCGCGTCCGGATGTAGTACCACGTGAAGACGACGGCGATCGGCAAGATCCCGATCACCGCGAGCGATCCCTGGTACGTATGCACCGCGAATCGGAGCGCCACGCTCACCAACGCCGCGGCGCGCCACCCGACGCGCGGCTGCAGGCGTTGCACGAAGTAGCCGAGCCAGAGCAGCTCCTCGAAGACCGGGTTGATCAGCGAGAGCAAGACGATCGCCAGCGGACCGGCGGCAGGTCCGGGGAACGGACGGTCCGCCGCCATCGCGGATGCGGTGTGCGGATTGATCGCCGCGAAGCAGATCCACACGAAGGCGCAGCTCGCGTAGGCGCCCAGAAGCACTCCGAGGCCCCGCAACATGTCGACAGGCGTAGGACGACCGGCGATCGTGACCGGATCCCAGCCACGCCGTCGCAGAATCGGGACGAGGACGGCGGCCAACAGGACTTCGTAGAACAGAAGGGAGTAGAGATGGCGGTCGGTGAACGCATACGTCCTGATGGCCATTGCCCCTCGCCACCACCAGCGAGCGAGCATGAGGCCGACCGTGAGCGCCGCGACGATACAGACCTCGAGCCACTCCGACCGATGCTCTCGCTCCGCCTCTTCGCCCTGCTCCGGAGCTGTCGCCAGTTCGCTCATCAATTACAGGGTGATTGTCGGGCTGCGTCCGAGTTCGGCTGCAAGGGCGCCGACGTGAGCGCCCGGACGGTCAGGGTCACACCTGAAGGCGAGCGGCGCAGGCGCCGCGCCGCAAGCCCGCTCGACAACTCGAGTACCAGTTGCTGCGACACGTCAGGTCGCGTGCACGGGAGTCGCGAGCGGTCGGGTGAGGAGCAGGTGCCCGCTCTCGACGTAACCGGCGCGCGCGTACAGCCGCCGGGCATCCTGGCTCTCCGGCCCGACCTCCACGTGCAACGCGCGCACCCCCTTCCGCGCGGCCTCGGCCCGCGCCGCGGCGAGCAGCCCCGCGCCCGCCCCGCGCCTCCGAGAGGCTGGGCGCACGTAGAGGTCATCGATGAATCCGCGCAGGCCGCCGTACTCCATGCTGAAGGACAGCGTCAGGACGAGGTACCCGGCGGCTGCGCCGCCGTCCAGCGCGAGCCAGACATCGCCGAGCCGAGGATCCGCCAGTAACGCCCCGAAGGCCCCGGCGGCTGCCTCCTCCGGCAGCGAGAAGCCCGCCTCGGCGTAGAACTCCCGCATGAGCGCCACCAGCGTCGGTACGTCCCCTGCACTCGCCGGCCGCACTTCCACTGCCATGCCACCTCCCGATCGATGACGGACGGAGCCGCCGAACGCGAACCTCACCGACAAGCGCCGCTCGTCCATGTCCAGGATCGTCCGTCGGGCGCGATCGCGTTCAGCGTCAGCGCCGTCGCCTCGTCAATCGGCGGGCGGGCGGGGCTCGCTGGTACGCGCGGCGCCTGACTTGGGGAACGCCAACCGATCCCCCGCCACCAGAAAGCCGAGGATTCCGCCCACGAGCGCGAAAGCGGGAGCGGGGAACAGGAGCGCGGCGGCGCTCCCGCCGACCACGGCGCCCAGCGTCAGATGGGCAAAGAGTCGTCCAATGGGTACGTGCCGCCAGGGGGTGAGCGTCGCCAGCGGGGCGAGGACCGCGCCACAGGCGCCGCCGATGAACGCGCCCAGGATTGCACCGAAGCGCCACTGCGACATGTCGAACTGCCCCTCCCGGATGCTGATCGCGAAGACGAGCGCGTCGAGGGCGATCGCGCCCGCGAGCGCGCCAAGGGGCATGCCAGCGAGCGCAAGCCCAAGCAGGACAGTGATCACTCGGCGTGTGGGCATGCCTTTCCGATCGAGGGTGTCGTCAGGTCGCCGCCGCGGCGACGGGCGTCTTCGCGCGGAGGCGATAATGGAGCCGCTGGCGCTGCGTCGTCAGGCGCAAGCCGTGGTCAGACCGCCGCTCGCGTGCTCGCCCCGTCCGAGGCGACGGCGGCGAGCACGAGCGCCAGCGCCGCGGGCAGGTAGAACAGCCCCACGCTCGCGGCCCCCAGTAAGACGAACACGCCGAGCAGGACGGCAGCCGCCCCGGCGAGCCGGCGACGCGTTGCGGGCCGCCTGGCGAGCAAGGGGAGCGCGGTCAGGAGAACGGGCAGCAGTAGCGCGATGAGGGCGCGCGGGCCATTCACCGCCAGCAGGGTCGCGGTGCCGGTCGCCTCCACCCGTGTGGGAGCCTGCTCGGCGCTCACGTGGATGGCCGAGGTGGCCCATCGGTAAGCAGGCCCCAGGAGGAAATACGCCGCCACAGCGGCGGCCCAGGCCAGCGCGAACCAGCCCGCCACGCGGCGGACGCTCATGAGTCCTCCTCTATTCTTCGCTGTCCGTCCTACCTGACGCGGAGCTCACCGGCAAGCGCCAGCTCGCCAGGCGAATAGATGCAAGATCCGAATGACTCTCGCCAGCCTCTCACCTGGAGGCCCATCCGCGCCCGTCCGGCGCAGCGACGCGTCAGAGTTAGGAGCGCGGCGTGAGCGCGCATTCCGTGGCCCTTCCGTCTACTGCAGCGCTTCGCGAGATGGTTAAGGCTCGGCGCTGAACCGGTCCAGGAGCGCCCCGAGCGCGAGAAACTCGTCCTCGCCCTCCGGCTCTCCGGCGATGGCGTCCTGGTACGCTTGGACTGCTCGGTATTCACGTTCGGACCGGATCGTGCCACGGGCCCGTACCTTTGCTATCAGGGCCTGGTCGCGTTCCCTCACATGGGACCGGGCTCTTCGCGCTCGAGGGCGGCGATCATCAGGAGGGCGCGCTCGCGGAGCTCGGACGCGTTCTCCCGCTTGGACGGCGGACGCGTCATCACTCGCCGGCCTCGTCCCAGAACCGCGCCAGCGCGCCGGAGCGCGCCGTGGCGGCGTAGACCGGGGCCATGAGAATACACAGCACCACGACGAGGGCCAGTAGGCCTGGCAACGGCGGAGGGTCCGGACGCAGCGCGATGAGCGGGTAGAACGAGATCGTCCCGCCGCCGTAGACGACCAGGAGGAGCACGAGGGCGATCAGCACGCGCCCTGGATAGCGGCGGCCCAACGGACGGAGGAGCCCGAGGAGCGCACCCCCTAGCACTCCGAAGACGCCGTAAAACGCCATCACCAGCAACCACCAGCCGAGTGGGTTGCCGGGCGCACCGCGGACGACGTTGACGCCGATCGCGACGGTGGCGATTCCCGCGAGGCCAACCGCGAGCCGGAGTCCCGCTCGGATGCCGCGTCGGACGTCCGCGTCCCTCGCTACCCTCGAGCGCTTCGTTCCGTCGGCCAAAGCTCTCGCCTCCTCCGGCAGTTCCTCGCCCAATTGCAGTCAACGTTCAGCCAGGCGAATGGTCGGGTGAACCGCCCATCGGCTCGTCGCCCTCTGGCATCGGCTCGGCACGGGCGAGCCAGCGCCGGAGCTGCGCATCGGACGCGGCGCTCCACTCCGCCGGGATCGGCCGCAACAGCCGCCGACTACCGCCGATCGAGAGAAAACTCAGGGCGTCGGCCCGTTCGGTGACGCCCCACGGAATGCCGTGCTCGTCGAATATCACACGCCCAGGCACGCCGACTCACCTCCTCCAGGTGCGAAGATGCTCAGGCCGATACGAGCTCGCCAGGCTCTCACGAGGACATCTGCCGCGCTCGTGCGCTGCGCCGTGTCGTCAGGCCGACCGTGCACCTGTCGCACCGATCACGAACGCGCTCCGCCATCCGGGCCGGCCAGTCGAGGGTCGCTGCGTCGAGCATCACGGGCACCGGCGCAGTGGAGGAGCGAGTGCGTCGCTACGCAGCCTCACACCTCGGTGTCCAGCGACACGATCATCGCGGCGATCTCGCGCAGATCATTGTCGAGCTGATGATCGCGACCTGGCAAGCGACGGAGATGGGCCTGGGGAATCGCCTGAGCATACAACTCCGCGTGCGTCGCCGGCACGGTGGCATCCGCGAGGCCATGGTAGAGATGGACCGGGACGCCGCGGGGCAGCTTTCGACCCAGCTCGCGCTGCGGCGCCCAATCAGCGGTCTGCCAGCCCCCTTCACCGACGAACGGTGCCGCGATCAGGACGATCGCGCCAATCTCCCGCGCCGGCGGATGCTCGGCGAGCGCGTTGATCATGAACGTTCCGCCGAGCGAGTGACCGACGAGGATCGCGCCATCCTCCAGGCCCGCGAGCTCGCTCTCGAGCGCCGCCGCCCAGGTGGCGTAGCTCGGATCAGCTTCATCGGGCATGCGTGGATAGCGAATCTCGTAGCTCGGCCCCAGCTCGGCCCGCAGGCTCGCGACGAGCTTGGCATCCCACTCGTCGTGAGCGCCCTCGCCTCCGCCCTGGACGAAGAGCACCTGGCGTCTCATAGGCATGGCTTGAGTTCGTAGCGATGGGGCATGCTGCCCCATCTCTCTGGCGTTCCCGCCGGCTGCAACGATTCGTTGGATCGCACGTGGCGGCGATCTCGCTTCAGCCCACATCATCTCCATCCGGCAGGCCGGCCAAGAGCGGCACGTTGGGGCGTACGACGCGGCGCAGACACGCAGCGTGTGCATAGAGCCCCTGCTCGGCGTCGGATGTCGCACCACGGACGAATAGCTCGACGGGATCGTCGCCGCCCGGTGGAATCCCGGTGCCGCAGAACGCGCAGACTACTCCCCTGAGCGTCGCGTTCACTTCGGGCGCGGGGTGCTGAACGCCGAACCC
>CAMLHT010000183.1 GCA_946479895.1 uncultured Gemmatimonadota bacterium | reverse complement strand
GCCTGGGAAGAGTTGAACTTCCGACCTCACGCTTATCAGGCGTGCGCTCTAACCAACTGAGCTACAGGCCCTTACCCAAAAACCTGAGCCTTCAAAGCTAGTCAGACGCTCGCCCCGCTTCAACCGGCCGGTCTCACTCCATCCTCAGTGCCCGCCCCTGCCGCGCCCCTTCCCCTTGTGCTTCCCCCGCCCCTTCCCCTTCCCGTCGCTGTCCCCGTGGTCGCTGTCCTCGCCACGGACACTCCGCTCCCCGGCCTCGTCGCTGTCGCTGTCGGCATCGTCCACCACGCGCACCCGGCGGGCATCGAAGGTCTGCCGGAATCCCGGGTCGCCCGTGACGACCGCCGCGTTCCCGGCCGGCAGGTCCCGGAACCGCACCGGGTTCACCGCCATGCTCGCCACCAGCTGCTCCAGCGCCACGCTCGTGCGCACGAAGTCCTTCGCGCTCAGGTCGGCCGATTCGAGGGCGGCCCGGGCGCGCTCGTCATGCTCCAGCCAGTCCGCCGTCGTATCCACGTCGTCCTCGGTGAAGTTCCGCAGGCTCACCCGCGTCGGGATCGTGAACCCGGGAATGGCGTCCAGTGAGCGCTGGGCCACCACCCACTTCCGGTACTTCTCCCCGTCCAGGGGATAGTCCAGCCCCCGGTACGCCTCCGTCGAATCGACCACCACCGCGCCGTCGGCGGTCAGGTGCTTCACGGTCCCGTCCGCACCCCGCTCCCCACACACCGCGCCGAGCGTCGTGCCCACGAGGGCGAGCACCGCGAGGCGCGCCGGCCACGACGCGAGCGGGCCCCTGATCATCTGGTTCATGGCATCATCCCTGAGGTATCCGGGGAGCCGTGTGCATCTTCAGGGCCGCCCGTTCGCCACTTCCCCGCAAGTGATCTCATGACGTCGCCCGCAGCGCCGATCTCCCCGCACCCCGTGCCGCGCGCGTTCCACGCGCTCGCCGGCGCCGGCGTCGTCCTCATGCTCGCGCTCGCCCGCATGGACGCCACGACCTACGACCTGCTGGTGCAGGAAGACCGGTTCGTCGAATGGCTCACGGTCGCCTTCTTCATCGCCGCCGCCATCCTCGGCGCCATTCGCGCCATCCGGTTCCGCGCCCTCGGCGACGGACTCGTCGCGCTCTTCTGCATCGCCGCCGCGGGCGAGGAAGTGAGCTGGGGACAGCGGTTCATCGGGTTCACGCCGCCCGAAGTGTTCCTCGCGAACAACGCCCAGCAGGAGGCGAACCTGCACAACCTCGTCGAGGCCTTCGGCCAGCCGAAGTGGACGCTCGTCGCCCTGCTCGCCGCCTACGGAATCGTCCTCCCGATCGCCCAGCGGCTGCCGATGATCGCGCGCCTCAACACCCGGATGCGCATGACGCCTCCTCCCGCGGCGCTCGTGCCGTGGTACGCGATCGCCATCGCCCTGCTCGTCGTCTACCCGGTGCGCTTCACCGGTGAATGGGTGGAAGCGCTCGCCGGGGCGCTCTTCTTCGTTTCGGCGTACCCCCCGCCGCGCGTTGCCCTGGTGACCACGATGGCCTGCGCGATCGCAGCCTTCGCCGGCGACCGCGCATCGGGCACGCTGGTTCCCGGCAGCGCTCGGCGGCCCGAGCTGCTCGCCTGCGCCCGAGCGGAGGCAGGCGCCTTCGGCACCCTCCTCGTCGCCGAGGTTCCATCGGTGACAAGGAGAGCGCTCCATCGGCGTGTCTGGTCGGTCTGGCAGGACGACGGTACCGGTCCCGCACTTCCCGTTCTCGCCTCGAGCGTCCCCGAGCTCTGCGGTGACGAGCCCGCCACCGCTGCCGCGCAGCGACGCCGTTATGCGATCGATCCGTGGGGCAGCGCGTACTGGATTCGCGTCACGGCCGACGACGACGGACGAAAGCACATGACGGTCTACTCGTTCGGACCGAACCGGCGCCGTGACGTCGGTGCACGACCGGGCGACGACGTCGTCGTCCCGATCGGTGAACGGTGACACACCACACCGGTCGCTGGTGATCATTGCGCATCACGGACCTCGGGGGCGCGGGATGTGTAGGCGGTGACAGCACACGTTCCGCCTTACCCGAGGAGATCATGATGTTCGGAATCAACAGAAGGTTTTCACTGGCGAGCGCCGCCGTTGCCGCGCTCGCGCTGACGGGCGCCACCGCCTGTTCAATGCTGACGGGAGACAACGGCCCCGGCTCGGCCACGCTGTCCTTTCACGCCGCCGGCACGGCGGGCGCCGATGCCACGCTGAACAGCAGCGCCGCGCCGATCACCGACGGCACTCACACCCTCGACCTCCAGTCGGTCGACCTGACCGTGAGCGAGGTGACCTTCGAGCGCGTCGACGGCCAGGCGAGCGATGACGACGACTCGGAAACGGATTCCGACAGCGAAGGGTCGCACAACGCCCGCCTCGAGTTCGGGGCCACGACGATCGCGCTGCCGCTGGACGGCGGCATGATCTCGCCGTTTTCCGGCAACCTCGCCGCCGGCAGCTACGACCGCGTGGAGCTCGACGTCGAGTTCGTCCGCCTGCGTGGCACGTATGACGGCCAGGCGTTCGACGTGACGGTCCCGGTCAGCCGCGAGCTCGAGATTCGCATCGATCCCCCGCTCGTCGTCGACGGCACCACGCCGGGCAACGTGACGGTGAACATCGACTTCGCCTCGTGGTTCAGGGCCAACGGCACCGTGATCGACCCCCGCACGCTCACGTCGTCCACGGCGATGAGCCTGTTCCGGGATCGCGTCAAGGCGTCGTTCCGCGCCACGGAGGATTCCGATCGCGACGGTGACGAAGCGGACAGCGACAGCGACGGCCGCCGCTAAGGATCCGTCAGCGGGCCGACGCCAGCCAGTCGGCGACGTCGAATGCGCGGGAAAGCTGGATCGCAAAGGCTTTCCCGCCCGGGCGGACGAACGCGTAGTTCTGTGACGTCACGTCCCAGTCGTCCCACCGCAGGCTCGCCTTGAGCGTCGTGCTCGCGTTCACCCTGAATCCGCCCCCGACCTCGTAGTCGCGGAACCGCGTCTCCCGCGAGATCCACGCGCCCGAGGCCGTGGGGCGGATGAACGGGTAGTGGTTCAGCTCCGCCCGCGCCGCCACGAACGTCCGCGGCGTCAGCGTCGCCCGCGCCTCGGCGTACCCGGTCTTCCCGGAGATCCAGCCGTTCCGCGGCACGTCGAAGCGCGCCCACGCGAATTCGCCCCGCAGGTCGAAGTGGCCGAACCCGTACTGCCCCTCGGCGCCCAGGATCTGCTGGTGATATGCGCGCCACGACTTCCCGTCCAGGTCCGCCGCGCCGAGGTCGCCGTTCAGGTACGGGCCGGCGGTCGCGCTGGCGCCGAGGCGCAGGCCGACAATGGGCGTGATGCCGATGCCGGCCACCGGGCGCAGGGCGGGATCGGGATCGGGCACGTAGTTCCGGTGCGTCAGCGGCAGTGTCACGGCCGCGACGCGATAGTCCACCTTCCCGCGCTCGCCACCCACCTTCACGCCGACCGGATACACCGGCGAATAGCCGTCGGGCACGCCGATCAGCGGATTCCTCGTCGAGATGATCCGTCCGCCGAATGCGCCCACGGGATGGATCATCCTCCCCGCCTCGACCACCAGCGAGGGATGCCTGGCATAGCGCGCCCCCCACTGCTCCAGGTCCACCGACGCGCCCGGCCCATCGTAAGCGCGCGCCGAGCCGCCCTCGAACTCGGCGTTCGCGAAGAGGAAGAGCGCGCGCCACGGCTCGACAGCGGTCCATGCCCGCAGCCGATAGAGGCCAGCGGGGTCGCCGCCGTTGCGCGCGAGCATCGAGGACGTCGTGTCCGTCTTCCATCCCTCGAGGTCGAGCGTGCCCTGCATCAGCCAACCGCCCTGCGCCCGGGCAGCAGAGGCCAGGACGACGCTGAAGGCGAGGGCCGCGATCGATCGTCTCATCGCACCGCCAGGTCGAGGGAGGAACGCACCACGCGCGCGAGCTGCGACGGGGAGAACGGCTTTCGCAGCAGCGTCGCCCCTTCCTCCAGGCGATAGTCGGCGAGCGTCTCGTCCGCGTAGCCCGACATGTAGACGACCGCCGGCCGCGCGCCGACGTCCGCGAGGCGCCGCACGATCATCGGACCGCTCATCACCGGCATCACGATGTCGGCGAGAAGGAGGTCGACGTTGCGCGAGATCGCGATCGCGAGCGCGTCCTCGGTGTGCTCGGGCGCGATGACGGTGTAGCCCTGCGCCTCGAGCGTCCGCCGGGCCAGCTCGCGGAGCTCGGGCTCGTCCTCCACCACGAGGATCGTCTCCGTGCCCCGCGGGATCGCGGCCGACTCGGGCTCAGGCGCCGCGACCGCGCCGGCGTCGCCGCCGGCGGGAAGGCGGATCGTGAACGTCGTGCCGCGGCCCTGCTCCGACTCGAGGTCGATCGTGCCCCCCGACTGCGTCACGATTCCGTAGACCATGGAGAGCCCGAGGCCGGTGCCCTTGCCCAGCTCCTTGGTCGTGAAGAAGGGCTCGAAGATCCGGCCGCGGATCTCCGGCGGGATGCCGACGCCGGTGTCGGCGACGGACAGCGTGACCGCCGGCGCGCCCTCGAGCGTGCCCCGTGCCGTGCGGATGGTGATCGTCCCGCCGGCCGGCATCGCGTCGCGCGCGTTGACGACGAGGTTGATGATCACCTGCTCGAGCTGGCCGCGATCGGCCACGACGTGATCGAGGCCCGGCGCCGCCTCGACGACGATGCGAATGTGCTCGCCGATGAGTCGGCGAAGCATGGGCACGACCGAGTCGAGCACCTCGTTGATGTCGAGCACCGTCGGCTCGAGCACCTGCTTGCGGCTGAACGCCAGGAGCTGGTGCGTGAGCCGCGACGCGCGGTGCGAGGCATCCATCACCTGCGAGAGCTCCGCCCGCAACCGCTCGTCGCCAGGATTGCGGATCATCGCCAGCTCGGTGTAGCCGGAGATCACCGTCAGCAGGTTGTTGAAGTCGTGCGCGACGCCGCCGGCGAGCGTGCCGATCGCCTCGAGCTTCTGCGACTGGCGGAGCTGCTCCTCGCTCTCGCGCAGCGACTCCATCAGCGACGCGAACGACTCGTCGAGGGTCCGGATCTCCGGCGACGCGTTGCCGAGATCGACGCGCTCCGGGGCCGCGCGCATGGGATTCACGCGCTTCATCCAGGCGATGAACCGATCGAGGGGACGCAGCACCGACTGGGCGACGAGCGCCGCGCCGAGGCCGGAAAGGAGGACGGCCGCGAGTCCATACAGGATGAACTGGAGCACGATCTGCCGGGTCAGCACGCCGCTGCGCTCGATCACCCGCTGGAGCAGCCAGAGCGTGACCGGGGCGCCCGAGCGGTCGCGCCCGAGCGACAGCGGCGCGGCGACGATGGCATCGCCGCCGATCTCGACGGTCGGCTGCCGGCCCTCCTCCTCCCGCGCGCGCTCGAGGTTCGCGAGGCCGGCGGCGTCGATGGGGACGGTCGAGGCGATCGCCCGGTCTCCCGCCGTCACGACGACGTCGCCGTCGAACGCGCTCTGCATGGAAGCCAGGTACGCCGAATCGAGGCGCTCGCCGAGGAGCACGACGCCGAGGGTGCGGCCGGCGGAGACGAGGGGAACGGCGGCGATGCTGAATGCCTCACGGCCGACGTCGACCACCCCGTAGACGCCGGTGTCCGCCGGCGCGTCGGGGTCGAGCGCCACGCGCACCGCCTCCAGCGAAGACAGGTCGGTCCCCGAGGGGATCGACGCGCTGTCGGGGGACGCCGCGGCGAAAACGCGTCCGCTGTCGTCGGCGATGACGATGAGGTCCTGCTCGACGTTCCGCAGCTCCTTCTCGAGCTCGTGGCGGACGGTCTCGACGAGCTGCGGGTTGAGGCCCCGGCGCGGCGCCCGGCTCGTGAGCGACTGGGTGCGCTCGTCGGCGATCGCGGCGAGCATGGCCGAGTTCTGGCCGATGAGGGTGGCCGCGTGCTCGATGCGCTCGAGCTCGCGCGCCTGGTTGGCGATGAGCGCCCGCTGGGTCTGGCCGAGCTGCCGGGCGACGATCTGCCGGGCGGTGTCGCGCGTGCTGAGGCTGAGCGGGATGAGCGTCGTCGCGACGAAGATGGCGGTGAGCCCGGCGCTGAGCCACGCGAGCTTCGACGCGAGGCGCATGGCGCCGAACCGCTGCCTGAGCTCCGCGAGGCGCGCCACGGTCAGGGCTCCGCCGCCGGCGGAACGGGGATGTTGAAGTTGACGGTCGTCGTCCCGCCGGCGGTGATCCTCACCTTCTGGCGGATCGGCTTGATGCGCTCGTGCCAGGCGACGAGGACGTAGTCGCCGGGCGGCACGCCGGCCAGGGCGAACCGCCCGTTCTCGGCCGGCGCCGTGTAGTAGGGATTGTCGAGCACGAGGATGACGGCGCTCATGTCGGCGTGGATGTGGCAGAACACGTTCACGACGCCGGTCTTCGGGAACGTCACGCTGCGGGACGAGCCGGCGGGATACTTGGGGAGGTCGAAGCGCCGCGGCCCGGAGAGCGAGAAGACGTTGTGGAAGAACTCGTCCTCGTTCGGGAAGTCGACCGTCGTGCCCTGGACGATGGGCAGCACGTGCGGGATGAAGCGTTCGTCCTTCTGGGTGATCGAGGGCCGCTCGGGATGGCGCGCCGGGCCGGCGGCGGGGGCCTTCGAGTCGTCGAGCTCGAGGTAGAGGACGACGTTCGCGTACTCGTCGCGGAGGTCGGTGGCCGGAGTACTCGGCGGCGTCGCGCCCTTCCCGGCGTCGGAGTAGATGCGGAAGCGCGGCCGGCGTGGCGCGAGCGCGCGGGAGAGCGTGACCGATCCCTCGACGGTGCCGCCGGACGACTGGGCCGCCGCGGGCTCGGGCGCGTACAGGACCGCGAGCGCGATCAGGAAGGGGGTGATACGGCGCATCGGACTGGATTATACCCGCTCGCACCGATGTGTGCGCCGCCTCGCGGACGTGCGCTGCCGAGGGTCGGCTCCTGCTGGACGCCCTATGGCGAGCGGCTGGTCGTCTCGCTCATGGGCTCCCGTGGGCGCGAGCGGCCCGTGTGACTTCGCAGCTTGTCCAGCAGCCACGGGGCGATGGCGACGGCCAGCATCGCCAGGGACACGGCGCCGGCGATCACGAGCGCCTTGCGCGCTGCGGCGCCTGACCCGCCGATACCGGCGCCCAGCTGGCTGCCGGCGAACGCATAGGCGATGGTGCCCGGCGCCGTGCCGATCGCGGTCGCGGCCAGGAGAGATCGCAGCGGAACGCCGGCGAGGCCGGCGACGTAGTCCACGACGCCGAATGGCGCCGCGGGGACGACGCGCAGGCGGACGAGCGTCCAGATGCTGCTGTCGTCGCCGAGCTTCCGGAGGAGCCGATGGCTGCCGAAGAGCCGGCGGATGGCGCCGTTGGTGAGCGATCGCGCCAGCACGTGGGCGATCGCCGTCCCGATCAACGCGGCCGACCAGGAGAAGGCGGCGCCGCGGACCGTGCCGAAGAGCGCGCCGCCGACGACGGTGATGACGGTCGTCGGCAGGCAGAGGAGGATGGCGAGTATCCAGCAGCCAATGAAGACCGCGGCGGCGATCCAAGACCCGCGGACGTCTCCGATCGCGGCGATGAGGCGATCGCGCTGCGCGTGCTCGAAGTACCCGAGCTTCCAGGCGGCGGCCGAGGCGAGAATCACGACGATGGCGATGGCCGCGAGGGGCCAGAGCGAGGTCTTTCCGCGGGGCATAGGGACGGGGTTGGCATGGAACGGACCGAAAGTCCTCCCGCCGGTTGTGGCGCGGCGCCCGGTCGAACGCTGGCAGTCTGGAATCGTGCGCCCGGTCGGGCGCGGGCCATCGGGGATCGTGCGCCCCGTCGGACGCGGGCCGTCGGGCCTCGTGCGCCCGGGCGGACGCGGGCCCGCGGGCATCGTGCGCCCGGTCGGCCGCGGGCGG
>CAMLHT010000182.1 GCA_946479895.1 uncultured Gemmatimonadota bacterium | reverse complement strand
CCGCGACCTACGGATTAAAAGTCCGTTGCTCTACCAACTGAGCTACCGGGTCGGCCCGCGATCTTCAGCGGGCCTGAAAGTTAACACCCGGCGCTGTCCTCCTGCGGCCCGACGCCCTACAGGACGATGACGGCCGCCTTCCACGCCGCGGCGTCGGCGTCCTCCCGTAGCTCCGTGTCCAGGTTCACGACGATCGAGTTGCCCTCGCGGCTGATGTCATACCGGTGCAGGGCACGCGTGCCGCGCCCGGACAGGTGGGCCCCGTCCCGGCCGAAACGCGCCTTGTGCTTCGGGCAGAAGATCTTCTGCTCGTCGTCGAGCCACCTGAGCGTCGCCCCCTTGTGCGGGCATCGCGTCGAGAACGCATACACGCGGTCCTGCCAGCGCGCGATGATCACCTCGTTGTCGACGTCCACCTGGATCACGTCGCTCGTCGGCAGCGCGTACTTCCGCTGAAGTCTCCCACCCCCACTCCCACTCCCCAGCGGCTCGACCGCCATCGCGCTCCCCGCCAGGGCCTCCGCCGGCCGCAGCGCGCTCACCGCCAGCATCCCCACCGCCGCCATCGCCAAATCCCTTATGAACGCGCGACGGCTCGCCGCGGCCAGCTCGCACCCTCCGCAGTCAGCGCTCATCGGCGTCGCCCCCGCGATGACGCTCCACCGTCCCGGCGGCTTCCGCCGTCGAGATCCGCCCGCTGTCCGGCGTCGCGTAGGCGCTGGCCGCTCCGTACTTGTAGACGAGCTGCCCACCGCTGTGGCCAACGCGGGCCGCGCCGACGACGAGGGCAACCGCGCCGACCGTCGTAAGGACGCGCGCCGTCTTTCCGGCGATCCCCCCGATCAGCCCTGCCGCGGCAATCACCGCGAGCACCGCCGACGCCGTCAGGAACGTCTCGGCCATCTCTTCATGAGTCTCGAGCGGCTGCTCGGAGACGACGCGCTCCACGCGCTCGCCCTGACCCTCGCCCGTCTCGACGGCGGCCCAGGCGCTCGCCGCCAGCGCGATCGCCAGCGCCAGCGGCACGCTCCACGCCGCCCGCATGCGTGTGCCGCGACGGATCGCCCACAGCGCGCCCACCGCGAAGAGGGGAAGAAGGAAGGCCAGCACCACCGGGAAGTGGACGACCGCGGGATGAAGTGGATCGGGAAGCATGTCGGCTCCGGATGAGGTTCGATCCCATCCTCATGGCGATTCGCCCGACGCGGTATCAGACGTTTGTCGCTGGTCCCCGGGCATATGCCGCATGTATCGTCCGTACGTGAGGGAAAACCCGATGCGACGGATGCCGGATGCGCTGGTCGAGAGCGACGAAGCGCGGAATCTCCGCGTCCTGCTCGCCCTCGTGCTCGTCGCGACCATCACCGGCGGGGCGGTAGACCTCATCCTCGATGCCCCGGATCGCTGGCTCTCGGCGCACGTGCTCTTCGAGCTCAGCCTGATCCTCGCCGCCGTCGGCGTCATGGTCGCGCTCTGGCGCGGATGGGCGGGGTCGCATCGCACGCTCGTCGAGGCGCGCGAAGCGCTCGCGACGCGATCCGCCGAGCGTGACGAATGGCGCGCGAGCGCCGAGTCTCATCTCGCCGGGCTGGGTCGCGCGATCGACGACCGCTTCACGGCGTGGGGACTCACGCCGGCGGAGCGCGAGGTCGCCCTGATGCTGCTCCAGGGCCGAAGCCACAAGCAGATCGCCTTCGACACCGGGCGGAGCGAGCGAACCGTCCGCCAGCACTCGGTGGTCGTCTATCAGAAGTCCGGCCTTCAGGGCCGCGCCGAGCTCGCGGCGTTCTTCCTCGGGGGCCTCCTCCTTCCGTCGCATTCGACCTCGCCTTCGCCGACACCGCCATGAGACTGCCGGACAGCGTCCACAAGGAGCGTCACCGGAGTGACCGCATCGGCTGGCTGCGCGCCGCGGTCCTCGGCGCCAACGACGGCATCGTCTCGACGGCGAGCCTCATCGTCGGCGTCGCCGCGGCGGAGGCAACCCGCGGCGGCATCCTGGTGGCCGGCATTGCCGGCCTGGCGGCGGGCGCGATGTCCATGGCCGCCGGCGAGTACGTCTCGGTGAGCTCGCAGGCCGACACCGAGAACGCCGATCTCGCCCGCGAGCGCGCCGAGCTGGCCGGACAGCCCGATGCCGAGCTGGCCGAGCTCCAGGGGATCTACGTGAAGCGCGGCCTCGATTCCGCGCTCGCCTTACAGGTGGCGCGCCAGCTCACCGCCCATGACGCTCTGGCGGCGCATGCGAGGGACGAGCTCGGAATTTCCGAGGTGCATGCCGCGCGTCCCGTGCAGGCGGCGCTGGCGTCCGCCGCCACCTTTGCCGTGGGAGCGGCACTGCCGCTGATCGTTGCGGCCGTTTCTCCCGCGTCATCACTCATCATTCTCGTCGCGGTCACGTCGCTCGTCTTCCTCGCCATGCTCGGCGCCATCGCCGCCCGCGCCGGTGGCGCCTCGGCCCTGCGCGGAGCATGGCGCGTGTTCTTCTGGGGCGCGATGGCGATGGTGATCACCGCCCTCATCGGCAAGGCGTTCAACACGACGGTCTAGCCGGCAGGGACGCTTGGCGAAGACGCTAGCTTCGGCGGATGGAATTCGGTCTCACCACGTTCGTCGAGGACACGCCGGATCCGGTCTCGGGCAGATCCGTCGGCGCCCGGCAGCGCCTGGCGAATCTCATCGAGGAGGCAGTGCTGGCCGACGAGGTCGGCCTCGACGTCTTCGGCGTCGGTGAGCACCACCGCGTCGAATACGTCGCTTCGGCCCCCGCGGTGATCCTCGCCGCGATCGCGACGCGCACGAAACGCATCCGCCTGACGAGCGCGGTCACGGTTCTCAGCTCCGACGATCCCGTCCGGGTCTTCCAGGATTTCGCGACCCTCGACCTGCTCTCGAACGGCCGCGCCGAGATCATGGCCGGCCGCGGATCGTTCATCGAGTCGTTTCCGCTCTTCGGCTACAGCCTCGACGACTACAATGAACTGTTCTCGGAGCACCTCGAGCTTCTGCTGAAGCTCCGCGATTCCGAGCGCGTCACGTGGCATGGCGTGCATCGTCCGCCCATCGATGACCTCCCCGTGTATCCGCGGCCGGTCCAGAATCCGCTGCCGGTCTGGATCGCCGTCGGCGGAACGCCGCAGTCAGTCGTTCGCGCGGCCACCCTCGGACTGCCGCTCACCATCGCGATCATCGGCGGCACGCCCGACCGCTTCGTCCCGATGGTCGACCTCTATCGCGAATCTGCCCGCCGGGCGGGGCGCGACCCGTCGTCGCTCGCGGTGGCCATCAACTCGCACGCGTTCATCGCCAAATCGTCGAAGGAAGCCGCCGACGCGTTCTTTCCCTCGTACGCGCAGGTCATGTCGAGGATCGGCGCCGAGCGGGGCTGGCCGCCGACCACGCGACAGCAGTTCGAGATGATGCGGTCGAAGCAGGGCGCGCTGCTCGTGGGCGATCCGCAGGAGGTCATCGAGAAGATCCTTTACGAGCACGAGCTCTTTCGTCACGACCGATTCCTGGCGCAATTCACCGTCGGCGCGATGCCGCACGACAAGGTGATGAAATCCATCGAGCTGTTCGGGACGGTGGTCGCTCCCGCCGTCCGCAAGGCGCTCGGTTCCCGCTGAATCGCTCGCGCTCAGCCGCGTCCCTCGTCGAGCTTCCGCACCATCGCGAGCCGGCGGCGATGCCGGTCGGCATTGGAGAACGAGGCGCGAAGAAACGCGATCACGAGCTCCGCGGCCAGGGATGGACCGACGACGCGCGCCCCGAGGCAGAGCACGTTCATGTCGTCGTCCTCCACTCCCTGACGCGCCGAAAAGGTGTCGTGACACAGGGCGGCACGCACACCAGCGACCTTGTTTGCCGCGATCCCGGCGCCGACCCCACTCCCGCAGACGAGAATGCCACGATCGGCCTCGCCCGACTGGACGGCTCGCGCCACCGCGATGGAGTAGACCGGGTAGTCGTCGTCGGGGTCGAGGGTCGCGGCTCCCTTGTCGATGACCTCGTACCCCTCGTGTTCGATGACGCCGATTATCGTCTCCCGGAGCGCGAAGCCTCCGTGGTCGGTTCCCAGGGCGATCTTCATGGCTCCTCGGGGTTGCGGGTCCGTGCGAAAGATGCCAATTCCGGGTGACCGCCGTTACACCAGCTTTTCGTTGCGCCCGCCATCTTCTGTTCGTTTAGATAACGCTTGCGGGGCGACGAAGCCTCCTCGACCCTGTCCCGGTGATCGGGCAATGGCCTATCGTGAATCAAGTGCTCCGTTGACGATGCAGCTTCAGGACACAAAGCCGACTTCCCCGCGCGTCTCCCGCGAGCTTCGCGTTCGATTCAGTCGGTTCGAGGTTACCCGCACGAAGGCCGGCCAGACGACCGCCGAGGTCACTCTCGAGCTCGATAACGAGAAGCACGTCGGCCGCGCGGTGGGACCGTCGAGTCCGCTGGGTGACCTCCGCATCAGCGCCGAGGCCTGCCTCCAGGCCCTGATCGCCTTTGCCGGGCCGATCGGCTTCGAGCTCATGGCCGTGAAGCACATCCGGGCGTTCGACTCGAACCTCGCCATCGTCTCGATCACCCACCACCAGGACGGCCAGTCCTTCCCGCTGGTGGGCGTCTATCTCGCCAAGGAAGATGTCTGCCGTGGCGCGGCCATCGCCGTGCTCAACGCAACCAATCGCGTGCTCGGCATTTCGGCACTGCGGGCCGAGGAGTAGCCGATGCGCCAGGTCGTTCTTGCCGCCGCGGTGATCGCCGCGACTGCCTGCGGTCGCGTGCAGGCCCCGCCGATGATGACCGCCGTGCCCGTCGCGGTGACCTCGGAGGCCGCCGGCAACGTGAATCGCCCGGCCGAGGAGGGCATCACCCAGCAGGGTTATCCGCGCGTCGAGGCGATGGCCCCCCGGGCGATGGAAGCGCCGGCACCGGCGCCGGCCGACGTCTCGGCGGTCGCCATACCGGCCAAGCCGGCCCCGACCTGGGACATCGACGTCAAATCGTACGAGACGACCAGCCGGGTCGCGTACTACCTGAACCGGTTCACCGGCCCGTCGAAGTCATATATAGAAGAGCGGCTGAGCGAGGGAACCCGCTACGAGGCGATGATCCGGAGCGCGATGCGCGCCGGCGGGATCCCCGAGGACATGTACTATCTGGCCCTCGTCGAGAGCGGCTTCGATCCCAACGCGTACTCCCGCGCCGCCGCGGTCGGCATGTGGCAGTTCATGTCCTCGACCGCGCGGGGAATGAACCTGCGGGTGGACTGGTGGGTGGACGAGCGCCGCGATCCAGTTCGCGCAACCCGCGCCGCCGTCCAGTTCCTCGGTGGACTGAGCGAGCAGTTCGGCTCGATCTATCTCGCCGCGGCGGCCTACAACGGTGGTCCCGGGCGCATCGCCAAGGGGCTGTCGCGCTACGCGGACGACCTCGATGGAACCGCCGGGGACGACCTGTTCTTCGCCCTGGCCGACAAGGATTACCTCCGGAATGAGACGCGGGAGTACGTCCCGCAGATCATCGCCGCCGCCCTCATCGCCAAGGAGCCGGGCAAGTACGGCATGTCCATCGAGCCGCGTCCGGCGTTCGAGTACGATTCCGTGAAAGTCCCGGCCCTCACCTCCCTGGCCGCGGTGGCCCGCGCCGCCGGCGCGACGGTGAAGGACCTGAAGGAGCTCAACCCCCAGATTCTCCGTGGAATGACGCCGCCTCGCGACAGCGCGACGCTTCGCATTCCTGTCGGGACGGCGACCCGCTTCGACAGCGCGTTCGCCGGGATTCCTGATTCGCTCCGCCGCGGAGCGAAGGTCGTTCGCACGAAGGGCGGCGAGACCGCCGAGAAGCTCGCGGCGATGACGAAGGTGCAGTCGCGCCGGATCCCCGAGTTCAACAAGGGGCTCAAGCGGGCGAAGAGCGGGAAGTATCTCGCCGGCCAGACGGTCTACGTCCCGACCGCCGACGCCGTCTACGCCGCCACGTCGGTCCCGGACCCGTCGATCGAGCGCTACGGCAGCTCGGGCACGACCGGCACTCACGTCGTCCGCAAGGGCGAGAACCTGAGCACGATCGCGAAGAAGTACCGGACGACGACGGCGACCCTGATGCGGATCAACGGCCTGAAGAAGAGCCTGATCTTCCCCGGTCAGGAGATCCTGGTCGCGGGGTCGAAGGCCAGGGCGCCGGCCAAGAAGCCCGCCGCCGGGAAGTCGAAGCCGAAGGCGAAGAAGTCCGTCGCGCGTTAGGCGAAAAGAGAAAGGACCTGCTCGCGCAGGTCCTTTCTCTTTTGCTTCCCGGGAGAGCGCCTACTTCCGCGCCACGCCCTGCTGGATGATTCCCGTTCCCTTGTAGTTCCCCATCACGGCCTTCTCGTAGCCGTTCCGGGGATCGATCCCCTGGCGGCGGGCATCGTCGACCGCCCCCTCGCCACGGTTATAGGCCACGAGGGCCAGCTCGACGTTCCCCTTGTAGAGCTTCATCAGGTTCCGCAGGTATTTGAACCCGATGCGGAGATTGGTGTCGCGGTCGTACAGGTCGTCGACCGTGACGCCCTTCCTGTAGAGACGGGCCGTCGAAGGCATGAGCTGGGTCAGCCCGATGGCGCCGACCGGGCTCTTTGCCCGGGGGTTGAACTCGCTCTCGAGCCGGACCAGGCGGAAAGCCAGCTCCGGGTCGATGCCCTCGGCCAGGGCGGCGTCGAAGATCGACGTCGACAGGCCGGCGCTGATGTTGTACCGGTTGGAGTAGCTGATGATGCCGTTGGCCCGCTCGTACTGGGCCTTCACCATATCCAGCTCTCCCCGGGCGTTCGCCAACTCATTCTGGAGCTTCCGGGCCTCGCCCGGGGTGATGAAGAACGATCCCTTGTCGGTCGTCGGCGCCGGCTCCGCGTTCACGGTGGCCGGCTCCCGGCTCGCGGCAATGACGCCGGTCGCCACACAGAATCCAAGGACAAGGAGCGTTTGCTTTACCCGGCGAGTGCGTCGAATGACGTCACCCCGGTGGACATACGTGCCACGCAGGTTACGCATAACCCCTTCCAAGGCAACAGGTTAAGGACAGCGACCACTACCGCTGCTTTCGTACCCTAAGGGGCAGGGCTTGTGCCATCAAGCCTTGAATACGGTCCGGTCTTTCCACCTGTTTTTGCAAGCAAGACGATATCCCCGATTACCATTTCGCGATCCATCGCCTTCGCCATGTCGTAGATCGTGAGGAGGGTCACGCTCACCGCGGTCAGCGCCTCCATCTCGACGCCGGTCCGCGCCACGGTCTGGCTGGTGGCCTCGACCCGGACCCCTGGGAGGCTCGGGTCGATGGCCAGCTGGACGTCGACGTCGTGAAGCGGGAGGGGATGGCAGAGCGGGATCAGCTCGGCGGTCCGCTTGGCGGCCATGACCCCGGCCAGCCGGGCGACCCCGAGCACGTCCCCCTTGGCGACCTGGTTGCCCCGGATGGCGTCCAGCGTGGCCGCCTTCATCCGGATGGTCCCGGCTGCCTTCGCCACCCGGTGGGTTTCTTCCTTCGCCGTGACGTCCACCATCCGGGCCCGGCCCTGCTCGTCGACGTGGGAGAGTTTGCTCATGACAGGAGGGGCGAGAGCTCGCGGAGCAGGGTTGCGGTGATCAGCTCGGGGTTTCCGTTGCCTTCGGCGTACTCCTTGGCGCGCTCCACGGCGTCGATCGCCGCCGCGGCGCCCCGGGCGGCCCGGTCGCTGAGTCCGGCCTCGCGACGCGCCTGCTCGTGCAGGAGGACCGTCAGCACGTCGAGCGTGTCGCTGAACTTTCCCCGGGCCTTCGAGGTGCCCTGGGTGAAGGCCGCGCGAAAGATCCTCGCCTCGTCGCCGGAGGAGGCCGCGTCCAGGAGCATCCGGGCGTTGGTTGCCGCGGCCTCCCAGGCGTCCTGGCCGAAGAGTCGGCCCGGGGCTCCCGAGGCGAGCGCCACGAGCTCCTGC
>CAMLHT010000181.1 GCA_946479895.1 uncultured Gemmatimonadota bacterium | reverse complement strand
GCGCTCATCGGGCCCTTCGCCCCGCCGGGCACGCCGATCTCCGTCATTTTCTTCAGGTCGAGCACGTCGTCGATCTTCTCGGCCGGCAGGAGCTTGTCGCGCTTGACCATCTCGCGAATGAGCACGCCTTCCTTCACCGACTGCTTGCTCAGCTCGGCCGCCCTGGCGTAGCCGATGTGCGGCATGAGCGCCGTGGCCAGCGCCGCCGACCGCTCCACCCAGTACGCGAGCATCGGCTCGTTGGCCTCGATGCCCTTCACGCACTTCTCGGCGAGCACGGTGGTCGCGCCCGTGAGGATCTGCATCGAGAGCAGGATGTTGTGCGCGATCACCGGCATCATGACGTTGAGCTCGAGCTGTCCGTGCTCCGACGCGATCGCCACCGTCGTGTCGCAGCCCATCACCTGGAAGCAGACCTGGTTGACCATCTCGGGGATGGACGGGTTGATCTTCCCCGGCATGATCGAGCTGCCGGGCTGCACCGCGGGCAGCTTGATCTCGTCGATGCCGGTGCGGGGACCCATGACCATCAGCCGCAGGTCGCTGGAGATCTTCGACAGGTCGATGGCCAGGCCGCGGAGCGACGCGCTGAAGGCGGCCGCGTCGCCCATCGACTGCATGAGCTGGATGCGGTCCTTCCCCTCGCGGAGCTCGAGGCCGCTGACCTGCCGGAGGTTCTTCACCATCAGCGCGGGATATTCCTTCTCCACCGTGACGCCCGTTCCGACCGCGCTGCCGCCGATGCCGAGGTCTCGCAGGTAGTCGGCCGACTCCCGGACGCGCTTCATGGCGCGGTCGATGGAGATGCTGTACGCCGTGAACTCCTGCCCGAGCCTGATCGGCATCGCGTCCTGGAGGTGCGTGCGGCCGGCCTTCACGATGTGGTCGAACTCCCTGCCCTTCGCGGCGAGCGCGTCGCGCAGCCCCTCGAAGGCCTTCAGCAGCGCGTCGAGCCGCGACAGCGCCGACAACCGGATGTTCGTCGGGATCGTGTCGTTGGTGCTCTGCGCCATGTTCACGTGATCGTTCGGATGCACCGGCGCGTACGTCCCGCGGGCGCTGCCGAGGATCTCGTTGGCGCGGTTCGCGAGCACCTCGTTGACGTTCATGTTGTGCGAGGTGCCGGCGCCGGCCTGGTACGGATCGACGACGAAGTTCTCCCGATGCTTGCCGGCGAGGACTTCGTCGGCGGCCGCGATGATGGCGTCGGCGAGCTTCGCGTCCAGCCGGCCGGTTTCCTTGTGGGTCATCGCGCCCGCCTTCTTGATCCACACCTGCGCGATGACGAATGGCTCCAGCGGCTTCAGCCCGCTGATGGGAAAGTTCTGCACCGCGCGCAGGGTCTGCACGCCATAGAGGGCATCCGCCGGCACTTCGAGCGTGCCGAGGGGATCCTTTTCAGTTCGCGTATTTGCCATGGTTCATTGAGGGATGTCAGCTGAGCGAAGCGAAGGACGGACTCTTTCCCTTGCTTCGCTCAGGATGACGATACGAGTGATTGCCAAACCGGCGCCGAGCATGGCGACGCCCATCCACATCACGCTGAACGCGTGAAGCCTGCCGAACCGGACGCGCCGCGGATCGGCGGCGTCGAGGGCGTCGACGGCGCCGCCGATGGCCGCGCGGACCACCTCGATCTTCGGCCCGACGACGAACTGCGCCACCGCGCATCCGATGATCATCAGGAGGAACGGACCGGCGATCCGGACTCGCATGACACTCTCGCCGCTCCGCGCCTCCAGTGCCACCGCCACCGCCGCGACGACGAGGCCGGCGATGAAGATGACCGGGAGCACTTCGCCGACGAGCGCGCCGGCGAGCGTGCGCGTCGGCAGCACGCGGAACGCCGCCGGCGCGACGACGGCCGCGACGAGAATCGCCGCCCCGAGCCATGACGCGAGGAGTACCAGCTCGAGCGCGGCAGGGCGCGTCATCCGCGTGCCGGGCGCGCGACGCCGGCCAGGAACGGGTTCGCCTCGAGCTCCTTCCCGACGGTGGTGTCCGGGCCATGGCCCGGGTACACCACGAGCCGCGGATCGAGGGTCGACAGGCGCTCGAGCGACCGCTGCATGGCCTTCGGGTCGGCATACGGCAGGTCGGTCCGGCCGATCGAGCCGGCGAACAGCAGGTCGCCACCGAGCATGATGCCTTCGCCGACGAAGACGACGAGGCCCGGGGCGTGCCCCGGCATGTGCATGACGTCGAAGCGCAGCGTGCCGACGCCCACCTGCTGGCCCTCGATCAGGTCGACGTCGGGCGGCTCCGGCTTCTCGAACGCGATGCCGTACATGCGCGCGACGTCGCTCGCGCGCTCGAACACGATGCGGTCGGCCGGGTGCATGAAGACGGGCACCGGCCAGCGCCGCCGCACCCCGGCGATGCCGCCGATGTGGTCGATGTGCGCGTGGGTCAGCCAGATCGCGTCGATCTGCGCGCCCGATTCCTCGCCCATGGCGACCAGGAGATCCGGCTCGTCACCGGGGTCCACGAACACGGCGCGGCCCGCCTGGTCATCGACGACGAGGTATGAGTTCTCGACGAAAGGTCCGACGGTTCGAAAGTCGATCTTCACGAGGTGTATCCGCCGCTGCCGACGATCTCGGCCTCGGGCGTTCCATCCTTCAGCGCCTTCAGGTACTTCTCGGCAGCGATGGCCGCCGTCGTCGCGTCCCCGACGGCCGTCGTCACCTGCCGGGTGAGCTGCGACCGCAGGTCGCCGGCCGCGAACAGCCCGCGGACGCTCGTCTGCATGTTCTGGTCGGTCCTGATGTAGCCCATCTCGTCGTGCTCGACGTGATCGGCGACGATGCCCGTGTTCGGCCGGAACCCGACGAACACGAACAGGCCCGTCACCTTCAGGTCGCTGCGGTCGCCCGTCTTCACGTTGTGGAGCTTGAGCGTGGTCAGGCCCGTCGCGTCGCCCTCGGCGCGCTCGACGGTCGTGTCCCAGATGACCTCGACCTTCGGATTCTCGAAGAGCCGCTTCTGGAGGATCTTCGACGCGCGCAGCTCGTCCCGGCGGTGGATCAGGTAGACCTTCTCCGCGTACCGGGTGAGGAAGTCGGCCTCCTCGGTGGCCGCGTCGCCCCCGCCCACGACGGCGATGGTGTGATTCCGGAAGAAGGCGCCGTCGCAGATCGCGCAGTAGGACACGCCCTTTCCGGCGTACTCGAGCTCCCCGGGAATACCGAGCTTGATCGGGGTGCCGCCGGCGGTGACGATGACGGCCGGCGCCAGGTAGCGGTCGCCGTTGTCGGCGACCACCTCGAACGATCCGTCGTCGAGACGCTTCACGCGCTCGACCGTGACGCTGGTCCGGAACTCGGCGCCGAACTTCGCGGCGTGGGTGTGGAATTTCTCGGCGAGGTCGTGGCCGAGGATGCTCTCGAAGCCCGGATAGTCCTCGATCAGCTCGGTGTTGAGCAGCTCGCCGCCGGGAAACCCGCGCTCCAGGACGACCGACTTCAGCATCGAACGCCCGGTATACATGCCGGCGCACATGCCCGCCGGGCCCGCTCCCACGATCACCACGTCGTATTCGAAATTGGCCGCCACGTCTTTCTCTCGGGTCGTCGTCAGCCGGGAAATTTAGCGGGTGTCAGCCCGACGCATTGTCATCCCGAGCGTAGCGAGGGATCTGCTCGGGCCTGCAATCAGGTCCCTCGCCGTGCTCGGGATGACCCGGGCTAGATCCGGACGTGACGTCCGCCGTCCACGATCACCGTTTCGCCCGTGATGTAGTCCGATTCGAGCAGGAAGATCACGGTGGCCGAGACGTCCTCGGGGGTTCCCGTACGGGCGAGCGGCGTCGTCTGGCGGAGGCGCTCGTCGGCGGCCTTGTCCCAGTCCTCGGGGAGAAGGACCGTACCCGGCGCCACTCCGTTGACCCTGACCTCCGGCGCGAGCACGCGAGCAAGAGACCGCGTCATGTGGACAACGCCGGATTTCGAAATTCCGTGAGGTATGTACGCCGGCCAGGTTTCGTACGCGGCCAGGTCGGCGATGTTCACCACGGCGCCGCTCGACTTCTTCAGGTGCGGCGCCGCTGCCTGCGTCACGAAGAACGGCGCGCGCAGGTTGATCGCCATCATGGCGTCCCACTGCTCGACGGTCACCTCGCCGAACGGCGTCCGCTCCATCACCGCCGCCGAGTTGACCAGCACGTCGATGCCCCCGAAGGACCGGACGACGGCGTCGATCAGCTGGCGGGGGCCGTCCGCCGTGGAGAGGTCGGCCTGGAATACCTCGCCGGTCGCACCTTCGGCGCGGAGCTGCGCGACGGTGTCCTCCGCGCCCGAAGCCGACCCGTTGTAGTGCACCGCGACCTTCATCCCCTTTGCGCCCAGCGCGAGGGCGATGGCCTGCCCCACTCGCCTTCCCGCTCCGGTCACGAGCGCGACGCGGCTGGACAGGTTCACGTCACGCCCTCCGGGCCTGCGCGCGCTGATCCTGCCAGTGGAGCCATTCCATGGGGACTTTCATCGCCCCCAATGTTCGCGGTCCGGGCACGCCGTGCCAGTCCGAGCCTCCGGACGGTACCAGTTGGAAGTGCTCGACGAGCGCCATGAGCCGCAGCATGTCCTCGTTGCTGTGGCCCGGGTGACGGACTTCGACGCCATCGAGGCCGTCGCGCACCAGCGCCTCGATGCGCTCCCGCGTCCCGTTCTGCCCCGGATGCGCGACGATCGCGAGGCCGCCGGCGGCGTGAATCAGGCCGATCGCGTCGCGCATCGTGAGCTGATCCTTGGGGACGAACCCCGGGCGGCCGGCGGCAAGGTAGCGATCGAACGCATCGCGCGAATCCACCGCCCAGCCTTCGGCGATCAGCGCGCGCGCCACGTGCGGACGGCCGATCGCCGCCGCGCCCGACTGTTCGAGCACGCTCTCGAAGGTGATACGGACGCCATGCGCGTTCAGCAGGTCGACGATCTTCGACGCGCGCGTCCGCCGCATCTCCCGCAGCTCGGCGAGGCGCGCGTCGATGGGCGCCGTGCTGCCGAGGTGAAGCCCGAGGATGTGCGTCTCGTGGTCTTCCTCCACGGCGCTCAGCTCGATCCCCGGCACGACGCGGATGCCCTGCCGCTCTCCCTCGGCGATCGCTTCGGCGAGACCGGCCGTCGTGTCGTGATCGGTCAGCGCGATCGCGGCCAGCCCGGCCTTGCGGGCCTCGCCCACGACCACCGCCGGCGCGAAGGCGCCGTCGGATGCCGTGGAATGGGAATGCAGGTCAACGAACGACGCGGTCGGCGTGCCGACCGCCGCGGGCCCCGTCACGCGGCGTAGTCGGCTTCGGGCGAGGTGTCGCTGGGTTGCGAGTATTCGAAGAGCCGGGCCAGGTCGGCGTCCGACAGCTCGACGAGCGACTGCTCGCGGGACCGCGCCCCGACCGGCGAATAGCGCGTCACCCGCACTTCGCGCCTGTCATCGGATCCGGTCACGAACAGCAGCGCGAATTCATCGCGATCGTACTGCGTCACCTGGCCCGACGGAAACACCCGCCAGGTCCGGCCGCCAAGGTTGACGGTGCGAGTCGGCATTCTACTGAATCTCCACTTGCAGGTAGACGCGGTTCGAGTCGAGGATCCGGTCGGGCGCGTCGGCATGCGCCCGCACGAGGATCTCCGGATCGTCCGCTTCATAGAACTCGATGAACGCGCCGGGGAGGCTCGCTTCCTCGAAGACCCAGAAGCGGCACTTCGCGGCCGTGTAATGGTCACGCTTGCGGCGAAGGCGCTCGAAGTATTTCTCCCGCTCGGCTTTCGGGACCAGCGTCCGCTGGATGGTGAGCGCCTTGCCGTTCTTCATGCTCCCGTTTCCGGGTAGTTCTCGAGGTGCTTCTTGAGGTACGCCAGGAACTTGTCGGCGTCGGACCCGTCCACGATGCGGTGGTCGAACGACAGCGAGAAGTAGGCGCAGGTGCGGATCGCGATGGTGTCTTCGCCATCGGGGCCGGTGATCACCTTCGGCCGCTTCTCGATCGCGCCGAGGCCGAGAATCGCCGACGTTCCCATCGGGATGATCGGCGTGCCCATCAGCGACCCGAAGACGCCGGGGTTCGTGATGGTGAACGTCGCCTCCTGCACTTCCTCCGGCTTGAGCTTCTTGTTGCGCGCGCGATCCGCGAGGTCGTTGAGCGCCTTCGTGAGACCGGTGAGCGACAGGTCTTCCGCGTTCTTGATCACGGGAACGATCAGCCCCCAGTCGAGCGCGACGGCGATGCCGAGGTTGTAGCGCTTGCGGAAGATGATGTTGTTGCCGGAGACCGACGAGTTGAGCACCGGGAACTGCTTGAGGGCGTCGACGACGGTCTTGAGGATGAACGGCAGGTACGTGAGCTTCTGCCCCGTCTGCCGCTCGAACTCACCGCGGAGCTTGTGGCGGATCCGAGCGATGCGCGTGAGGTCGATCTCGAAGAACGACGTCACGTGCGCGTGCTCGCGGCGCGAGGCGATCATGTGATCGCTCGTGAGCTTGCGGATCTTCGACATCGGCTCGACGACGTCGCCGCGCCAGGCCTCGGGCGCGGGGCCGTGGGACTCGACGCCGGCGGGCGCGTGCATTGACGGCGCGGGGGCCGCGGCGCGGGCGCCGCCGGACTCGAGATAGGCCGAGAGGTCCTTCTTCGTCACGCGGCCGGCGATGCCGGAGCCCTGAAGCCCGGCGATGTCGACGTTGTGCTCCGCCGCCATGCGACGAACGAGCGGCGAGGACTTCGTGCGAAGCCGGTCCTCCAGGCTGCCGTTGGCAGAGGTCGGAGGCCGGAGGGCGGTCTCGGAGGCCGGAGGCCGGAGGGCGGAGGCCGGAGGGGCGGAGGGCGCGGACGCAGTTGCGGCGGCAACGGCGGCGGTCGGCGTGGCCTGCTTCTCGGCCGCTCCGCCCTCCGCCCTCCGCCCTCCAACCTCGGCCGCGACGGCCGCATCCGTCTCGAGGCGCGCGACCACCGTCTGCACGGCGACGGTCTGGCCCTCCTGCACCAGGATCTCGACCAGCACGCCGTTCGACGCCGCCGGAATCTCGGCGTCGACCTTGTCCGTCGAAATCTCGAAGATGGGCTCGTCCCGCTTCACGGGATCGCCGACCTTCTTCAGCCACCGGGACAGCGTGCCCTCGGCAATCGATTCGCCCATCTGGGGCATCACGACATCTATGCGTGCCACGGAATCTTCCTCAAGCGTTGTTTCGTGACTTCATCCGGCTGCGGCGCAACAGGAACGTCGCCACCGCCGGAAACAGGATCATGCCAGCCAGCGCGCCGACCACCGCGAAGTTGAACCAGTTGCACGGCGCCCCGGTCTCCGCGTCCGGTGTGCAGGACGTGGCGGCGCCGACGATCTTCGCGATCAGTACGGCAATCATCCCGCCACCGAAGAATCCGGAGACGGTCGTGATGCAACCGACCCCAAGATAAGGCCAGATGCCCTCGTTGGGGTCACCCGGGCTTCCGGCCCCGCCCGCCGGCGGTCTCGCCTCCGGACCCGCCATCACCAGGCGGCCAGGGTCCGGGCGACCCGGACGATGTCGTCGGTCTGCGGCAGCACGAAATCCTCGAGCTGCGGGGCGTAGGGCAGCGGGATGTCGTGGGCGGTGACCCGGAGGACCGGGGCGTCGAGCCAGGCGAAGGACGTCTCGTTGATCCGCGCCGTGATCTCCCCGGCGATTCCGCCGGTGCGCGTGTCCTCGTGGACGATCATGACCCGGCTCGTCTTGCGGACCGTCGCCTGGATGGCCTCGTCGTCGAGCGGGCTGAGCGTCCGGAGGTCGATCACCTCGACCGACAGTCCATCGGACTTCTCCAGCTGCTCCGCCGCCTCGAGCGCCTTCCACACCGTCGCCGCGTAGGTGATGATGGACAGGTCCTTCCCTTCCCGGGCCGTCCGCGCCTTCCCGATCGGCACCACGTGATCGCCGGCGGGCATCGTGTCCTTGATGCGCCGGTAGAGATACTTGTGCTCGAAGAAGAG
>CAMLHT010000180.1 GCA_946479895.1 uncultured Gemmatimonadota bacterium | reverse complement strand
ACTGCGTGGACGGCGTGCTGCTCAAGACGGTGCACGCCTCCGTCGCGCTCGACTACGGCGTGGAGCTGCTGCTCTGCGTCAATCCGATCGTGCCCGTGGACACCACGACGGGCGAGGCCGACGGCACCCTCGCCCCTGGCGCGCTCTACGCCGGCGGCCTGCCACTGGTGCTCTCCCAGACCTTCCGGACCCTCGTGCACTCGCGGCTGGAGCTCGGGCTCGCCGGCTACGTGGAGCGCTATCCGGACGCAACGGTGCTGCTCTTCGAGCCGCCAGGCGACGAGTACGAGATGTTCTTCTCCAACATCCTCACGCTGAGCGATCGGCATCGCATGTGCGAGCTGGCCTACGCGATCACCCGCGAGGACCTCCGGCGGCGTGCGGACGAGCTGGAGCCCCTGCTCGCCAGGCACGGCGTGCGGCTCCGGCGCGACCTGCTCGACGATCCCCGACGCACGCTCTGGGGGACCCTCGCCGAGCACGGTGCCGCGCCGACGGACCTCGCGCGCCGGGCGCAGGTGGGCGCACGCCGGCGGTCACGCCGCCGCGCGCGCGGAAAGGCGAGCTAGCCGCTCGCAGGACCGACGGGCGGCAGCGGACGTTCCGCCAGCCGCCAGACGAACCGTCCTTCGCGCATCGACCGCTCCGCGCGCGTGGTGCCCCGATGCCCGTACGGCGCGCGGCGCAGCATGCGCGCGAGCGAGAGAAGCGGCCAGCCGAACGGGAGATAGAACGCGACGAGGTCGAGGTCGCGGAGGATCGCGTGCAACCGGTTCCGCGCCGGCGGTCGTGCGCGGTCGCGCTCGTGCCGGATGAACGACAGCGGCCAGCCGGTGGGGATCGCGCGCCAGCGCCCGCGCGCCGCGCGCCGCAACGTGCGCCAGAGCTCCGGGATGCCGTATCGTGTCTTCCCGAAACGCTGGACGCTCTCGTTCAATCCGCGCTGCATGAGTGCCCGGACCGTGTCGGTGGCCGCCCGCATCGTGGGCGCGTCGCGCACGATCGCACGCACGTCCACCGGCTCGCCGACGACGAACACCAGCCTCGCGGGGAAGGCGAGATACCACATCCACGGGAACACCACCGCGAGCAGGCCAATCGGCAGCGGCAGGAAGGGCACGAGGAACAGGCGCTGCATGAGCCAGTCGAGCCATCCGAAGGTGTAGCCGATCGGGTGTATCCATTCGCCGTTGACGACGTACAGCGGCAGCACCGGGACGTCGTGCTTCGCGGCGAGGCGGATGAAGCTCGTGTGGAACGGCTGCAGCTGGTAGCGACGGCCGAAGCCCTTCCCGATCCCGGGCACGCCCTCCGGGAAGTACAGGGTGCGATCGCCGCGGCGCAGCAGCGCGTCGAAGTTGTCGAAGGTCATGTCCACGCCGCCGCCGCGCCGCCAGAAATCGTCGATCCCGAACGGGCGCATCCACCACACCAGCGAGAGCTGGTGCTCGTAGACCGTGCGGAACTTGCTCGCGTCCGTCATGCCGTCGCGCGACCAGAGGAGGGCGTCGAGTGCGATTGCGTCGTAGGGAAAGGCGTTGCCGCTGTGGTTCGCCGCGAGGATCACCGGCCCCTTCGCCGGGATGCGCTCGGCGCCCACGATCTCGGCGCGGAACCACAGCCGCAGCAGCGGGTCGATCGCCGTCTTCACGATGGAGCGCGCCCAGTCGGCGTCGAAGGGATCGTGCGCCCTGGACGGTGGCGCCGTGTAGCGCACCTGCGCGGGGAGGTGGAGATCGAGCGGCATCACTCCCTCGCCCCCCGCAGCGCAATGGCCAAACCCGCGGTGAAGAGCAGCGCCCAGGCAGGCCACGGACCGCGCAGCGCCAGCACGAGCGCGCCGGCCACGATGCTGAACCCGGCGAGCAGCGCGCCGCGCAACCCCGCCATCGGCGACGGCGCCCTGGCCTGCGTGGAGCGCTCGAGCACGCGCACCCCTTCGGTGATCAGCAGCGGCATCTTGGCCAGTGCGTCCACGAGGTCCGGCGCGCTCTTCAGCTCCTCGCGCACGATGCGCACCGGATTGAACTGCTCGAGGAAGATGCGCCGGATGTGCGCGCGCGAGACCCGCGCGATGTCGATGCCCGGCATCATCACCTGCCCCACTCCCTCGAAGGTGATGAGCGCCTTGACCATCAGCACCATCTCCATCGGGAAGTACATCCGGTACTGCGCGCCCAGCGTCACCGATTCCAGCACGAGCTGCGCGAGCGAGAAGCTGTCGAAGGTGGCCGCATTGCGCCAACGCCCGCTGATCTCCGTCACCTCGCGCCGGAACCCCGTCGGATCGGCGCCGCGCCCCGGCTCCGCCACGGCGCCCAGGTACCGCGCCGCGCTCTCCGCGTCGCCCGTGACGAGGGAGTAGTAGTAGAACAGCAGCAGCCGGCGCAGCTCGGCATCCAGGCGTCCCACCATCCCGAGGTCGATGAAGCCGACCTTCGGGCCTGGCAGCACGAGCAGGTTGCCCGGGTGCAGGTCGGCGTGGAAGAACCCGTCGCGATAGATCATCCGGATGATCGACGCTGCGCCAAGGTCCACCAGCCGCTCCCGGTCGGCCACGGGAAGCGCGCGCGCTGCCTCGTCGTCCGGACGTGGGCCGTCGAGGAACTCCATGCACAACACGCTCTCGCCACTGTACTGCGTGTGGATGGCCGGGAACACGACGTCGGGCATGTCGGCGAAGTTCGCCCTGAACGTCGCCGCATTGCTCGCCTCGCGGCGGAGGTCGACCTCCCGTTCCGTGTAGCTGACGAATTCGCTGATGATGCGCCGCGGCTGATAATGCGGCACGACGACCTCGAGCAGGCGGCCCAACCCGCGCAGCAGGCGCGCGTCGCGACGCAGCGTCTCGCGGATTCCCGGCTTCACGACCTTGAGCACGACCTCCGCCCCATCGAGCGTCCGCGCGCGGTGGATCTGCGCGATCGACGCCGAGCCCAGCGGCACGGGATCGATCCAGGTGAACATCGCCGCGATCGGGCGGCCGAGGCCCTCTTCCACCAGCTCGCGATAACGCGGGAACGGCACGATGGGCAGCTGGTTCAGCAGCCGCCGCAGCTCGCTCGTCACGGACCGCGGCAGGATGTCCTCACGCAGGCTGAGGATCTGCCCGAGCTTGATGTACGTGGGCCCGAGCAGCTCCAGGCGCCGGCGCAGCTGCACGGGGAACGGCGCCTCGCGCAGCTCGCGCAGCAGCAGCGGCCGCAGCGGGACCGCGACCACCCGGATGAATGCCTCGCGCGGCGTGGCTCGCGTCCCACGCGCCCTGCACGCATCGGCTCGCGCCACCAGCCCACCGGCCAGCAGCCCCGCGACGTGGCGCACCGTCACGGCGAGCCGCCGGACCAGCCCGGGCGGAGGTCCCTCCTTCATCAGCTCCAGCGGAGGGCCCGGCGTCTCTCGTGCCGTGAGCGGCGCAAGCGACGTGTGCGTCCGGCGCCTCGCTGACGGGCGAGCGGGCGGACCCTCGGCCTTCGTCATCTCCCGGCGCACCGTGGTCACCGATTGCGGCCGAACTTCTCGTGCGCCGTGACCCACTCCTTCGTGCAGATTGCCGCCGCGAGCGACAGCTCACCGGCCAGCGCCACGCCGGCGATGATCTCCGCCAGCTTGTAGACCTTCCCCGTGCCATAGCATCCCATCACCTCGAGGCACTCGCGCTGCGTGCCGAGATGGGTTCCGCCGCCGTGCGTCGCCACGATGAGCGATGGGATCGTGATGGACACGTACAGGTCGCCCGCGGGCGTGATCTCGAGGTAGCCGGTGGCCGCCGATCCCTCGACCACGTTCGCCACGTCCTGTCCGGTGGCGATGAACATCGCGGCCAGTGCATTGGCCGCGTGCAGTCCGTTGTTCATCGCGCCCGAGAGATGCGATCCCACGCTACCCACGCCGTTCCAGAACGCGAGCGTCTGCGGCTCCACGTGCATTTGCTCCACGAGGAGGGTGCGCGGGACCGTCACCTCCGCGGTTACGCGCTTGCCGCGCGTGCGGAGCGTGTTGATGTAGGACACCTTCTTGTCGCTCGACAGCTGGGAGTCGAGGAAGTAGCTGCGCACGGCCGCGTTGTTGGTCACGATCCACTCGCAGGCGGCCAGGGTGGCGCGGCCGACCATGTTCTGGCCGCCGGCGTCGCCCGTGGTGTAGTCGAGGCGCAGGAAGGCGAAGCGGCTGGCGAGATAGGTCTCGATGCGCTGCAGCTTCGCGACGTGCGACGTGGCCTCGGCCACCGCGCGGATGTCGGCGATCCTCTCCTGGATCCACGCCGCGAAATCGCGCGCGGCGCGGGCCGAATCGAGGATGAACACCGGCGCACGCTGCATCCGGTCGGCGGACACGGTGCTCGTCACGCCTCCCGCCGCGTTCAGCAGCTTGATCCCCCGGTTGTACGAGGCGACGAGCGAGCCCTCCGTCGTCGCCAGCGGGATCAGGAATTCGCCATTCGCGTGCTCTCCATGCACCCGCAGCGGGCCCGCGAAGGCCAGGGGCACCTGTGCCACCCCGCTGAACGACTCGATGTTGCCGAGCGTCGAGAGCGGGTCGATGGAGAAGTGCGTCACGTGATGGAGCGCCACGCCGGCATGCTCCTCCACGAAGCGTTGGCGCGCGCCGGCGGCATCGAGACCATGGTCTCGAAGGATGTCCTTCTGGTAGGGCACGCCCCCCGCCACGCTGCTCGACTGCATGGGACACCTCCCCACAGCCACGGGTATGGTCCAACCTCGCCGAGCCCGGTGGCAAATGCTGTCAGGCAAACGGTGGCACGCCCGGTGTTGCCTGACGGCCCCGGCCACGATCGGCGTTAGCTTGGAGCGCATGGATAGCGTCCTGTTCACCGGCTTTCCCGGCTTCCTGGGCAGCGAGCTGCTTCCCCGCGCGCTGGCGCGCATCCCGGACGCCGAGGCCGTCTGCCTGGTACAGCCGAAGTACGTGCCGCTCGCGCACGCGCGCCTCGGTGAGCTCGCTGCGCGGACGCCAGGGCTCGCCGAGCGGACGCGCATCGTGGAAGGGGACATCGTGCAGCCCGACCTCGGGCTTGGCGCGGCTACGGAGCTGACGCGGAGCGTCGTCGAGATCTTCCACCTCGCTGCCGTCTACGACCTCTCGGTCGCGCGCGAGCTCGCCGTGCGCGTGAACGTGCAGGGAACGGCGCACATGCTCGCCTTCGCCGCCCGGTGTCCTCGCCTGCGCCGCTTCCAGTACGTGAGCACCTGTTACGTGAGCGGACGCTATCCCGGCTTGTTCACCGAAGAGATGCTCGAGCAGGGGCAGGCGTTCAACAACTTCTACGAGGAGACGAAGTATCTCGCCGAGGTCGAGGTGCAGTCGGCGATGCGCGGTGGCCTGCCCGTGACCATCTACCGCCCGGCCGTCGTCGTCGGCGACAGCAGCACCGGCGCCACGCAGAAGTACGACGGGCCGTACTTCGTCATCCAGTGGCTGCTCCGGCAACCGAAGGTCGCGCTCATGCCCGTCGTCGGAAACCCCCGCGCGACGCGCTTCAACGTGGTGCCGCGCAACTTCGTCGTCGACGCGATCGCCTGGCTCAGCGAGCGCCCCGAGTCGCGCGGCAAGGTCTACCAGCTCGCCGATCCGGCCCCGCTCACCATCGACGAGCTGCTCACCGATCTGGGCCGCAGCACCGGTCGCACGTTGATCCGGCTTCCGCTGTCACGCGGCCTCGCGAAGCTGTTCATCGAGAAGGTGCCCGGGGTCCATGCCCTCATGCGCATCCCCTCGAGCGCGATCGACTACTTCGTGCTGCCGACGACGTTCGCCACCACGAACGCACAGCGCGACCTGGCGCCGAGCGGGATCACCTGCCCGCGCTTTCCGGAGTATTCGGAGCGGCTCGTGGGGTTCATGCGCGCGCACCCGGAAGTAGGTGCGGCGGCGATGACGTAGGGCGGGTCGCTCGGTCGGCGGCACGCGAGGCGGCCTTGCCCGCCCGGTACGGATTTCGCGACCGCCGCCCGTGGAGTCCGCATCGAAGCGTCACTTCCGCCGTCCGTCTCCACCCAGTGAGCCGAGGAGTCCCATGCGCGTTGCCGACCTGATGCAGACCGAGGTGAAATCGATCACCCCCGATGCCCCGGTCCAGACCCTGGTGCAGAAACTCGCCGATGCGCGAGTCTCAGGCCTTCCCGTGGTGGACGACGCGTCGCACATCATCGGTGTCGTCTCCGCCGGCGACGTGCTCCGTGCGTCGGCGGGGTTTGGTGATGCGAACGCGACACCGGCGGCACTCACCCGCGAGACAGTGCGCGACATCATGACCTCCGACCCGTACGTCATCTCGCCGGATGCCGACGCGCGGGAGGCGGCGAAGCACATGCTCTATGGCGACGTGCGGCGGCTGTTCGTGGAGGATCAGGGCAAGCTCGTCGGCGTCATCACGCAGACCGACATCGCGCAGGCCGTCGCCACCGGCCGCCTCTAGCGGGATGCGTCCCCTGGCCATCAGGACGGTGCTCGCCGCCACCGATCTCAGCGCGTCGTCCGACCTCGCGGTCGGCTGCGCGTACCGGCTCGCGAGCGCGGCGGGCGCAGCACTGCACATCGTTCACGTGTATCCATCCGAAGCCACGGAGGAGGCGCGCGAGCTGCCGGGTCGTGAGGCACATGCACGGGAAGTCGACGCCGTGCTGCAGCGTGCGGGGATCCCGGAACGGCGGGTGAAGGTGCACGCCGTCCCCGGTTCGCCTGCGGAGGCGATCCGTGCGGTGAGCCTGAGCATTCATGCCGACGTGATCGTCCTCGGGCCTCCGCGCGACGATGGCAGCGACCAGCGAGAGCGGCGACTCGGCGGTACTGCGCGCGCGGTCGCGGTCCGCGCGAGTGCACCCTGCCTGGCTGCGCTTCGGCCGCTGCCGCTTCCGCTCTCCCGTGTCGTCGTCCCGGTCGACCTCTCGGACACCGCTCGAGGCGCCCTGCTCGTCGGGTTGTCCTGGGCGTCCGCCCTGCGCACGAGCGAGTCCGACGGGCGGAAGACCACCCTCGTCGCGCTGCACGTCAGCGGGGTGGAGGACGACGCAGCCCGCGACGACGCTTCGGCGCTGGCCTCGGAGGTCGCGTCGCTGCGCCGCAGCGCCGGCGACTGGGCCGGCGTCGCCATCGAAGGAGAGACGGTCAGCGGGGAAGCCGGCACCGTGGAGTCGATCGCCCGTTTCGCCGACGCGCAGCACGCCGATCTCCTCGTGCTCGGGACTCGTGGCCTCGGGCTCGATGCAGCGGAACGACTTGGCTCCATTTCCGCGCAGGTCATCGAACGCTCGCCGGTACCGGTGCTCCTCGTGCCACCATCGGTGTGGCACGAACATCTGGAGGATTGACGTCGGTCGTAGGACGCGCGCGTCAGCGTCCCGTGTCCGGACCTCCGCACCCCGCCGACGTATCGGGGATCGTGTAGCTCACGGTCGTGCCACGCCCCGGCTCGCTGGCCACGTGAATGCCGCCGCCGTGCGCCTTCACCAGCAATTCCACGATCGCCAGGCCGAGGCCAAGCCCGCGGCGGTGATCGTGGCCGTCCCGCCGCGCGGGGTGAACTTGATCGCGTTCGTGACCAGGTTCGAGAGGATCTGCGACATGCGGTGACGATCGGCACACAGGAGCGGCAGGTCATCGGGGACCTCGCACGCGAGCGTGATGCGCGGGGCGACGAGGTCCCGCCTTGCACGTCGGCGAATGGCGACTGGCAGGTCGTCGCCGAGCTGCCTCACGGGGCGGGCTCAATGCCGTCCCGCGTCCAGTGAGTCGGCCCATCTGACGAGCGTGGCGAGGCCCGTTATCTCCTGATCGATCGTCACGGATACGCAGTGTCCCGGTGCCGATGACGGCAGGGAGCGAAACAGCGCAGGGTTTCCCATTGCGAGGGCACGCGCGGCGTAGGCCGCCTCGTGTGAGAACGGCACGACGGGATCGCGCAGTCCGTGCAACGAGAGCACCGGGATGCGCAGCCGCCCGGTCGGTTCGTAAT
>CAMLHT010000179.1 GCA_946479895.1 uncultured Gemmatimonadota bacterium | reverse complement strand
GTGTATGAGGAAAGCTCGGATCGTGCTCCTACTGGCCCTCACCCTCCTCGCTGGCGCGGGCGGCGCGGCGCTGGCGCAGCTGCGGGGAGAGGACGCCTGTCTGGATGCCGGGGGCAGGGTGATCGACGCGCATAGCACCTGCGTGAATGCCGCGGGTGAAGAATGGCCGTTACGCGCGCCGTACGCGTCGTACACATTGTTCGCGAGCCTCGGCGTGCTAACGATCGTCGGCCCGTGGGCCATGCGCCGCGCTCGCGGCCGACTCGCGCGTCACGTGTCGCGACCGGCGGCCTAACGAGCTGTTGCAGCTGACAAGCGGTGTGCGGAAGCCGCCTGCGGCGGCGATTATGGGACCCGCTTGCAGCTGAACACGGCGTTAGCTCGCCAGCCAGATTGGGGAGGGTCAAGTATGCGAGGGCAGCATCCGAAGCGAGCCGCACCGACCTCTGACATGCGCTGGATACTCGGCATCGGGATCGGCGGCGGCCTGGCCGGCAGCTGGATCAACGACCTTGCCGGGCCGCGTGCGGCTGGCCTCTTTGCCGCCGTGGTCTTCGGTGGTCTCTCCTATCGGAAGACGCGCGAGCAGGAGATGCCGCCGGCCCTGGCGCTGCTCGCCGCGGCGCTCATGGGCACACTCGTGGGTGGCGTCGTCTGGCTGTTCGATCTCTGAACTTGTGACCGGGCGAGTCGACGAATTCCTGAACCCGACGAGCACGCCCTGGATTGCGGCGGCTCCGTCGCCGCTCTCTATCTACCGCTCGCGGCTTGACGCTCACGGGGACCCAGTCGTCATCGCGGTCGAGGGAAAGGCCACCAAGAGCTTCGGCCTGCCCGTACGTGCGCGGGCGCGCGGCTACCTGCTGCAGTCAGCAGCGGCTGCGCTGCCTCGGCCGTCGCGGGAGCGAGGGCTTCGCTACCCTATACTAACGGCTCGGGATCACCGCGGACGAAGACAGCTCACTTCCGATCCGGCGGTTCAGCTCTACGCGCTCTGGTTTCAAGTCCAACCTCGCCAGCCAGCCAGCTAACCGACCGTTGCCGCTGACAGCCGACTTACGGATGGCGCGGCCTGCGGCCGCACTTTCTTTCTGTGCTCGGCTGCAGCTGAACGCTGGCGTCCGCCGGTCGCCGTGACGTCGGCGCGTTGGCCACCTAGTGAGGCGCTCTAGCCGACGACGTCTGCGGGGCCGCCAAGTGGCGTGGCTGGCAAGTGTGTCGCGGGTCCTGCATCTTCTGGCTCTGGAGAGCAGAGCGCCGCAGCTGAGCTCAGCGCTACCCAGCCATCCACCTGGGTCAACCAAGTGAGCACCACATCTCGTCGTCTCGTCTCATCCGGCAGTCCGCTGGAGCCGGTGATCGGCTTCTCCCGCGCAGTGCGCGTCGGGCAGTTCGTGAGCGTCGCCGGCACGGCACCGATCGCTCCCGACGGCGGCACCTCGGCGCCCGGCGACGCGGCGGGACAGGCGCGCCGCTGTCTCGAGATCATCGCCGCCGCGCTGGCCGAGGCGGGAGCCAGCCTCGCCGACGTCGTGCGGACGCGAGTGCTGCTGACACGCCTCGAGGACTGGGGCGCGGTCGCGGCGGTACACGGGGAGGTGTTCGGCGCGGTGCGGCCGGCGTGTACCGTCATGCAGGTCGCGCGCTTCATCGATGCGCAGTGGCTGGTGGAGCTCGAAGTCGACGCCATCATCAGCGAAGATGATGGTGCGTCCGCGGGCTGAGGTACCCATGGACCAGACGGCTGCGCATCCGAGCAATGCATTCCACACCGTGTGCGTCTTCTGCGGATCGAGCCCCGGCGCTCGGGGCTCGTACGGCGCGCTCGCGCGCGAGCTCGGCGCGGCGATCGCCGCGCGCGGACTTCGTCTGGTGTACGGCGGCGGAAACGTGGGCCTGATGGGCGCTGTCGCGGATTCGGCGCTGGCTGCCGGCGGCGAGGTCGTGGGCGTGATCCCGCACCATCTGGCGGCCCGCGAAGTCGCGCATCGGGGACTGAGCGAGCTTCGTGTCGTCCGGTCCATGCACGAGCGGAAAGCCGTCATGTCCGAGCTGGCCAGCGGTTTCGTCGCCCTGCCTGGCGGGCTCGGAACGCTCGAGGAGCTCTTCGAGATCTGGACCTGGGGCCAGCTCGGGCTCCATCGGAAGCCCCACGCCCTGCTCGACATCGACGGCTTCTTCGATCCGCTGATCACGTTCCTGGATCGGTTGGTCGAGGAACGCTTTCTCAAGCCCGAGCACCGCGACATGCTCCTGGTCGACCACGAGCCTGTGCGGCTCCTGGACCGTCTGACGCACCACGAGGTGCCCGCCGTGGCGAAGTGGCTCGACCGGGCGACGTCATAGAGCTACGTGCCACGGGCGGCTGGTGTACCAGCCGCCCGCGACGGCCCGAATCCGGCGAAGGAGTGCTGAAGTCGAGTGCGTCCTACCCCCGCTGCAGGTCGCCCCGCTGCTCACGTAGCCTCGCCACGGCGACCGCACTGGCCGCCGTCGGCGCGCTGGAGATGACACGGCGCGTGCCGGGAGCCAGTCCCGGCCCCACGACCGTCCAGCGGTCCGGCGCCACGGGGCGGAGCTCCCAACCGCCCCGCATGAGCGGGAGCGCCAACCGCTCGTCCGACATGTACTGGGGCACCAGGCGCGCCAGCACCTCGACCGCCCGCCCGTTCGAGAGCGTGCCCCGAACCCACTCGCCGCCGTCGGGCCGCGTCATCCAGCCGTCGCTTCACCCTCCCCGGCTCTCCGGCATGGGGCCATCCCCGTTCGTCCTCCATGATCACACCTCTCGCGAGTGTCCAGCGCGCCGCGCCGGCGCGGCGCCACGAGCACCGTGAGCCGATAGTCGTGTGATGACATGGCCCGAGCACACAGAAGCGCGAGCAGCTTGAGCAAGTGCCTTGCGTGGAATTATGCTCCCATATGGCCCGCAGCGATCCCACCGCCATCCGCCTGGTCGCGGTTGCGTGCCCGGCCTCAGGAAGCGACTCGCGCGGCCGTCGTGTGCCGAGGAGAGTCTCATAGCCACGTCGGCATCGACCGGTCCTGCGCGACCCGAGCCGCCTCCACGCGCCGGTACGCTGCGCGAGACGTTCATCTCGCTCAGAAGCCGGAACTTCCGGCTGTTCTTCATCGGGCAGTCCATCTCGAACACGGGCAACTGGCTCACCAACGTCGCGCTCGTGCTGCTCGTGCTGCGCCTCACGTCCAGCGGGGTCGCGGTCGGTGGCGTCGCGGCGTGCCAGTACGGGCCCATCCTCTTTCTGTCACCCTTCGGTGGCGCGATCGCCGACCGCGTCGACAAGCGGCGCGCGCTGTTCGTGACGCAAGCGCTCGAGATGATGCAGTCGGTCGGCCTGGCGGTGCTCGCGTTTCTTCCGCATCCACCGCTGGTCGGACTCTACGCGCTGGCGCTCGCCGGCGGGGTGGTGCTGTCGTTCGACAATCCGCTGCGGCGCTCGTTCGTCAGCGAGATGGTACCAGGGAAGGATCTGCCGAACGCCGTCGTGCTGTACAGCACCACTGTGAACATCTCACGCGTGTTCGGGCCCGCGCTCGCCGGCCTGATCGCGGTGACGCTCGGCTATGGATGGTGCTTCACGATCGACGCGATCACCTATGCGGCCGTGCTCTACTGCGTGTGGGCCATGAACGCGGACGAGCTGCACCGTACGCCCGCGCGACCCCGCGCAAAGGGCGAGGTCCGTGAGGGCATCCGGTACATCCTCGCGACGCCGGTGTTGTGGATCAGCTTCGGCATGCTCGCGGCCATCGGCACGCTGTCGTACAACTTCAACGTCACGCTGCCGCTGTTCGTCACGAGATCGCTGCACCGGAGCGAGGGGGTGTTCACGATCCTCTATTCGATCTTCAGTGCCGGCGCCGTCGCGAGTGCGCTGATCATCGCGAGGCGCGGCAGGGCGCACCTCTCGCAGGCAGTGCGCGGCGCAGCAACGATGGGAATAGGCATGTTGCTGCTGGCGGCCACGCGCGGCATCTCGACCGCCATGCCCGCCGCGTTTCTCGTCGGCATGGCGAGTATTCTGTACATGACGACGACGACCACGATCGTACAGGTCGATACGAAGCGCGAGATGCAGGGGCGCGTGCTCGCGCTCCAGACGGTGTTCGTCGCCGGGACGGGCCTCATTGGCGGACCGATCTGCGGATGGCTCGCGGACCGTGCCGGCGGCCGAGCGCCGATCGTGTTCGGCGGCATCGTCTGCCTGCTCGCCGCGGGCGCCGGGCAGATCGCCGCTCGTCGCACACAGGCGAGGGAAACAGCGAATGGCGAATGACGATCGCACCAGGGTGATCCCCAGGAGAACGCCGGAATCGGCGGCCATGACGGCGAACGTCAAGCGAGCGATGGCGATCACCGCCACTCTCAACCGCTTGACGTTCGACGATGCGGATGAGGTCCGGGCCTTGTTCAGCGATCTCATAGGCAAGAAGGTGGACGACAGCTTCTTGCTCATCCCACCGTTCTACACGACCGGCGGGCTCGAAATCAACGTCGGGCGCAACGTGTTCGTGAATCAGAATTGCACGTTCTATGATCTCGGTGGGCTCGACATCGCCGATGATGTGATGATCGGTCCGAACGTGAGCATCATCACGTCGGGTCATCCCCTCGAGCCCTCCCAGCGACGCGCCTCCGTGATCGCCAGACCCGTCGTGATCGAGAGAAACGTGTGGATCGCTTCCGGCGCGATCATCATCGGTGGCGTCACGGTCGGTGAGAACTCGGTGATCGCGGCGGGTGCGGTCGTCACCAGGGACGTTCCCCCGAATAGCCTCGTCGGAGGAAATCCGGCGCGGGTCATTCGTTCTCTCGCGGACTGAGGCGACGTCCGCAGGTACAGCGACAGGATGGATCTCATGGAACTGCGGCTCGCGACGATGACCGACGTCCCGGCACTCAATGCGCTGATCACCGCCTCCGCGCGCGGCCTGAGCGCGGGGTTCTACACCCCCGCGCAGGTCGAGGCGTTGGTCACGCACGTCTTCGGCGTGGACACGCAACTCATCGCGGACGGAACGTACTACGTGATCGACGCGCCGGACGGCGCGCCGGCCGCTGTCGGTGGGTGGAGCGCGCGCCGCACACTGTATGGCGGCGATCAGGCGAAAGCGGGGGACGCGGCCGACGCGCCGCTCGATCCCGCGACCGAGCCGGCTCGCATCCGCGCCTTCTTCGTCCACCCGAGCTGGGCGCGGCACGGCCTCGGACGGCAGTTGTTCGCGGCGTGCGCCGCCGCGGCGCGGGCGGCGGGGTTCGGCGCGCTCGAGCTCATGGCGACGCTCCCCGGCGAGCCGCTCTACCGCGCGCTCGGCTTCACGGCGGTCGAGCGGTTGGAGGTGACGCTCCCGGGCGGCGTGAAGGTGCCGCTCGTGCAGATGACCCGGCCGCTCGCCGACGAGCTCACGAACCGATCCAGCCGATGAAAGGGAGACCGACGATGCCCGCATTGCCTACCTCCAATCCAGCCCAGTTCTTTCAAGGCGCGACCGTGCTGCATGTGCCGGATGTGAAGAGCACCGCGGTGTTCTATCGCGATGTGCTGGGGTTCACCTGGGATTTCGGCGACGACGTTTACGCGGTCGTCTGGCGCGACAACTCCGCCATTCATTTCGTCAGAGATGAGGGGACACCGCGCGGCGTCCACCTCTTCCAATGGGTTCGCGACGTCGATGCCTACCGTAGGGAGATCCTCGGTCGCGGTGCGGTGGTCGCTTCGGAACCGGCAGACCAGCCATACGGCGTGCGAGAGTTCTCCGTCCATGACCCGAATGGCGTAGCCATCGTGTTCGGCCAGGACATCGAGCACGCTTGATGGCGAGGCACGCACCGATGAGAGCGCGACCCCGCATGGCCACGGCGATGCTGGTGCTCCTGGCATCCGCCGCTGGAACGCCTTGCTTCGCCGCAGCGCAGAGCGCCTGGCGGCCGTCGCCCGGCCACACGCAAGTTCCGATCTGGCCGGGAGTACCCCCTGACGCGCAGGCCGTGAAGGGACCCGAGGTGTCAGGCACGGTGGTGGACTCTGCCGGCAACCCCAAGCTCGTCGGCGGTCGGCCGTGGACGTACGTCGACAGGGTGTCGCAGCCCACGATGACCGTCTACTCGCCCGTGAATCGCAACACCGGCACGGCGGTAGTCGTGTTCCCCGGCGGAGGATACAACATCCTCGCGATCGATCTCGAGGGCACGGAAGCCTGTGACTGGCTGACGTCCAGGGGGATCACGTGCGTCTTGCTGAAGTACCGCGTGCCGTGCGTGAAATCCGGGCCGTATCGGGACTGTCGGACTGCGTTGGAGGATGCGCAGAGGACCGTGGGACTGGTGCGCTCCCAGGCCGCGCGGTGGCGCATCGACCCGCACCGGATCGGAGTGCTGGGCTTTTCGGCCGGCGGGCACATGGTCGCCGCAATGAGCACGCATTTCGCGAAGCGACTGTACCCGGCGGTGGATGCGGCGGACACTGTGAGCTGCCGCCCGGATTTCGCGATAGCGCTCTATCCGGGGCATCTGGCGGTACCCGAACGGGACTTCGCGTTGAACCCCGACATTCGGGTCACCAGCCGAACACCCCCCACGTTCCTGCTCCAGGCGGAGAACGACCCGGTCGATCCCGTGGAGAATTCGCTCGTCTATCACGCGGCGCTGAGGAAAGCTGGCGTTCCCGTGGAGCTGCACCTGTTCGCGAAGGGCGGGCATGCGTTTGGACTACGGCGCACGAAGCTCCCGATCACCGGATGGCCCGAGCTGGCGGAGAAGTGGCTGGGCGAGATCGGCATGATCTCGAAGTGAGCAGGCCGATCCACCGCTCCGCCCCCGTAATGCGGCGCCAGGGCGCTACGTTCTCCGGGAAATTACCAGCTCTCACACATGACGTCAGAATCCAGCACACTCCTCGCGGGGAGGTTCGCCGCCCGCTCGACGGGATCGAGCGTGGACTATCGCGTGCTCATCCCGGCGAATCTCCGCCCCGGAGAGCGCCCGCCGCTGATCCTTCACCTGCACGGCGCGATGTCTTCCGCCGCGCGGTCGCTCGAGGCGGCGAAACCCATTTACGACTCCGCCTGGAACCGAGGCGAGCTGCCGCGCGCGGTGGTCGCCTGCGCGACGACGCCGACGGTGGGCGGCTTCTACATCGACCAGCCGGATGGCCCGCGATGGGAGACGCTCGTCACGAGCGAGCTCCCGAGCGTGGTGGCCGAGCGGTTCGACATCGGTGACGTTCGCGCGGTGATCGGTTCGTCGATGGGAGGCTATGGCGCGTTGAAGCTCGCGTTCCGTGAACCGGAGCGCTACGCCGCGGTCGCGGCGCTGTCCCCGGCGGTCTTTCCCGCGGAGACGGCGGCTGCCGTCCAGCCGCCGCATGTGCCGTCGGTGCTGGGGGAGCTGCACCGCGCGATGGGTGAAGACGAGGCGACATACCGGCGCAACTCCGTCTACGGCATCGTGCGCGCGAATCTCGATCGGATTCGCGCCGCGGGCATGGGCGTGTACGTCGACTGCGGCGACGCGGACGAATTCGGGCTGCATGATGGCGCGGTGTTCCTTCACCGCCTGCTCACGGAATGCGCCGTGCCCCACGAGTTCCGCTCGGTCGCGGGCGCGGGGCATGCGGACGCCGCGGCCAGTCGCCGCCTGGCCGACGCCGTCGCGTTCCTGGGGCGTCGCATCCGAGCCCGGCATCAGCGGCATCTCTGACCGCGGTCGCCGGAATCGCTGCTCTTCCGCCGGCACGGCGGAGCGGGAACATCGATCCGACCGTTGCGTTGCAATCAGAGGGATCGTATGCCAAACGCTCCGCCGAGCGATGGGTTGTAGCCGATCGTCGGTGACAGCTGATGCGAGGGAGCTACGCATGACCGACGAGATCGCAGCAACGAACAAAGGACTCGTTCGCCGATTCTACAAGGAGGTCTTCGGCGACTGGAACATGGCGCTGGTGGACGAGGTCGTGTCACCGCGGTTC
>CAMLHT010000178.1 GCA_946479895.1 uncultured Gemmatimonadota bacterium | reverse complement strand
CGGATTTTTGCCCCTCCCGGCCGCGCGTTGAGCGCCCGCAGAAGCTGCGGTTCCATCAGCGAAAGCTCGTTCATCCACGCGTTGGTGGTGACCTGCACCCACAGCGTCCCGTCCGCAGTCACCGACGTCGGCGCCGTCACCGACGAGATCTGCGGACCCACGAGCTTCTCCCACTCCGGAACGACGCTCGCCTGGCCGATGCGCGTCGCGATGCCGCTCTTGTCGATCCAGCTCTGCAGCACGTCGGCGATCGGCTCCGGCTTCTTCTTCTTCCTGTCGCTCATGCGCTGCCCGTGGTGATTCGTCCGCCGGCTACCGTCGCGCGGTCGAGGTCGAGAAAGCCGTCCGGAATGTCGCTCGCCTTCGGCACCGCCAGGAAGATCTGGCCGACGGCGCCGAGCCGCAGCGCCTCCATCATCGCCGTGCCGCGGCGCGCGTCGAGCTCCGCGAACGGGTCGTCCATGAGGAACACCGGCGCCAGGCCCGAGCGTCGATGGTACGTCTCGGCCTCCAGCAGCCGCAGCGCGACGGCCGCGGTCCGCTGCTGGCCCGCCGACCCGACGCTGCGCAGCTCGCGACCGTCGAGGCCCAGGGCCAGCGTGTCCCGATGCGGACCGGTGTGCGTCGCCCCGCGGCGGATGTCGCTCGCCCGGCGGGCCGCCAGCAGGTCGCGCAGCGCGCTCGACGGATCGTCGGCGGTCGCGACGGCGCCTTCATAGCGGAGCGAGGTCGGGGCCTGCTCTCCGATCGCGGCGCAGAGCTCACGATACCGCCGGGCCGATTCGTCCACCCAGGCCCGCCGCTCGCGCACGAGGGTCCCGCCGTGCTCCGCCAGCGGCGACTCCCAGACCGCCACGCTCTCCTCGTTGGCGCGGCCGCCGCGCGCGATGTCGCGGATCGCCGCGTTGCGATGCTGGAGCGACGTGCGATAGGCCTGGAGCGCACCGAGGTAGCTGCGGGAGGTCAGCGCCAGCAGCACGTCGAGGTAGCGCCGCCGCGCCGAGGGCTCGCCACTGGCCAGCACCGCGTCCGCCGGCGACACCATCACCGCCGGGAGCATGCCGAGCGCGTCGCTGAGCCGCTGCGTCTGCACGCCGTCCACGCGCACGCGCTTCTTCTTCGTCGAGCGCTCGAAGCCGATCGCCACCTTCCGGGCCGCGGCGCCCTCGATCTCCGCGCGCAGGTGGAACGCGTCGGCGCCGAAGCGCACCGCGTCGGCGTCGCGGGTGCCGCGCGCGCTCCGCAGGATCTGGAAGTAGTAGACGGCCTCGAGGAAGTTGGTCTTCCCCTGGCCGTTGTCGCCGATCAGCGCGAGGCCGGCCGCGGGCAGCTCGAGCTCGACGTGCGCGAGGTTGCGATAGTCGCGAATGTCGACCGACGCGAGCCGCGCCGCGCCGCGAGTCACGCGCCCTTGAACGTCGCCGGACGCTTCTCGAGGAACGCCCGCGTGCCCTCGCGCTTGTCTTCCGTCGCCGCGAGGAGCCCGAACGCGGTGGCCTCGAATGCCAGCGCGTCGCCGATGGAGACGTCGTACCCGCGGTTCACCGCCTCGATGCATCCCGCCAGCGCGAGCGGCGCGTTCGCGATCATCGACTTCATCATTTCCGTAGCGGCCTTCATGAGGTCGGCGGCCGGGACGACCCGGTTCACGAGCCCGATGCGGAAGGCCTCGCTGGCGTCGATGATCTCGCCCGTCATCAGCAGCTGGAGCGCGCGTCCCTTGCCGACCAGGCGCGGCAGCCGCTGCGTCCCGCCGTATCCGGGAATCAGGCCGAGCTTCACCTCCGGCTGCCCGAACTTCGCGGCGTCGCTCGCGATGCGGAGATGACATGCCATGGCGAGCTCGCAGCCGCCGCCGAGGGCGAAGCCGTTCACCGCGGCGATCACCGGCTTGGCCAGCGACTCGAGCCGGTTGAAGACGAGCTGCCCCCGCCGGGCCAGTGCCTTGGCCGCGAGCGCGCCGTGCGGCTCCAGCTCGGCGATGTCGGCGCCGGCGACGAACGCGCGGCCGGCGCCGGTGACGATCACGCCGGCGACGTCCGCGCGGTCCGCCAGCTCGTCCACGATCAGCGACAGGTCATCGAACACGGCCACGTTCAGCGCGTTCAGCTTGTCCGGCCGGTTGATGGTGACGGTCGCGATGCGATCGGCGACGTCGAGCTGGAGGGTCTTGTAGGCCATGGGTCGCGGGGTGAGATGTCATCCCGGGCGAAGCGAGGGAAAGTCTCTCTCCTTCGCTTCGATCAGGATGACAAATAGCTTAATGCATGACGCAACGATGGATTCTCCGCCGGGGATCGCCGAAATCGGGCTTCCGCTACGTCGACCAGCTCGGGCGGCGCGTCACGGCCGCGCGTCAGCTGGACCGCATCGAGGCCCTCGTCATCCCGCCGGCATGGAAGGACGTCCACATCGCCGCGTCACCGGCGAGCTCCGTCCAGGCGTGGGGCTACGACGCGCGCGGGCGCAAGCAGTACCGGTACAACGAGCGGGCCGTCGAGACCCGGGAGCTTCGGAAGTACCACCGCGTGCGCGAGCTCGCGCGCAGCATGCCCCGCATCCGCCGCATCGTCCGCGCCGACGCGCGCGCCCGCCAGCCCACGCGGGACGCCGTCGCCGCGCTCGTGCTGCGACTCATCGGTGAGACCTTCTGCCGGGTCGGGGGCGAGCGATACGCGAAGGAGAACGGCACCTTCGGCATCACGACCCTGCGCAAGAAGCACCTCGTGCTCGGCGAGGACTCCGTCGGGCTCGTCTACAAGGGAAAGAGCAACGTGCGGCAGCGGCAGGTCGCGACCGCCGAGGACATCGTGAAGCTCATGGCGCGGCTCCGCCGCACGCCGGGCACGCGGCTCTTCCGCTACCGTGACGGGGACGAATGGCGGGACCTCAAGGCGGCCGACGTGAACGACTACCTCCGCCGCCGCATCGGCCCCTTCAAGGCCAAGGACTTCCGCACGTGGGGCGGGACGCTGCGCGCCGCGACGGTCCTCGCCGAGCTCGGGCCCGCGAAGTCGCCGACCGAGGCGAAGCGCAACGTCGCGCTCGCGATGCGGCTCGTATCCGCGGAGCTGGGGAACACGCCGACGGTATGCCGGTCGTCGTACGTCCATCCCATGATCATCGCGCGGTATGTCGACGAGGGCGAGACCATCGCCCTCCCGCGCCGCCGTCGCGCCGAGTCCGTCGCCGACCGCCATTCGGCCGAGGAGCGGGCGCTGATCGCGTTCCTCGAGCGCCACTTTCCGGATCGGCGACAGCCCGCGTCGCGCAAGCGTCACCGCGTACCGGACCGTCGCCTGGCGGCGTAGCTTCAGCGGGTGAGCATCGTACAATCCGTGCGCTGGGGCCCCGCCGGCGTCACCATCATCGACCAGCGGCTGCTGCCCGGCGAGCGCGTCGAGCGCGAGCTGACCACCCTCGATGAGGTCTGCGACGCCATCCGCACGCTGGCGGTGCGGGGGGCGCCGGCCATCGGCATCGCCGGGGCCATGGGTCTCGTCGCGGCGACGCCGCCCGCTCCGGGAATCCCGCGCGGGCGATACCTCGAGGCGCTGCGCGCCGCGGCCGAGGAGATCCGGCGCACGCGGCCCACCGCCGTCAACCTTCCGTGGGCCCTCGCCCGCATGATCAGGGTGGCCGAGGCGGAGCCGCTCGATCCTCCCGCGTTGCACGCGCGTCTGCGGGAGGAAGCGACGGCGATCCTCGAGGAAGACCGGCGCATGTGCGCCGAGATCGGCGCCCACGGCGTCACGCTGATCAGGGAAGGCGCGAGGATCGCGACGCACTGCAACACGGGCGCGCTGGCCACCGGCGGCATCGGGACGGCACTCGCGCCCGTGTATCGGGCCGCGGAGCTGGGACTCCGCCCCGAAGTGTTCGCCGACGAGACGCGCCCGCTGCTCCAGGGCAGCCGCCTCACGGCGTGGGAGCTCACCGAGGCCGGCATTCCCGTGACCATCCTTCCCGATTCGGCCGCCGCGTCACTGATGAGGGAGAAGGGGATCGATCTCGTGATCGTCGGCGCCGATCGGATCGCCGCCAACGGCGACGTCGCCAACAAGGTCGGCACCTACGCGCTCGCCATCGCCGCGCGGCATCACGGCGTGCCGTTCTACGTCGCCGCTCCGTCGAGCACCGTCGATCCCGACACCGCCACCGGGGCGGACATCCACATCGAGCAGCGCCACGCCGACGAAGTCCGCCGCACGGGCGGGTCGCTCACCGCTCCCGAGGACGTGGACGTCTACAATCCGGCGTTCGACGTAACGCCCGCGGAGCTGATCGACGCGATCATCACTGACAAGGGCATTCACCGTCCCCCATTCGCCTTCCGCACATGAAGCACGTTCTCGCCGTCGACGCCGGCACCACCGGCGTCACCTGCCTGATGCTGCGCGAAGACGGGCACGTCGTCGCCCGCGGCTATCGCGAAGTCGAGCAGTTCTTTCCGAAGCCCGGGTGGGTCGAGCACGACCCCGAGCAGATCTTCGGCGCGGTGGTGGCGGCGGCACGCGAAGCGATCGGGAAGGCTGGAGTCGCGCCCGTATCCCTGGGCATCACCAACCAGCGTGAGACCGCCGTCGCCTGGGATCGCGAGACGGGAAAGCCGCTTCACCGCGCGATCGTCTGGCAGGATCGACGGACCACGGCGCGATGCGCGGAGCTCCAGCGATCGCACGGCGAGCGCATTTCGGCCCTCACGGGCCTGGTGGTGGACGCCTATTTCTCGGCGACCAAGTACGAGTGGCTTCTGCGCGAGCTCGGCGGCGCCGCCGACCGCGTGCGGCTCGGGACCATCGACACCTGGCTGATCCACCGACTGACCAACGGCAGGTCGTTCGCGACCGACCCCACGAACGCGTCGCGCACGATGCTGTACGACATCGGCGCCATGTCATGGAGCGACGAGCTCTGCTCCCTGTTCGGCGTGCCGAAGTCGGCCCTGCCGGCGGTGCGCGAGTCGAGCGGCGATTTCGGCACCGCGTCGAAGGAGCACCTCGGCGTGGACGTTCCCATCCGCGGGGTCGCCGGCGACCAGCAGTCCGCTCTCTTCGGGCAGGGTTGCTGGCAGCGCGGCATGGCGAAGAACACGTATGGCACTGGCGCCTTCCTGCTGCTGTACGCGGGCGGTGAGCGCCCGGTGGCCGAGCATGGGCTGCTCGCCACCGTCGGCTGCGATGCGCGTGGCAAGCCGGCGTATGCACTCGAGGCGGCGATCTTCATCGCCGGCGCGGCGATCCAGTGGCTGCGCGATTCCCTTGGCATCATCCGCTCGGCCGACGAGACGCAGGCCCTCGCCGAATCGGTGCAGGGGAACGACGGCGTCTATTTCGTGCCCGCGCTCACCGGGCTCGGCGCCCCGCACTGGGAGGCCGATGCCCGCGGCACGATCGTCGGCCTCACGCGCGGATCGACGCGCGCGCACCTCACGCGGGCGGCGCTCGAGGCGATGGCCTACGGCACCGCCGACGTCCTCACAGCGATGGCGACCGCGAGCGGCGCGAAGTTCCCGCGGCTTCGCGTGGACGGCGGCGCGACCTCGAACGACTGGCTGATGCAGTTCCAGGCAGACGTGCTCGGCGTCCCGGTCGAGCGTCCCGATTGCGTCGAGACGACGGCGCTCGGAGCCGCGGGCCTCGCGGGCATCGCGTCGGGGGTCTGGTCGTCGTCGGACGAATTCATCAGCCGGCGAACCTTCCGCGCGTTCGAGCCGCGCATGTCCCGTGATGAGGCCGCCGCGTTGATGGCCGGGTGGCATCGGGCCGTCGGCGCCGCGACCCATTGGGCGAGAAGCGGGTAGACTTCGGTCGGATGAAGAAGCAGCTGGACGAACACCTGGCCGCGCTCGCCGCGTGCCGGCGCTGCGCGCATGAAAACGGAGTCGCCCCCATCACGTCGCTCGCGGTCGCGCCGCGCGTGATGCTGGTGGGCCAGGCCCCCGGGCAGGTCGAGGCGCGGGGTGGAAAGCCGTTCGCCGGCCGCGCCGGCCGGACGCTCTTCAAATGGCTCGCGGAGGCCGGCGTCGACGAGGGCCTGGCGCGGAAGCGGATCTACATCGCGGCCGTCACGCGGTGCTATCCCGGGCCGGCGGCGAGCGGCCGCGGCGATCGCGTGCCGTCGGCCGACGAGCAGGAGGCCTGCGCCGCCTGGCTCGAGAGCGAGCTGGCGATCATTCGTCCACGCATCATCATTCCTGTCGGGAAGCTGGCGATTTCACGCTTCTTCGCCGAGCAGCCGCTCGACCGGCTGATCGGCAGGGCGCACGTGGCGGAGAACCTGCCGCGCCGTCCGCTGCTCATCCCGCTGCCGCATCCCTCGGGCGCGAGCAGCTGGATTCACCAGGGGAATCATCCCGCGCTGCTCCGCCAGGCGATTCATCTGATCGGGCAGCACGTCCTGCCACTCATCGAAGGGAGACCGGCCAATGAGACGCTACGTGGTGATCGCGTTCAGCCTCCAGGCGCTCGGCGGCGCCGATCCGTGGGTTTCGCGGGATAAGATCCAGCACTTCTTTCTCGGCGCGTTCATTCAAAGCGCGGCGTTCAGCATCGCCGACGCGACCGGGGCGGGGAAGTCGGCATCACTGGCAGCGGCATCGGCGGTGTCGCTGTCGGCGGTGCTCGCCAAGGAAATCCGCGACCGGAACGGCCGCGGCACGCCGAGCGCGAAGGACGCGATCTGGGGCCTGGCGGGCGCGGCGGCGATCTCCCCGGTGCTGGCCCGGACGAAATAGGCTCCCCAGTCGACATTCCGGGCGAAGCGAGGGAACCTGCTCCTCGCTTCGCCCGGGCTGACAAATCGGTATATTCCCGAGGCTGTAAAACGAAGAAGGATCTCCGATGAAACCGCGCACGAAATTCATGATCGGCGGCGTGATGGTCCTGGGGACCTCAGGCTGGCTGATGGCGAGCTCCATCAAGCAGACGGGTGAGTACTACCTCACCCCGACCGAGATGGCCGCGCGCATCAAGGCCGATCCCGGGTTCCGCGGCGCCGACGTCCGCATCGGCGCGCGCGTCGTTCCGGGCAGCATCAAGCGTGATCCCGGCGGGCGCGAGTACGAGTTCCGCGTCGTGGACACCACCGCGAACGCCGCCGATACCCTGGCGGTCATCTACAAGGGCCTCGCCCCCGACACCTTCACCGACGGGGTGGACGTGGTCGTGGCCGGTCGCGCCACCGACGGGACCTTCCAGGCGACCACGCTGCTCGCGAAGTGCGCCTCGCGCTACGAGGCGGCGCCGACGGGCCCGAACACTCCGGGAGCCAGGCCAGCGGGCAGAAAGTCGTGATCCTGATCGGCGAGCTGGCGCTGTGGGTCGCGCTGCTGATGGCGGCGTGGACCACGATCGTTTCCTTCGCCGGCGGCTCCTCGCGCCGCGAGGACCTCATCGTGAGCGGATATCGCGGCATGTACGCGACTTTCGCCATGACCCTGCTGGCGTCCATCGGGCTGTGGACGGCGCTGCTCACGCATGACTTCTCGCTGAAGTACGTCGCGGGCCACGTCAGCGCGAACATGCCCGCGCTCTACACGTTCACGTCGTTCTGGAGCGGCCAGGAAGGCTCGATGCTCTTCTGGGCGCTCATCCTGTCCTTCTATTCGGCGATCGCGATCTGGTTCGCCGCGCGCCGCAATCGCGAGCTCGCCCCGTTCGCGAACGGCACCCTGGCCGCGGTGATCCTGTTCTTCATCGCGACCACCTGCTTCAAGGCCAATCCGTTCGTCCGGACCGCCTGGATTCCGCTCGACGGCGCGGGCATGAACCCGCAGCTCCAGAATCCGGGCATGGCCGTGCATCCGCCGACGCTGTACCTGGGCTACGTCGCCACCGCCATTCCGTTCGCCTTCGCCGTCGCGGCCCTCGTCACGCGCCGCATCGACAACGAATGGCTCGCGATCGTCCGCCGCTGGGCGCTGGTCACGTGGTTCTTCCTGACGATCGGCATCATCCTCGGCATGTGGTGGGCGTACGTCGAGCTTGGATGGAGCG
>CAMLHT010000177.1 GCA_946479895.1 uncultured Gemmatimonadota bacterium | reverse complement strand
GGACCGACAGCATCGCCGCCGTGGACTCGAAGCGGACCACCGGCATGCTCCGCGTCGGCTACCGGGACCCGGACACCAGCGCGGTCTGGGCGCAGGTCGTGGCGAGCCCCACGACCTACAACTTCAAGCTGCCGTCCACCCAGTCGTCCTCCGCGGCCGATACCGTCCGCACCGACACCACCAGCACCCAGCTCCAGGTCGTGGGCGGGGTGGGAACCAACCGCGGGCCACTCGCCCTCCAGGCAATGGCCAGGTTCCGCCGCCAGGACTCCACCACCCTGGTCACGCCGGTGCTCTCCGCGTCGTACTCGCTTCGCGGGTTCGGCGCGCGCGCGAGCTTCGAAGGCAAGTCCGCGGACTCACTCAGCCGCCTGGAGGCGGTCGCCGAGGCGCTGCCCATCCCGATCCTCCGGGTGGGCGGGGCATTCGATCGCGTGGTTGATACGAGGTCGGGCGATCTCGCGACCACCGGCATTCGTGCATGGGCGGGCATCAGGATCCGTGAGGTCTGGCTCGACGGCGGCGTCATCCGCCGGGACAGTGTCGCACTATTCGCCCCGGCGGCCATCGATGCGGCCGGCGACACGGCCACCGGCCCGGCCAACGGGCTCACGGCCTCCGTCGAGGGCAGGGTGTGGCGCTCCGTCCGGGTCCGGCTCTGGGGCGTGAAATGGGCCGACACGATCGGTCTCTATCGGCCGCAGTACCAGACCCGGTCGGAGGCGTTCATCCAGACCAACCTCCCGGAGCGGTTCCCGAAGGGCAACTTCGGGTTCCTGCTTTCCGTCCGGCACGAGTACCGGTCGGCTAGCTTGATCCCCTCGGGGCCGGGCGAAGTCCTTCGCGCATCCGGCGACCACGCGCTGTCGTCGATCCTCGAGATCCGGATCGCGACGGCAGTGGTCTCGTGGCAGGTCAGGAACATCGTCGGTTCGCGCAACTACCAGTCGCCAGACTATCTTCGCCCGAGGACGATCAACTTCTACGGGGTGAGATGGGAATTCTGGAATTAGCCAAAGTGCTTCGGCATAATTAGTTATGGCACCCCATCTCATAAAGAGCATGACGGGCTTCGGCAGCGCCGAAGCGTCCGTGGGCAGCCACCGCATCGCGGTCGAGATCCGGTCGGTGAATCACCGCTTCTTCAGCCCGAGCATCAAGGTGCCGAACGCGCTGGCGCGGTTCGAGGTCGAGATCCGGGAGGCGCTGCGCGAGCGCATCGCCCGCGGCCATGTGACGGCCTCGGTGCGCCTGGGCTCGGACGTCGAATCGGGCCCACGACTCGACGGGGCGAGGATCGCCGCCTACGCCGAGCAGGTCGCTGAGATCGGGCGGTCGCTCGGCATCGCCGAACCCATCCACCTCGACACCCTCCTCCGGCTGCCGCAGGTGGTCACGACGGAGGAGGTGACCGAGGTGCCGCTCACGGCGGATGCCGTCCTTCCCGTGGTGCGTCAGGCGGCGGAGCAGATGGACCAGATGCGCGCCGTCGAGGGAGCGAAGCTGAAGACCATTATCCTCGATCGGCTCCAGGCCATCGAGTCGGCAATGCAGCGGGTCGCCGAGCGGGCGCCCGCCCGCGTCGTCGAGCAACGCGACCGGCTCCGGAAGGCCGTGACGTCGCTGATGGAGGGCGCGCTCCCCGACGAGTCGCGCATCGCCCAGGAGATCGCGATGCTGGCCGACCGGCTCGACGTGGCTGAGGAGATCGCCCGGTTCGCGACGCACATTTCCGCGTTCCGCGCGACGCTGGATACCCCGCCCGCGGACGGCGTGGGAAAACGCCTGGGATTCCTGCTCCAGGAGCTGCTCCGCGAGGCGAACACCACCGGCAGCAAGGCCAACGACGCCGCCATCACCGCCGACGTCCTCAGCATCAAGGAGGACCTCGAGCGGATCCGCGAGCAGGTGGAGAACCTGGAATGAGCGAAGCGAATGACAGGGAGCTGAAGCGGCCGCCGAAGGCGGGCGCTTTGGTCAACCTGGAATGAGCAGCGGCCCCGGCAGCTGCTTCCCGATCATCCTCTCCAGCCCCTCCGGGGCGGGCAAGACGACCATCGCGAAGGCCCTCCTCGCGGCGCGCCGGGACATCGGCTATTCGGTCTCCTGTACGACCCGCCAGGCCCGGACAGGTGAAGTAGAGGGGAAAGACTATTACTTTCTGAGTCGGGCCGAGTTCATCCGGCGGATGCAGCAGGGCGAGTTCGCCGAGTCCGCGGAAGTGCATGGCAACCTCTACGGTACGCTCAGGACCGAGATCGAACGGGTCATGCGCGGCGGCCAGCACGTGATGATGGACGTCGACATCCAGGGAGCGGCGCTGCTGCGCCGGGCATTCCCGTCCGTGGTGACGATCTTCATCCTGCCGCCGTCCGGCGAGGTGATGCTGGAGCGGCTGGCGAAGCGGAAGACCGAGGACAAGGCGACGATCGTCCGGCGGCTGGAGTCGGCGTTGCAGGAGCTCCAGGCAGTCGAGGATTACGAGTACGTGGTGGTGAACGACGTGCTGGAGGAGTCGGTGCGACGGGTCTCGTCGATCATCGACGCCGAAGTGGTGAGCAGGGATCGCGTCGCCGGATTGCGGGAGCAGGTGGCCGCGCTGATCCGCCGGCTCGAGGACGAAATCGATAACCATTCAAAGTGACCTGATATGCGAGTCTTTACTCCCGGTGAAGTGGCCGCGAACGCGGCGAACAAGTACCTCGGCGTCCTCGTGGCGGCGAAGCACGCCCGCGCGCTCAACGAGTTCCCGCGGGACCGCTCGTCGTCGAAGGAGAAGAAGCTCACGACGCGCTCGCTCGAGGAGCTGTCCGCCGGCACCATCGAGTATCGCGTCGTTCCGCGCCGTCGCCCCTCCGAGTAGCACCACGCCGTGACCGGCCAGCGACGGCCCTACGCCGGCGCCCGTGTCGTTCTCGGCGTCACTGGAGGTATCGCCAGCTACAAGTCCGCGTGGCTGGCGCGGCTCCTGACCAGGGCGGGAGCCCAGGTGGACGTCGTCATGACGGCCGCCGCCAGGGAGTTCATCGGCGCCATCACGTTCGAGGCGCTGACCGGACGTCCCGTGCACACCAGCATTTTCGAGGAAGGGCGCGCGCTCGAGCATGTGAAGCTCGGGCGTGATTCCGACGCGATCGTCATCGCCCCGGCGACGGCGGACTTCCTCGCCCGCGCGGCCACCGGCCAGGCGTCCGATCTGCTTGGCGCGATCCTGCTCGCCGCCAGGGCGCCGGTGCTCCTCGTCCCGGCGATGAACGACCAGATGTGGGCGCATGCGCAGACGCAGGCCAACGTCGCCCACCTGAAGACGCTGGGCTACGGCATCCTCGATCCGGATACCGGCGAGCTCGCCGCGGGTGAGGGCAGTGGGCCCGGCCGGATGCCGGAGCCGGAAGTCATCTTCGCGCACGTCGGGCGGGTCCTCCAGGGCAGGCATTCACTGGCCGGACTGGAGATCCTCGTCACCGCCGGGCCGACCCGCGAAGCCGTCGATCCCGTGCGGTTCATCTCGAACCGCAGCTCGGGCAAGATGGGCATCGCGATCGCCGAAGCCGCGTGGCGGCGCGGCGCGGCGGTGACGCTCGTCGCCGGCCCGCTCGAGGTCGCGCCGCCGGCGGGCATCAGCGTCGTCCGCGTGGAGACCACCGCCGAAATGAGCGACGCGGTGGGACGCTTGCTGCCGGACCAGGACGTCCTCATCATGGCCGCGGCTCCCGCTGATTTCCGGCCGGCCACGTCGGCGAAGAACAAGATCAAGCGCGCCCAGGGCGCCCGCGCCATCGAGCTCGAGGCGACGCCGGACATCCTGGCGACGACCCGCGACCGGCGGAAGCGCAACGCGACCGTGGTCGGGTTCGCGCTCGAGACGACGGAGCTGATCGCCAGCGCCGAGCGGAAGCTCGCCGACAAGGGACTGGACATGGTCGTCGCCAACGATGCCCTCGAGCCGGGGGCGGGATTCTCGGGCGACACGAATCGGGTGACGTTCATCTTCCCGAATGGAGCGCGCGAATCGCTCGCCCTGATGCCCAAGAGCACGGTGGCCGAGGAAATCCTCGATCGCATCGAGCGGATCCGGAGCGCCGGGCGTCCGCGAGGCGAGGAGGACGCGGCGACCGGGGACCGGCGCGACGACCATGGACGCTAGGGAAGCGCTGCGGCACCTCCTCCAGCAGCGGCTGGAAGCGGGCGAGTCGACGATAGTGCTCGAGTCGCTGAGCGCCTCCGACATCGCCGGAATCCTCGGCGACGTGAAGGAGAAGGCCCCGAGGACAGGCGCCGGCTCCTTCGCGCAGTCTGCCCCGAGCGCGGGAGAAAGGCCCCGGACGACCGAATCACCAGCCCGCGAAACGCTCGAGCAGCGACGGGCCGGCCCACCTGAAGGCACGTCCGACTGGCGCACGGCTCTTCAGGCCACCGGCGCGCTGCCGCCGACGAGAACCACGGAATCACCGATGCCCGCACCACCGAAGGCTGCACCGAAGGGTTCGACGCCAGCCGCGGCCCGCGGGGCGAGGGTGGTCGTCACGCCGGACGCGCCGCTCCCCGCACTGAGCTCCCTCACCGACATCGCGGGCGCGGTCCGGACCTGCACGCGGTGTCCGCTCTACGCGACGGCGCTCAATCCCGTGCCGGGCGAGGGCAACCCGAACGCCGACTTCATGGTCGTCGGCGAGGCACCGGGCGCGACCGAGGACGAAACCGGCAAACCATTCGTTGGCCGGGCAGGGCAGCTGCTGACGCAGATCCTGGCCGCGATCAAGCTAAACCGCGAAGACGTATTCATTTGCAACGTGCTGAAGCATCGGCCGCCGGGAAACAGGAATCCGGAGCCGGATGAAGTTCGCGCGTGCAGCCCGTATCTTATTCGGCAGATCGAACTGATTCGGCCGAAAGTCATTCTCGCGTTGGGCACATTCTCGGCGCAGACACTGCTCGACACGAAGACCCCCATCGGGAAGCTGAGAGGCCAGGTTCACGAATACCACGGAGTGCCGGTCGTAGTCACGTATCACCCTGCAGCACTGCTCCGAAACCCTTCGTGGAAGAAGCCTACCTGGGAAGATGTCCAGCTCGCCCGTCGAATACTCGATAGCGCCCCGCCTCGCGGTTGATCCATACCGCGAGCGGCGTCCTCCCTACTCGGAGGACGCCGAGATCGCCGTGCTGGCCGCCATGCTGATCGACTCCGACGCCGTGCTGCGCGCGGTCGAGACGGTCAAGGACGACTCCTTCTACGCCGAGAAGCATCGCCGGCTCTTCCGCGCGATGATCGGCATCGCCGAGCGCGGCGGCGTGGTCGACCCCGTCACGCTGTCCGAGGAGCTGAGCCGGAAGGGCGAGCTCGAGGCGGCCGGGGGCAAGGAGTACATCGGCTTCCTCGTCGACGCCGTCCCGACTGCCGCGAACGTCGAGTATCACGCGCAGATCGTCCGCGAGAAGTCGCTGCTGCGTCGCCTCATCGAGGTTTCCACGGGGATCGTGCAATCGGCGTTCGAGGGCCGCACCACCGCCATCGAGCTGCTCGACGAGGCCGAGTCGAAGATCTTCCAGGTCAGCCAGGAGCGCATCGACGACGGATTCGTCCGCATCAAGGAGCTGCTCTGGCCGACGATGGAGCGCATCGAAGCGCTCCAGGGCGGCGGCCAGACCGTCACCGGCGTGCCGAGCGGATTCAGCGATCTCGACGAGATGACGTCGGGCTTCCAGCCGGCCGACCTGATCATCGTGGCCGCGCGCCCGTCGATGGGAAAGACGGCCTTCGTGCTGAACATCGCGCAACACGCCGCCATCGAGCGCGAGGTTCCGGTTGCGGTGTTCTCGCTGGAAATGAGTAAGGCTTCCCTCGTGCAACGCATGCTCACCTCCGAGGCCCGCATCGACGCCCAGCGACTCCGCAAGGGATTGCTCCGGGACGACGACTTCCCGCGCCTGGCGCGTGCGGCGGGCATTCTCGGGTCGGCGCCGGTCTGGATCGACGACACGCCGGCGATCACGCTGCTCGAGATGCGCTCGAAGGCGCGGCGGCTGAAGGCCGACTCCGGCGTCGGGCTGATCATCGTGGACTACCTGCAGCTCATGCAGGGCCCGTCGAACTCGGAGAGCCGCCAGCAGGAAGTCTCGCAGATCTCGCGCGGCCTCAAGGCGCTCGCCAAGGAGCTGGGGATTCCGGTGATCGCGCTGTCGCAGCTCTCGCGCGCGCCCGAGCAGCGCACCGGCGACAACAAGCGCCCGCAGCTTTCCGACCTCCGCGAATCGGGCGCCATCGAGCAGGACGCCGACCTGATCATGTTCCTCTACCGCCAGGAGTTCTACGACGGCCCGACCGACAAGGACGGCAACTCGCTCGAGGGCAAGGCGGAAGTGATCGTCGGCAAGCAGCGCAACGGCCCGATCGGCACGGTGAACCTGTTCTTCCACAAGCAGTACACTCGCTTCGAGAACTATTCGGGGCGTTCCGCCCCGAATAGTTCAAGTTCATAGGTGGCGAAGCCGAAATCAGTCTACCGCTGCTCGGAGTGCGGCGCGGAATACGCGAAGTGGGCGGGGCGGTGCGACACGTGCGGCGAGTGGAACACGCTCGTCGAGGAACCGGTGGCGGCGAAGGCCGCGGCCTCCGGCGCGGAGCGGCGGCTCCGCGGGTCGAAGGGCCTCGCCGAGGGCGGAAGCGTGGCGACGGCGACCCGGCTGCGCGACGTGACCGGCACGGAGATGACGCGCTGGAGCTCCGGGATGCAGGAGCTCGACTTCGTGCTCGGCGGCGGCGTGGTTCCCGGATCGATGGTCCTCATCGGCGGCGAGCCGGGTATCGGCAAGTCCACGCTGCTGCTGCAGCTCGCGGCGAGGCTTGAAGGAGCCGGCCACTCGACGCTCTACGTCTCGGGGGAGGAATCGGCATATCAGGTGCGCATGCGCGCCGACCGGCTGGGCGGCAGCTCCGACGCCGTGATGGTCGCGGCGGAGACGAACCTCGAGTCCATCCTCGCGACCGCCGCCGCCGGCGCGCCCGCGGCGCTGATCATCGACTCCATCCAGACGGTGTTCAGCGCCGACCTCGAAGGCGCGCCGGGCAACGTCGGCCAGGTGCGGGAGTGCGCCGCGCGGCTGATGCGCTTTGCCAAGGAGACGGGCACCGCGGTCTTCGTCGTCGGGCACGTGACGAAGGGTGGCGGCATCGCCGGTCCCAAGACCCTCGAGCACATCGTGGACACGGTGCTGTACTTCGAGGGCGAGGGCTCGGTCGATCACCGGATCCTCCGCGCGACCAAGAACCGGTTCGGCAGCGTGGACGAGATCGGGGTCTTCCGCATGACGAGCCACGGCCTCGATCCGGTCGCCAACCCGTCGGAGCTGTTCGTCGGCGAGCGCGGGGCGAGGACCTCGGGGTCGGCGCTCACCGCGCTGCTCGAGGGCTCGCGGCCCCTGCTCGTCGAGGTGCAGGCGCTGGCCGCGAAGGCGGGATACGGCACGGCCCAGCGCGTTTCCACGGGCTTCGACTCCAAGCGACTCGCGCTGCTCCTCGCCGTGCTCGAGAAGCGCGCCGGCCTTCCGTTCGGGCAGCTCGACGTCTTCATCAACATCGTCGGCGGCATTCGCATCGGCGAGCCGTCGGCCGATCTCGCCATCGCCGCGGCCCTGGCCTCGACGGTGCAGGACCGTCCGCTGCCCGCGGATTCCGCCTTCATCGGCGAGATCGGGCTGGGCGGCGAAGTCCGCCCGGTGTCCCAGACCGACCGCCGCATCGCCGAGGCGGCCAACATGGGACTCAGGCGGATCTACGTCGCGAAGCGGGGCGCTGGTTCGCGCGCCGCGGTGAATGGCATGGAGGTGCGTACCGTCGAATCGGTGTCGGACCTTTTCGGGAAGGTTTTCACGTGAGGCCATGAAGCCAGACGTCGGAGTCGTCATCGTCGCCGGTGGATCCGGAAGCCGTGTCGGAGGCCGGGAGCTGAAGCAGTTCCGGTGGGTCGCCGGCAAGCCGATGCTCCTGCACAGCGTCCAGACCTTCATG
>CAMLHT010000176.1 GCA_946479895.1 uncultured Gemmatimonadota bacterium | reverse complement strand
CGCGCACCGCCATCGCCTCCGCGCGCGGATGCGCGGGGTCCATGGTGGCGATGCGGGCGTTGGTGACGACGAGCGTGGCGGGCTGCTGCGCGGCAGCCGGCAGGGCGATGAGAGAAATCGCGAGAGTGAGGAGGGATTTCATGGCATGAATGCTGGAGCTCAGCGTATGGCTCGGCAAGCAGCACCGTCCTCCGCCCTCCGCCCTCCGCCCTCCGTCCTCCGCCCTCCGTCCTCCGTCCTCCGCCCTCCTACAGCACGATGGGCTTCGCCGCGCTGTCCCGGGACCGCATGCGCATCTCCGGCCCCCACTCCCGCACGCAGTTCCGGCCCGCGTCCTTCGCCGCGTAGAGCGCCTCGTCGGCCCGCTGCTTCAGGTTCGCATCGCTCTCGTCGCGGCCCGGCCGCGTGGACACCACGCCGAAGCTCGCGGTCAGCTCGAGACTCTTGCCGTTCACGACGAAGGCGTGGTTGCGGATGCGGTCGCACAGGCGATCCGCGACGAGGCGCGCGCCCTCGGTGCCGGTGTCGGGCAGCAGGATCGAGAACTCCTCGCCGCCCGTCCGCGCGACCATGTCCCCGGCGCGGGCCGCCTGGGTCATCATCACCCCGAACTCGCGCAACACGGCGTCGCCGCCCATATGGCCGTGCGTGTCGTTGATCGTCTTGAAATGATCGAGGTCGATGGCGATGAGCGCGAGCTCACTGCCCGCTCGCGACGAGCGCGCCACCTCGCGCGCGAGCGACTGGTCGAACCCGCGGCGGTTCAGGCACCCGGTCAGCGCGTCGTTCAGGACCATCTCCGACATGTGGACCTGCGCGCGGTTGTACGCGCGGCCCACCCGCGTCACGGCGTCCGGGAAGCGGTCGTTGTGCACGTCGTACGTCTGCGTGAAATCCCCCTGCTCCGCGCGCTCGAACAGCGCGACGATCTTGCCGAGCCGTCGCTGGAATTCGCCGTAGTGGAGCACGAGGGCCGAGCCCGTCGCCCAGAAGGCGAGCACGGACCAGAGCGATTCGCCGAAGCCGATGGTCGCGCCGGCGCTGATCGCCTGCGCCACGAGTGCGACGTAACCCAGGGCGGCCACGATCAGCGCGAGCATCGCGTGCGCGCGGCCGAAGTACGTCTCCGAGGTATGGACGATGAAGAACGACAGGATGAGCACGCGGCTGTAATACGCCGGCAGCGACGTCACGCCGGTGACCGCGAAGAGGAACGCGATGTCGGCAACTATGGCGAGGCCCGCCGGAATCTCCACCCCGCGGCGCATGCGGCGCGCCCAGAACGCGGTGAACAGCGTCAGGCCGACGTACGCCGTCAGCGTCAGGGCGATCGACCGGACGCTCCCCCGCAGCATGCCCATGCCCTGGAGCGCCATCGTCGCCGTCGCGTAGATGAGCGCGACGGCGATGCGCACCCGGCTCTGCCAGCCAAGCACGCTCGCGAAGTTCTGTGAATTCGGCGTGGAGTCGAATTTCATCGTGGCACAACGACGTGTGCCCTCGATTGCCTGGGGAGGGTGGGCAACCGCGAGGGTTTCAGGAGACTACCCTATAACAAGGGCCACGATCGTGCCAGACCCGGCCTCGTATACAAAGGCTTGGCGGAGAAGCACTTGCGAACGAGGCCGCCCGTCATGCCGCCGGCGTTGTGTTGCGGACCGCGACGTTTGTGAGGCGTTTCGCCACGGCGGAATTGTGACCGCGGTTACCGGATCACGCCCTGCCTCGGCGAGCCGGCAGCGCGCTCGACGCGCTCAGAACCTCGCCTCCAGGTAGACGTCGAACCGCCACTGCTTTCGCGGATGCAGTCCGCGCGACAGGTCCACGCGCAGGATCCCGTCGAACAACGACTCTCCGTAGCCGACGCCGCTGAGCGGGCGCCCGACCTTCGTGAAGTCGTCCCGGCTGCCAGCCCATCCGAGGTCACCGAACACGCTCGACCGATGCGTGCGATAGTCACGCGCCAGCTCCATCCGGGTGAGCCAGTACGCGTTGCCACTCTGCGCCGTGTCGGCGCTCTGGCCGCGAACGGTGTGCGTGCCGCCGAGATACCAGCGGCGTTGCGGCGGGAGGGCGCCGACCGACGTGCCCCCCGAAAGCGTCAGGCCCAGCATCGTCCGGAACGGAGTGCCGTGCGAGAAGTTCACCTCCGCCAGCGCGCGGCCGTACGCCGAGTCGCTGTACGCGCCCTCGAGACGGGCTTCGCTGAACGTCCGCAGCCCCCGAGGATCGGCACCGTGGTTGTGCACGAGGTGGAGGCTCGATCCGTAATACACGCCTTCGCGCGTCGCGATGTTCGCCGGGAAGGTGTCCCTGCCGGCCGCGTGGAAGAGCGCCATCTGCGTGTTCACCCCGACCTGACCCTGCTTTTCCGCGAAAGCTCGCCATTCCACCTTCGAGTCGACGCCGCGGGTCCACGAGACGTCGCCGCCGTTGGTCCGGTAGTAGAAGCCTTCGTCCTTCCCGAACATCAGCGCCGAGAAGGAGCTGCCGAAGCTGAGCGGATTGCCCCAGTCGTTCGCGACGGCGAGGCGGTGGTAGCCACCGACGCCGATGGTCTTCGTGAGGTTCGAGCGCTTCACGTTCAGCTCGACGTTCGGATTCCGGTCGGCGAGGCCGAAGCGCAGCGTCCCGCCCGCGCTCAGCCCCGCGCCGAGCTGCTGCTCGATCGCGATTCCCGTCGAGAGTCCCTCGACGCGATTGAATCGCGTCATCGGCAGTCCCCACGAGTACGACGGTTTGGGCAGCGCCGACAGGGAGAGGGTCAGCGGCGCCTGGTCGGCGAGCGACAGCGCTTCCCTGATCATCTCGTCGCGGTCGCTCGTGCCGAACAGCTCATCGCTCTTGTCGTAGATCGACGGCGGCAGGTCGGGCGAATTGATCAGCTGGCCGATGTTGCACGGCACGCGCACGGCCATCGGCATGCGCGTCGCGAAGCGGCGCATGTACTGCGTGCTCATCCCGGTCGAGTCGCATTTCGCATCGATGCGGTCGAACAGCTGCGCCCCGACGACGGGAAGGCCCCGCTCCAGCGAATCGGCCACGGCCGCGTAGGACGCCTCGCGCGTCTTGCGCAACGAGTCAGAGCGCGCGCGGCGAACGGCCTGGACCGAATCGCGCTGGTGGCGCACCGAGTCCTGGTATTCGGCGCGGCGCTCGGGCGTCATCGAGTCGACCATCGCCTTTCGCACGCTGTCGGCGTGACGCGTGCTGTCCCGCCGGGAGGCGGCGATGGAGTCGTTTCTCGGGAGGCCGGCGAGCTTCGCGGCGAGCTGGCCATCGATCACGGGCGAGTTGACGCTCCGGTACTCGAACCGCTGCTCCACCGACATCGGCACCCGCGCGAACACGAACATCGCGTCGCCCGTCATCGACCGCATCCGCGGCAGCCAGAATCGCCCCTGCATCAGCGAATACTCGATGGCGATGCCAGTGATCTGCATCCGCATCGGCGAGATCAGGCCCTGGATGATCTTCGGCGGTACGTCGCTGCTGTCCTCCTCCGCGACCATCTCCCAGACGTCCAGCGGCACTGACAGCCGATAGGCGCATTTTACCAGCCGTCCCTCGTCGTCGAACCAGAAGGAGCCGACGGCCAGGTTCCACTTCGGCTGGCGCGGACGCACCTCGATCTCGCGCAGGCGGATCTTCGTGCCCGACTGGAGGGTGAAGCTCACCGAGTCGGCGATCGCGTAGGTGTAGTACGCCTCGGCGCCGACGGTGAGGGGGTTCACGATGCTCCGATCGTTCGCCTCGACCCGCGCCGACGACTCGTCCACGATCCACAGCGACTCGGCGCCCGGGTAGTACGGAATCGGCGAGATGGAGCTCAGGTCACCCAGCGCCGCCTCGAGCTCCCCGGCCCGCGGAGCCATGGGAATGCCCGCTCGCGTGCCGGTGATGTCAACCACGGCCCCGACGTCCTGCTGCCACTGAATGCGCGCGGCCGATTCGCGCCGGAAGAAGAGGTGCTCGCGGCCGCGGCTTCCGATGCCGAGGTTGACCGACATCCGCTGCCGCGCGATCGCGTCGTAGCTCTTGATGGCCGAATCCTGCTCGAGGCGGGCGCGGCGCGCCTTCTCGAACAACGTCCGCGTCTCGGCGTCCCGGAACGCGGTGGCGAGCACGGCGGCGGTCACCGGCAGGCGGCGGGCGACATCGCGATTCCTGGTGCTGTCGGGCGGGGTGCTGTCGCGCACGACCGTCGGCCGGGACTGGCGCGGAGGTGGCGGCGGCGGGGGCTGCTGGAACGCAATTGCCGACGCGGCGGCGAGGATCGGGATCAACATGGCGGGGACGTAGGGCGCGCTGTCCTAACGTCCCGTCACGGCGATGGTTTCGCCAGTGGCCTGCTTCGCCCGCATCGTCATTTGCGCTATCATGTCGGGCCATGATTGCCCCGACCACTCCCCCGCTCCGCGTGCGCGGGCTCCGAAAGCGCTACGCGGACGTCGTCGCCGTGGACGGACTCGACCTGGAGATCGCGCCCGGAGAGTGCTTCGGGCTGCTCGGTCCGAACGGCGCCGGGAAGACGACGACCATCGAGATCTGCGAGGGCCTTCTCGAGCCGGACGAAGGCGAGGTGTCCGTCCTGGGCATGAGCTGGAAGACGAACGAGAAGGAGCTCCGCCAGCGCATGGGCATCCAGCTCCAGGAGACGCAGCTCAGCGAGAAGCTCACGGTAGCCGAAACCCTGACACTCTTCCGCAGCTTCTATAAGGAAGGAGCGGACGTCGATCAGGTCATCGCGCGGGTCCAGCTCGAGGAGAAGCGCAACGCCCGCGTCGGGAAGCTTTCGGGCGGCCAGAAGCAGCGGCTCGCCCTCGCCTGCTCGATCGTCGGGAATCCCGACCTGCTCTTCCTCGACGAGCCGACGACGGGTCTCGATCCGCAGTCGCGCCGCCAGCTCTGGGACCTGATCGGGGAGTTCAAGTCATCCGGAAGGACGACCGTGCTGACGACGCACTACATGGACGAGGCGGAGATCCTCTGCGATCGCGTGGCCATCGTCGATCACGGGAAGGTCATCGCGCTCGGCAGTCCCCGGCAGCTCATCGAGTCGCTGGGCGCCGAGCACGTCGTGGAGTTCGCGCTGGACAGCGGGCCGAGCGCGAACCTCACGCCGGAGTTCCTCCAGACGTTGCCGGGAGTCCAGGGCGCGCGGCTGGCCGATGGTGAGTACGAGCTCAGCGTCGGCGAGCTCCATCGCGCCGTTCCCGCCCTGCTCGCGGCGATGGCGGAACGGCGGCTCGAGCTGACGAAGCTCACGACCCATTCGGCAACGCTCGAGGACGTCTTCGTCGCGCTGACCGGACGCCAGCTCCGGGAGGCATGAGATGACGAAGGTGCATTCATCCCTCCGCGAGCTGACCAACGTTCGCGTGCGCGAGTTCCTCCGCGAGCCGGAGGCGGTCTTCTGGACGTTCGCCTTTCCGGTGCTGCTGGCGATCGGCCTCGGGATCGCGTTCCGCAACAAGCCGGCGGAGGTCGTCCACGTCGGCATCGTCGAGGACGCCGGCGCCGGGCACCTCGTCGCGTCGCTCGCGAAGTCCAGCGCGCTGGCGGTCGAGCTGGTTCCGTCACTCGACAGCGGCCTGGCCTCGATGCGGAACGGCAAGATCGCGATCGTCGTCCAGGAGCGTGGCGCGCGATCGGTGGACTACCGCTACGACGATACCCGGCCCGACGCGCGGATCGCCCGGCTCCTCGTGGACGACGCAATCCAGCGCGGCGCCGGGCGGCGCGAGCCGATGGCGACCAGCGATTCGCTCGTCCGCGAGGCGGGATCGCGCTACATCGACTTCGTCATCCCCGGACTCCTCGGCATGAACATCATGGGGGGAAGCATCTGGGGCGTCGGCTTCGCGATCGTCGATGCGCGCCGCAAGAAGCTGCTGAAGCGGCTGGTGGCGACGCCGATGTCGCGGTTCGAGTACATGATGGCGTTCGTCTTCTCGCGGCTCGGGCTGCTGGTTGCCGAAGTCGCCCTCGTCCTCGGCTTCGCGGTGGTGGCATTCGGCGTCCCGATGCGCGGGTCAATCGCCCAGCTCGCGACCATCGTCCTGCTCGCATCGTTCGCCTTCGGCGCGCTGGGGCTGCTCGTGGCCTCGCGCGCCCAGACGATCGAGGGCGCGTCGGGCCTGATGAACGCCTCGATGGTGCCCATGTGGGTGCTCTCCGGCGTGTTCTTCTCGTCGGAGAACTTTCCGCGCGCGTTCCAGCCGTTCATCAAGGCGCTGCCGCTGACGGCGACGAACGACGCCCTGCGCGCGACCATGCTGCGCGGGGAGACGTGGGCATCGGTGTGGCCGGAGCTGGCGGTGCTGACCGTCTGGATGGTCGTGTGCGGCTGGCTCGCCCTGAAGCTCTTTCGCTGGCGCTGACATGGCCGACCCTCTCGACGAACGCGCGATGAAGGAGGGCGGCGAGCGCGCCCTGCGCTGGATCGAGGAGTACCTCGCCAATCCGCGACGCCATCGGGTGCTTCCCAATGTCCAGCCCGGCGACGTTCGCCGGCGCCTCCCGGGCTCGCCGCCAAAGAAGCCCGAGGCGATGGACGCGATCCTCGACGACTTCGAGAGCGTCATCGTCCCCGGTCTGACGCACTGGAACCACCCGGCGTTCTTCGGCTATTTCGCGACGTCGTCCTCCGCTCCGGGCATCATCGCCGAGATGCTGAGCGCGGCGGTGGACGTGAAGGCGATGCTGTGGAAGACGTCACCGGCCGCCACCGAGCTGGAGGAGGTCGTCACCGGCTGGCTGCGGCAGATGCTCGGAATGGACCAGGACTGGTTCGGCATGATCACCGACACGGCATCCATGTCGACCATGCTGGCGCTGGCGGCCGCGCGCGAGGCTCGGCCCGAGCTCGAGATCCGGCAGCGGGGGATGGCGGGTCGCGCCGACCTGCCGGTGATGCGGGTGTACACCTCGGAGCTGTCGCACTCCTCGGTCGAGAAGGGCGCCCTGGCGCTCGGGCTCGGGGCGCGGAACGTCGTGAAGATCGAGACGGACGACGAATTCCGGATGCGCCCGGAAGCGCTTCGCGCCGCGATCGAGCGCGACCGGGCGGCGGGCATGCTGCCGATCGCCTGCGTCGCCACGGTGGGCACGACCGGTGTCGCGAGCATCGACCCCGTGCCGGAGATCGCGGCAGTGTGCGCCGATCACGACGTCTGGCTGCACGTGGACGCCGCCTACGCGGGGATCGCCGCCATCCTGCCCGAGAAGCGCGACTGCCTGGCGGGCGTCGATCGCGCGCAGTCGGTCGTGGTGAATCCGCACAAGTGGATGTTCACGCCGTTCGACTGCTCCGTGCTGTACGTCCGGCAGCCGGAGATCCTCGCGCGCGCGTTCTCGCTGGTGCCCGAGTACCTGACGACCCGCGAAGACGACGCGGTCATCAACTACAACGACTACGGCGTCCAGCTCGGGCGGAAGTTCCGGGCGCTCAAGCTCTGGATGATCATCCGGGCGTTCGGCGTCGAGGGCATCGCGTCGCGGATTCGCGAGCACTGCGGTATGGCAGCCGATCTGGCTCGCACGATTGACGCGACGCCCGGCTGGAAGGTGGTGGCGCCGGTGCACTTCGGGCTCGTGGTCTTCCGCTTCCAGCCGGAGTCTCTCGGTGACGCCGCCGCGGATGCCCTGACGGAGAAGGTGATGCATCGGGTCAACGAGGGCGGCGAAGTCTTCCTGTCCCACACGAAGGTGGACGGCCGCTATGCGATCCGTCTCTCGATCGGCAACCTTCGCACGGAGCCGGCAGACGTCCGGCGCGCGTGGTCGCTCATCCTCGAGGCCGCGCTGTCATCCCGAGCATAGGGCGATGGACCGTACCTGGAGAGCGCCCTCGAGGCGTTACTGGCTCATCCCCCTGCCAGGTTCGCCCCTTTTCGCGCTGAACGGAACGGCAGAAGACTGACGCATCAACCTCTTTTCCTTGAGTGGTTCGGGGTTTCCGTTTCCTGGGTTCGGTTCCGCGCGAATACTGGGCGGACCGTGCCTGGAGAGTGCCCTCGAAG
>CAMLHT010000175.1 GCA_946479895.1 uncultured Gemmatimonadota bacterium | reverse complement strand
TGAAGAGACTTACAACGAGCAGCCTCGTTGGCCTCGCCGCGATCATTGTCGCGGCCTCGAACCTGTCCGCCCAGGTCTGCAACGGCATCGCGCCGTTTTCGGCCGGCAACATGCGCGTCGGCGCCGGCGTCCGGATGCCCGACGGCGCGACGGTCTTCGACGGTGAGTTCGCCGTCAGCGCCCGCACCGGCCTCTATGGCGGCGCGACGATCGCGATCATCGATCCGTCCGGCGTCGCCGACGGCTCGACGGTCTTCGGCGGCTTCCTCGGCAAGCCGATGATGGTCGACGCGAAGAAGACGCTCGAGATGTGCCCGCAGGGATACATCCAGTTCGGCGAGAACTCGACGAACGCCTTCGGCTTCGGGATCACGCTCGGCAAGAACTTCGCGCAGACGAGCTTCAACCTGATTCCCTACGGCGGCGCCTTCCTGAGCCGTGACGACTACGGCCCGGTCGACGACATGAACCTGACCCTCCAGGGCGGCGCGGGCTTCGTCCTCAACAAGCAGTGGACGATCCGTCCGTACCTGACGCTGCCCCTCACCGACAGCGGCCCGCTCACCAACGGCCCCGACGCGGTGTTCGGCATCATGGCCTTCCTGAACTTCGGCGGCAAGTAATCGGCCGAGGTGAAACAATGAAAACGGCGCCAGTCATCCCGACTGGCGCCGTTTCCGTTTCACGGACTCACCGACTCACTCGGTCGGCGGCTTCACCCGCCTGCCCCACGTCGGATACGCCGGTTCCGTCGTCGCGCGGCTGACCGGCTTCTCCTTCAGCAGTCGCAGGCCTTCCTGCACCGCCCGCTCGAGCTGAGGATCGCGGCCGGCGATCACTTCCTTCGGCGTGTTCTCGACGTACACGTCCGGCGCCACGCCCTCGTTCTCGACCGCCCACTGGTTGTCGCGGCTGAAGAACCCGAAGCGCGGGGCGATCATCGAGCCGCCATCCACGAACGGCGGCGTGTCACTCGTCGCGACCAGTCCGCCCCACGTCCGCGTGCCGACGAGCGGCCCGATCTTCCGGTAGCGGAACATGAACGGCATCAGGTCACCGCCCGAGCCGGCCATTTCGTTGATGATCATGACCTTCGGACCCCAGATACCCGACGCCGGGCTCGTGAAGGGCACGCGGTTGCCGGCGGGGTTGTTGAAGTAGCCGTCGAAGTCCCGGCCGAGGAGGTCGACGATGTAGTCGGCCGCCGAGCCGCCGCCGTTGTAGCGCTCGTCGATGACGGCGCCCTTCCGGTCCTGCTGGGCGAAGTAGTACCGGTTGAAGCTCGTGTAGCCCGGCTGGCCGGTGTTCGGGATGTAGACGTAGGCCAGCTGGCCGTTCGAAAGCGAGTCGACGAGCCGGCGGTTGCGCTCGACCCACGCGCGCGTGCGCAGCCCCTGCTCGTTCGCGACCGGGATCACCGTGACGTTCCGCGCCCCGTCCATGACCGGGCGGCTGTTGATCGCGATCACCGTCTGGCGGTTCGCCGTGCCGTCGAGGAGGCGGTAGATGTTGTCCGGCGCCTTCAGCTCCTCGCCGTTGATGGCGACGACGTAGTCGCCCGCCTTCACGTTCAGGCCGGGCTCCGCCAGCGGCGCGCGGAGCTCCGGATTCCACGTTTCCGACTCATAGATCTTCGTGATGCGGTAACGCCCCTGGTCGATCGCGAAGTCGGCGCCGAGCAGGCCGCCGTTGGCGTTCGGAACCTCCGGCATGTCGCCGCCACGGACGTACGAGTGCCCGATCGCGATCTCGGCGCCCATGTTGTCGATCAGGTAGTTGAGATCGGCGCGATGGTTCACGTACGGCAGGAGCTGGCCGTACATCTCCTTCATCTTCGGCCAGTCCGACCCGTGCAGGTTCGGCACGTAGAGGTTGTTGCGCTGGTTGCGCCAGCCCTCGTTGAAGATCTGCCGGAACTCCTCCCGCGGATCGATGTACGCGCGCAGCTCGGCCGTCATGCGGCCGGCGCCCGCCTGCGGCACCGCCGGACGATCGGCGTCCACCAGGAACAGCGAGGCGTTCTGGCCGCCCGTGCGGTAGAGCAGCTTGCGGCCGTCGGCGCTGATCACGTACTGCGCGGCGCCCTGGACGAACGGTGCCGCCCGGCGAGTCGAGAGCTGGTAGCGGACGATCGTGCTGCCGCCACCGGCGCCGCCACGCCCGCCGCCACCGGCACCGGCCGCCGAGGGCTCGAGGAAGAACACGCTGCCCGCGACACCCGCCCGCAGCGCCGAGTAGTCGCGCTCGGGAACGTTCGGGATGGCGATGATGCGCTGCTGGATGCCGTCGAAATCGATGGTGACGGGGCGGAGCGCGGGCTGAGGACGGAGCGCAGGTGATTCACCAGCCGCGCTGTCCGGCTGAGCGTTTCCGCCCCTGCCCCTCCCGCCTCCGGCCTCCGCCCTCCGCCCTGTCTCTTCATCGCTCTCGGGAAGAACCGGGGACGAGTCGGCCTTCGACAGGATGGTCAGATACAGCGCCTTCGTCTGCGGCTTGTCGTACGCCGACATGTCGAGCAGCGACGAGTTGAGGCCGTAGTTCGTCGATGCGAAGAACCACAGGTAGCGGCCGCTCGCGTCCCAGGTCGGGGACGTCGCGTCGGCCATTCCGTCGGTCACCTGCTTCTTCTCGCCCGTCTCCACGTTGTAGACGTGGATCGCGCGGTAGTGAGACGGCAGCTGCTTCGAGTACGCCATCCACTTCGAGTCCGGGCTCCACGCCGGGGCGATCGAGCGGTCGGGCTCGTAGTACTGGTCGCCGTCGGCCACCTTCGCCTGGCCGGTCGCGACGTCCACCATCCACAGCCGGTAGTGCGTATCCTGGAACGCGATCCGCTTCCCGTCCGGCGACCAGGCCGGCTGGAAGTAGCGGCTGGGCTCGGGCAGCACGATCTCGCGCGGCGGCGTGAGGCCGTCCTGCGCGGCGATGTACAGCCGGTACTCGCCCGACTTGTCGGAGAAATACGAGAGCGACTTGCCGTCCGGCGACCACGCCGGCGCGATCTCGGCCGAGCCGCTCGACCGCGTCATGTTGCGGACGTCGCCCTTCTCGGCGGGAATCGTGAAGATCTCGCCGCGCGCCTCGACGGCGGCGCGCTTGCCCGTCGCCGACAGCGCGAGGTTCGTCATGCGCGACGAGACGTCCTTCCACTGCGGCATCATCCACGGGAAGTCGCCCTCGGCCGTGATGTTGACGATCCGGTCCGCGCCGCTCTTCGGGTCGAGCAGGTGGACGTATCCCGCCTGCTCGTAGACCACGGCGCCGGCGTTCGCGTCGAGCGCCTTCACGTCGAAGTCCGTGTACTTCGTCACCTGCCGAAGCTTCTTGTTCTCGTAGGCCCAGACGTTCGAGACACCGTCGCGGTCGGAGAGGAAGTACACCGCGTCACCGACCCACACCGGGTCCACGTCCTTGCTGTCGGCCTGGGGGAACGCCGAGACGCTCTTCTCGCCGCGGGGGCCGCCGGCCTGCATGACGACCGGGTCACCGCTGCCACGCGGCGGCGTCTCGAGGTCGAACGTCTTGAGGTCGACGATCCAGATCGGCTTGTTCTGCCCGCCGCGGTAGTTGCGGCGCTCCTCGTCCCACGAGCTGTTCATGCGGTAGGCGATGCGCTTTCCGTCGGGCGAGATCTTGCCCTGATACGCGCGCGGGAGGGCCATGGGCTCCTCGACGCCGCCGGTCACCGGCACCGTCCAGAACCGCGGCGTGCCCGTCGGCGCCGACGAGGCGCGGGTCGACGAGAACATCACGGCCTTGCCGTCGGGCGTCCAACCCTGGACGATGTCGCCGCCGGGGTGCCAGGTGAGGCGCTTCGGCTGTCCGCCTTCGGCCGGCACGACGTACACGTCGGTGTTGCCGCCGTATTCGGCGCTGAAGGCGATCAGCGATCCGTCGGGCGAGAACTTCGGGTTCTGGGTCGTGCCCTGGAAGCTCGTGATGCGGCGGGCGCTGCCGCCCGCGCGATCGACCGTCCAGATGTTGTTGGCGTACGCGAAGGCAATCTGCCTCGCGCTGACGGTGGGGGTGCGCAGCAGGCGCGTCTGCGCCTCGGACTCGGTGGCCAGGCCCACGAACACCAGGGCGGCCACGGCGATGCGTTTCGACATGTCCAGTCAGGGGAAGGAGTGAGTCCCCTCAATCTGGCGCGTGCGCGGCAAATCGTAAGAGCCGCGCGGAGATCACCTATGGGATCCGGACCTGCTCACTCCATCTAGTGAGACTCGGCGACCCTGCGGGCGCGGTCGTCCCCCGCCGGGACGACGTCCGGGGCCGCGCTTCGCGCGCGCTCCACTTCGCGATCGAACACGGCAAGCACCGCGTCCAGCCCCGCCTCGCGAATCTCGAGCGCGGTGAGGCCGGTGTACCGCTTGAGCTGGTTGCGCAGGGAGACCGCCGACGGGAAGTCGAGATCCTGGGCAATGGTGCCGGCCGGGAGGTCCGTCTGCTCGAGGAGTACGGCGACGAGCAGCAGTCGCGACCAGATGAGAAGCTCCTCGGCGCGGAGGAACCGCTCCTTCCGGCACCAGGAGGCCGCCGTCTGGCGGTGCACGCCGATCCGCTCGGCCAGCGCCTCGACCGTGGCGCACGAGGGATACCTGACCGCCGCGTCCGCGAAGGTGGCGAGCGCCGGCGACAGTCTTTCGCGCAGGTGCGCCGACACGTGATCGGCACCCATGCGCTTGACCGCGTTGAGCACGATGTCGAGCACGAACACCTTGCCGTCCGTCTCGCCGGCGATGATCAGGTCCGTGAAGGCCGGGCTGTCGATCACCCCGCCGACGACCTCGTGGTGACTGGCGTACATGATGATCGCCGTGCGCGGCGCCTCGCGCGCGATGTCCGTGGCAACCGGGCCGGCCGCAACGCCGTCCCCATCACGAGCGCCAACCATCACGACGGCGGCGGACGTCGAGGTCGCGAGTGCCTGTCTCAGCTCCCCGAACGACGCATGCCAGTGCATGCGCACGACGCCCGAGAGCGCGGACTCGATGCGCTTGCGGCGCGTCTCGTCCAGGCATCCGATCAGGATCGGTCTCGGTTTCGTCGTCTGGGGCATGGTCAGGCGGGCACCGGCGTGTAGTCGACGGCGACTCCGTGCGGAGCCATCCGCACGATGGAGTCCCGGGCCCTTCCCGCCTCGCCTTCGAACTGCTGGACCTCGATCCGGTTCACGACGCGAGCCGTCGGGTCCGGGCGGAAGCGCAGGTCGTGATAGCCCCGCGCCTCGGCCATGGCCATCCCGCGCTCGTACAACGCGCGCGCCTGCTCGTTCAGGCCGACCTCGCCGCATGCGTCCGCGCCACCGAGGAGTCCCTGCGCCAGCGGGCGACTTTCCGGATACCGGACGGCGATCGCCTCGAGCTGCTTCGCGGCCCAGACGACGCCGTGGACGTCGCCAAGGGCCGAGCAGCAGACCGCGTAGCCGCCGAGCGAGATGACGAGGGCGGAGTTCGACGGACGGGACTGCAGGATGACCGCGCGGGCCGCGCGGGCGGCGCGGTAGTGGCCCGACCGATAGAGGGTCTCGGCGAGGTTCAGGAGAGCGCTCGAGCGCAGCCGCGGATGTTCGGCGGTCCGGTATGCCCGCCAGAGGCAACGCACCGATTCCTCGTAGTCACCCCGCAGCCCGCGGGCGACTCCGAGGACAATGAAGCCCTGGGTCATCAGGCGGGGATCCCCGGCGCGCTCCGCGTACTTGACGATGCGTCGCACGGCGCGCTCCGTCCGCGGCAGGTTCCCGCGGATCTCGAAGTACGCCCCGATCTGGTTCCAGGCATTGGCCAGCAGCGCGTCGTCCTTCTGCCGGCGGGCCGACCGGAACAGTGCGAGGGCTCGCTCGAGCGTGAGCTCCGGCGCGCTGAGAAATCGCGCTACACTCGCCCGCGCGCCGAGGATCATTCCGCCGTCCAGCGTCGACGGGGGATACAGGTCGCCCAGCGATTGCAGGACGTGATCCTCGAGCCGGCGATGCCTGATTCCCGGCTCCTCCATTTTCTCGAGGAGCGCCCGGATCCTGAGCGCCGGCGAATCGAATCCCACCCGGTCGAAATGGCCGCCGGCGGCGCGTTCGGCCGGCGTCAGGAACTCGTCGGCAATGGCCGCCGCGCGCTCGATCATCCTCGTGCGCGCGGCCTTCGACGATGCCCGGGTCGCACTCTGGAGGATCGTGGCGACGGAGATGCAGCCGGCGACAATCGGCGGCGGCGCTTCCCACGCTCCGCCAGGGAGGCCCTCGCGGTAGGTCGCGAGCGCCGATTGCCGGAGATCCGCCGGCCGCGGTCGAGGCCGCGTCGTCGCGGCCACTTTCTTGTCAGGCATTCCGGAAACATCACCGGGTACCCCCCGGGAAGGGGTTACTGTACGGTGAAAGCCCGAAAAGGCTCTATCGCGGCCTCGACAGGACCCGCCTGAACCATCGCGTCGCCTCCCCGGCATACTCCTCGGGCACGCGATGGCCGACCTCATACCATATGAGTCGCTTGTCAGCCGCCCCGATCATGCGGTACGTGTCCTCCACCTGACCCCGCGCGTACCAGGCGTCGCTCGTCCCGGCCATCACCAGGAAGGGAATCCGGACGTGCGCCGCATAGCCCTGCGGCATCAGCACGTCGGGAATCCGCTGCATGGGAGTCAGGCCGGCCACGGCGGCCCGCACCCTTCCGTCCACGGCGGCCAGCGCGAAGGTCATCATGCCTCCATGGCTCAGCCCGAGCATCCCGATGCATGTCGAGTCGATGTCCGGCCTCGCGACCATGTAGTCGATGAGCCGGCGCTGCTCGATCGCCGTCTGGATCCCCATGTCCCGCCACCGCGGCATGTCGCGCACGAACGATTCGGCGGTCACGAAGTCGTTCTCGAACGTCCGCTCACCCGAGGCTGGGGCATCGGCCATCGCGACGGCGAAGCCGGCGGCGAGCAGGCTGTCGATGAGGATCCGGCCGCGGTTCCAGCTCGTCGGCTGCCACCAGCGCTCCTTCCAGCCGCCCAGCCCGTCCACGAGTACGACGAGCGGATGCCGCGCGGCCCCGTCCTTCGGCGTCGCGACCAGCGCGGGCACGCGCGATCCGCGCCAGCCGTCGAACACGATCTTCTCGCGAACGAAGGCCGCCGAGTCGAGACGCTGGATCGACCGCGCGTTCAGCGGGGTAGTCACGTCGTAGCTGAACAACGACGCGAGCACGCCGAACGAATCGGGACCGGAAGTGCCCTGCGCGCGCGCGGTCGCCGCGAGCGCGAGCGGAAGAATCAGGCGGCTGAGCCAGCGAAGATTGGTCATGCGCCTCAAGGTACCAGAGAGAAGCCGAGCCGGCTTCCCGGCCAGCGAACCGGCTGGGTGGCTCGTCAAGCGTCCGGGCGACGTCGCCGGCGAAGCTTTCGACGGACCTGTTGGAGCCGTACGTTTCATGTTTCCCAGACGAACATTGGCGATGTCACTCGTTCGATCGATGATCCGGGCCCTGCCGCTCGTCGCGGCGATTGCCCTGCACCGCCCCGCCCTTGCCCAGGCCCCGCTGACCGGCGTCGAGCAGGCGCGCCTCGACAGCATCCGCCGGCCGTACACCCTCGCCGACATCGAGTTCATGTCGGGCATGATCCACCATCACGCCCAGGCGGTGAAGATGGCGGAGTGGTGCCCGACGCACGACGCGAATCGCTCGCTGGCGATCTTCTGCCGGCGCATCGCGGTGGGCCAGACGGCCGAGATCGGGCTGATGCAGCAGTGGCTGCGCGAGCGGAACAAGCCGGTCCCCGAGCCCGACCCGCGCGGAATGAAGATGATGATGGGCGGCATGGAGCACGTCATGCCGATGCCCGGCATGCTGACCGACGCCCAGATGGTAAAGCTCGACTCGGCCCGCGGCGTCGAGTTCGACCGGCTGTTCCTCACGTGGATGATCCAGCACCACGAGGGCGCGATCGCCATGGTGGATTCGCTGTTCAAGACCCCTGGCGCCGCGCAGGACGAGATCGTGTTCAAGTTCGCCAACGACGTGCATGCCGATCAGAGCACCGAGATCGAGCG
>CAMLHT010000174.1 GCA_946479895.1 uncultured Gemmatimonadota bacterium | reverse complement strand
CACATCCGCGCGCTTCCCTTCCGTGAATTCGAGTTCCACGGCTACACCGGGAAGCGCCGCGTCGTCTCCTTCGGCTGGAAGTACGACTTCGCCGACCGGAAGCTCCACGAGGTCGACGACATTCCGGACTTTCTCCTCCCGCTCCGCGAAAAGGCAGCCGCGTTCGCCGCGATCCAGCCGGCGGACCTTCAGCATGCCCTCGTAACCGAGTACGACGTCGGCGCGCCGATCGGCTGGCACAGGGACAAGGCCGTGTTCGGCGACGTGGTCGGCGTCTCCCTCCTCTCCGCCGCGCCGTTCCGCCTCCGGCGCCAGGTGGACGGCCAGTGGGAGCGCGTGACGGTGATGGCCGAGCCGCGCTCGGTGTACCTGATGCGGGGCCCGTCGCGAACGGAATGGGAGCACAGCATCCCTCCGGTCGAGCACCTCCGCTACTCGGTCACCTTCCGCAACTTCGCCATCGGCCGACCACCGGCGCGGTAGTCCCTCCAACCGGGCGGCAGTCAGCCGATGTCTCATCCCGCATGAGACCCATTGTCGGCCTGCTCGCCCTCGCCACCCTCCCCGTCGCCGATACCCGTCAGCCGGAGATTCCCTCCGGATTCACTGCCGACACGGTGGCGGCCGGGGTCGTCGCGTTCGTCCGCCGGGAGCCGGTCGCCTACGGCATGCAGTCCAACTCGCTGCTCATCGTCGGCGACCGATACGCGGCGGTGGTCGATGCCCAGAACAGCCTGAGCGACACCCGCGCCGTCATCGCCGCCATTCGCTCGATCACGACGAAGCCGGTCCGCTACGTCGTCAACACCCACTGCCACGACGACCACGTCACGGGCAACGTCGAGTACGCGAAGGCCTTTCCCGGCGTGGATTTCGTCGCATCGCGGGCGATGGCGGAGGAGATGGACGGCATCTGCGCCACCAATCGCTCCTCGTTCCGCAAGACGGGACTCGGCACGGCGAAGTTCCTCCGCGACCTCGTCGCGAAGAACCAGAGCCTCATCGGGGGACCGCTCCAGGAGGATGAGCGCATCGCCCACCTGAGCTACGCGCGATACATCGAGTCGTTCGTGGCGGAATCGGAGGAGACGGCGGTCCATCCGACGAGGACCTTCGACGACCGCCTCTCCCTCGACCTCGGCGGACGCACGATCGACGTCCTTTACCTGGGCCGCGGACACTCGAGGGGCGACGTGATCGTGCACGTCCCCGACGCGAGGGTGATCGCCGCCGGCGACCTCGTGGTGTGGCCGGTGCCACTCGTCGGAACCACTTCGTATCCAGGCGACTACGCGACGACCCTGCACCGCCTGCTCGCGCTGACGCCGCGCGTCGTCCTCCCGGGCCACGGGCCGCTGCTGCGCGACACGACCTACATCCATGACGTGACGCGGCTGCTCGAGTCCGTCCGCGCCCAGGTGGCCTCGGGCATCGCTCGCGGCGATTCCCTCCCCGCGCTGCGCAAGGCGGTGGACCTGTCCGAGTTCCGCGCGCTGTTCGGCGGAGAAAGCAAGCTTCGGCTCGGGCTCTTCGACAACTACGTGAAGGCCTCGGCGATCCCCGCCGAGCTCAACGCGCAGAAGGGGCGCTGAAGCTAGGGCTTCCGGCCCCAGTGGGGCGCCGTCGTCCACTGCGCCGGATCGAAAAGGGCCTCGGGCAGCGCGACGTCGACCTTGTAGTCGGTGTACTCCTCGCGCTGCCGGAGGACTCCGCCGCTGTAGATGTCCACCTTCGTCTCGAGCCAGCCGCCGCCGGCCCGCACGTAGTCGTCGAGGTACACGTCGAGCGGCGCAACGGAATCGGCGACGATCATGCGTACGATGACCTGTCGCTCGTCGTCGATCCACGCCTGGCTGCTCGTCGTGTCGCCCGGCGTCGCGGCGCCGATCACGGTGACGGGGCGGTTCCGCCAGGTGCCGCGCCGGATGCGGTGCAGGTCGACGCCCATGGCCTTCACCACGCGTTCGGTCTCCTCCATCGGCTGCACGTACACGCCCTCGATCCAGACGAGAAACGGATTCCCCGGCGTCCGGACCTGCGCGACCTTCCCCGCCCGCACGATCCAGGTGGAATCGGTCGTCGACAGCGACCCGTTCCCCGCCTCGAGCTCCCCGTTGTCGATGCGGAGCTGCACGCCCGATTGCGGCGTGTAGCGCAGGCTCTCATGCCAGATGGAGACGCGCTCCGGCGCGCCGGGGCGATAGATGGTCGTCTTCTGGACGAAGGTGAGCGTCCGGTACCACTTGCCGGCATACGCGGCCTGCATGCGCTCGAGCGCCGCGCGTCCGGGCGACACCTGCGCCCGCAGTGGGAGGGTGAAGACGGCGAGCGCGGCAGTCGCGGCGGCAAAAGACCGGAGGCGAGTCATCATCGGGGAAGATGCGGTGGGTGAAATGAGGTGGCTCGAGCCACAGGACCTTGGACGGCCGCGGGGGCCGGAAGGTTTCTTCAGCGCCTCGCGCGGAAGAAGTCGGCGAGCACCTGCCCGGTCTCGGCGGCGAGAACGCCGGCCTGGACCTGCGGGCGATGATTGAGCCTGGGGTGGCGCAGCAGGTCGCCGACCGAGCCGGCCATGCCCGCCTTGTCGTCGAAGGCGCCGAAGACGACGCGATCGAGGCGCGAGAGGACGATGGCGCCGGCGCACATCGCGCACGGCTCGAGGGTGACGTAGAGAGTGCAGCCCGCGAGCCGCCAGTCGCCGAGCGCGCGCGCCGCCTCACGTATGGCGATCAGCTCGGCGTGGCCGGTGGGATCCTGGTCGCGGACGGTGCGGTTGGCGGCGGAGGACACGACGACGCCATCGCGCACGATGAGGGCGCCGACCGGAACGTCTCCGGAGGCGGCGGCCTCAGTCGCCAGCGCCATGGCCTCGCGCATCCAGCGTTCGTCTGCGGACATGGGATCGTGGGGATCGTGGGATAGCAAGATAGGGGGTGCAGCGGCCGGCGGTGACTTCGGATGGAGGGGAGGTCGGGAGGGTTGCGCGGATGCGCGGTATCCAGCATTGGATAATCGTTCTCCGTCGCATGAGGAATCTCTCAAGGACGTAACGATTATCCAAAGCTGGATACCCGCTGTCCGCGCAACCACTCCCGACCTGCCCTCGCGCCGGAAGCATTCACCGGGGACCTCGAACAGCCCCGGAAGGACATCGCCTCCGACTCCCACTCCCACTCCCACTCCCACTCCCACGGCCCATTCCCCTTCCCATTCTCTTTCCGTACAATCCCGCTCGAATGCCCTTCCGCCCCCGCCACGCCGTCGCCCTGGTCGTCCTCGCCGCCGCCTGCTGGGTCGGCGCGCGCCGGATCGGACCGGCGCCGGCCCTCGGCCCCTTCCTCGACCCCGCGCATGGCGTGTGGTCGATGAGTCGCAGCGCGTCGATGCCGGCGTCGGCGGACGCACGCATCCCGGGCCTCTCGGCCGCCGTGAAGGTGGTGTACGACGACCGCGCGGTGCCGCACATCTTCGCGACCACCGAGGCGGACGCCTACCGGGCGCTGGGCTACGTGGTCGCGCGCGACCGCCTGTTCCAGATGTACCTCCAGACGCTCGCCGCGGCCGGGAGGCTGACGGAGATCGCCGGGCCGCGCGCGCTGCCGCTCGATCGCGAGATGCGCGGGCTCGGGCTCACGGCGGTGGCGCGCCAGCTCGCCGACGGCGCCCGCGGCGGGCCGGAGTTCACCGCGGCAGCAGCGGCATATGCCGACGGCGTGAACGCTTTCATCGAATCGATGCCGGCGAGCGCGCTGCCGATCGAGTTCCGCCTGACGGGCACGCGGCCCGAGCGGTGGGACGTGGTGAGCTCGTACCTGCTCCTCGGGAGAATGGGCTGGACCCTCGCGTACGGCGACGCCGAAGGCGACCGGTACGCGGCGGCAAGTCGCGTCGGCACTGCGGCCGCGAACGCACTATTCCCGAACACCGCGCCGATCCAGGAGCCGATCCAGCCGAACGGAACGGGCGCACCGCGATTCGAGACGAGACCCCTGCCATCGCCCGGCGCGCCGGAGCCGGCCGCCAACCTGCTCGCGGCGGCGCGCGATGCGTTCCTCCCGTCCGGCGCTCATCAGCGCGCGGCCGACGCGGGCGAGGCGACGGTGTTCGCGAGCAACAACTGGGCGGTGTCGCCGCGGCGGTCGGCGAACGGGCACGCGCTCCTCGCCGGCGACCCGCACCTCGATCTCACGCTGCCTTCCATATGGTACGAGGCGCACCTGGTGGTGCCGGGCACGCTCGACGTCTACGGCGTCACCATTCCCGGCGCCCCCTTCATCGTCATCGGGTTCAATCGCGACGTCGCCTGGACCATGACGAACACCGGCACGGACGTGCTCGACTTCTTCACCGAGCAGGTGGACGACACGCTCCATCCCGCGCGTCACCTGGTGGACGGGAGCTGGCGGAAGGTGACGCCGCGAGTCGAGACGTATCGCGACGGCAGCGGGAGCGTCGTCGCCAGCGACACGATGTACTCCACGTACCGCGGTCCGCTCAAGCGGATCGGCGGTCGGTGGATCTCCATGCGCTGGACGGTGCTCGAGGGGGGCACGGAGCCCGCGGCGCTGCTCGGGGTCCAGCGCGCCACGAGCGTGAGCGAGCTCCAGGCGCGCATCGGGCGCGATTACACGGCGCCGGCGCAGAACTTCCTCGCGGCGGATCGCGGCGGGCACATCGCGCTCCGGTCGACGGGCCGCTTTCCGATTCGCGCCGGCAACGGCGCGGGCGACACGATTCGTGACGGTGGAACGGCGGGCAACGACTGGCGCGGCAACGTCCCGCTCGCGGCCTACCCGCAGTCCTTCGATCCGCCGCAGGCCTTCGTCGCCTCCGCGAATCAGCAGCCGATCGATCCGTCCACCTCCGCGTACTGGTGGGGCGGAAGCTTCGACCCGTGGCGGGCGCTGCGCATCAACCAGATCCTGCGCGCCGATTCCTCGGTGACCGTCGACGAGATGCGCGCGTTCCAGACCGATCCGGCGAGCGCGCGGGCCGACCTGTTCGTCGCCAGGATCCTCGCCGCGGGCCGCAACGTGCTGCGGCGGCGCGGCGCGGGCACCGACAGCGCGAAGCTCGCGCGGGCCACCGCGCTGCTGGCCGAGTGGGATCGCCGGTACACGAAGGAGAACCGGCGCGCCGTGCTGTTCGAGGAAACGATGCTCGACGTCGTCGCCCGTACCTGGGACGAGCTGCTCGCCGGCAATGGCAGCCGCGCGCGCCGCGTCGCGACTCCGCCGAGCGCGGTGCTGCTCCAGTTGATGTCCGATTCGGCAAGCGTGTGGTGGGACGACCGGCGGACGCCGGAGCGCGAGACGCGGGACGACGTCCTCGCGCAGGCGCTGGTCACGGCGCTCGACCGTGTGGTCGCGAAGCGCGGCGGTCCGGACTCGGATGAATGGCGCTGGGATCACGCGCGGTTCGCGAACGTCAATCACCTGCTCAGGCTTCCCGCGCTCTCGGCCCTGAACGTTCCGGTACAGGGCGGGCCGGGCACGCTCGCGCCGTCGTCGGGAACGGGGACGCACGGACCGAGCTGGCGGATGGTGGTGGATCTCGGCCCGCGGATCCAGGCGTGGACGACCTATCCGGGCGGGCAGTCCGGGAATCCGCTGAGCACGCGGTACCGCGATCGCATGGACATGTGGTCGCGCGGGGAGCTCGAGGCGGCGCGCTTTCCGCGGACAGCGGACGAGCTCACCGCCGGGCAGACGATGTCGACCCTCACGCTCACGGGGCGGCGATGAGCGCGCGCCGGATCGCCGTGTTCATCGCCCTCGCCGCAACCTTCATGGCGACGACGTGGATCGGAGGATGGTGGACGGTGCCGATCGTCGCCCTCGTCGCGGGGTTCACGCGGCTGCGGCCGAGCTGGATCGCACTGGCGGCGTCGGTCGCGTGGCTGGTGCTTCTCGGGGCCGACGCGATCGTTGGGGGAGAGGCCTTCGGGAGGCTCGTCGTGTTGCTGTCGGGAGTGCTGGGCTTTCCCGCGATCGTGGTGACGGGGCTGACCGTGGTGTTCCCGGGAATACTCGGGTGGAGCGCGGCAGTGCTGGGCGGGTGGATGCGGGATCTTCTGGGGGGACTGCGCGGGCCGGAAATGAACGGGGAGCCAGACGAAGCGTGACACGCTTCCCCTGGCTCCCAGGTTCCTCCCGACCTACCGGACGCCGGCCTTCTTCAGGGCCGCGCTCCCGCCGACTACGGGAATCGCGATCGACGACCCCGCAAGATCGACCGTCAGCTCGGTCCCGGCCTGCGGCCACAGCGTGAACTGCTGGTCGCTCGACATGATCATCAGCGCCAGCTTCCGTCCGGCCGGAATGAACTCATCGGTGGGCTGGAGGTCGAAGGTCACGTCGTAGAACCGGCCGGGAACGAGCGGCTCGCCCGGCGTCTTCGAGTCGTAGTCGCCGCCCTTCGTGAGTGACTTGTAGTTCTGGATGTCGGCCCAGCCCCGGGCGACGAGTCCGGCGTGGCTCGACGAGCCGGTGCGCGTGGAGTCGTACGGGAGCATCACGAGCCAGACGCTGAGATTCGCCGCCGGCCTGTTCGCGGAGATGCGCAGCCTGACGCGGGCAGCACCGGAGACGTGAATCGTGTCCGTGAGCTCGGGCGTCGCGTACAGCAGGCGATTCCGCGATTCCGTGGCGCTGGCATTCGCGCTTCCACTCAACGCGACGTCGTCCACCAGCCGGTCGGTGCCGCGCGCCGCCGTCGTCGCGAGCGTGGCGACCGCGTTGCCACCCGCGGTGGGATAGAGCGTGACCGGCGCGGCACCCGGCACCGGGAACGAAGCGTACGGAGTCGGCGCGACGATCGCGCGCCCGCGGCCACGGCCCTGCGCGGCCGCCGCGACGGTGGCGCTGCTGTTCACGGGCGCCTGCGCGTTCTGGTCGTGGACGATCCAGACCGGCGGATCCTTCTCGACGCCGTTGTCGATGCCGTAGAGGTAGTGCGTGAACCAGCGGTTCAGCATGTCGGCCGGCGGGTTGCCTCCGTGTCCGCCCTGGTGCAGGTAGAGCGCGACGCGCTGGCCGTTGGCCTTCATCTCGTCGTAGATGCGCGTGCTGTGATCGGGCATCACGTTGTAGTCGTTGAGCCCGTGCGCGAGCAGCACCGCCGCCTTGATGTTCTTCACCTGCGGCAGGAGGTCGCGCGCGGCCCAGAAGTCGTTGTAGTCGCCGCTCATGCGATCCTGGCCCGCGCGCCCGGCGAAGATGCCGTTCTTCCAGACGGACTCGCACTTCGCGCGACCCAGCGTGTCACCGCTCGCCACGAAGTCGTAGAGCACGTCGACGTCCTCGCCGAGGTAGCCGCCGGGGGAGCGGACGAGGCCATTGGAGCGGTAATAGTGGTAGTAGGACGTGTTCGGCGAGACGGGCACGACGACCTCGAGTCCTTCCACACCGGTCGTCGCCGCGGCCAGCGGCAGCGTGCCTTCATACGATGTCCCGATCATCCCCACCTTCCCCGTCGACCACGAGGTCGCGCTGACCTCGGTGCCGCCGACCGGCGCGGTGTATCCCTTCGCGCGGCCGTTGAGCCAGTCGATCACGTACTTCATGGCGGTGCGCTCGGGCACGTCACCGACCGTGGGGCAGCCCTGTGAGCGGCCCGTGCCTGGCGCCTCGGAGTGCACGACGGCGAATCCGCGCCGGACCCACTCGAACACGAGCGCGTTCGAGATCCTCGTGTTGTCTCCCTTGTACGGCGGCGACGTCATGTGGCCGCGCGCCTTCGGCTCGGCGCCGAGCTCCTGCCGGACGTCCCAGCCGACGAAATCAGGCGAGGTGCCGGCGAAATACGGGCTGGATCCGTACAGCACGGGGACCCTGAGTCCCTCCGTTTCCGTCTGGCCCGGGCGCGTGACGTCGACGTGCACGCGGTCGTTCCGCCCGTCGCGATCCGAATCGAACTTCGTCTCCACCCAGAGATCCTGGCGGATCCACCGGGTCGAGTCCTCGAAGGCGGGGACGATCTGCGCCATGCCGTTCACGAAGACGGGGCCGGCCTTCGCGGACGGCTGGGCGTAAGCGGAGCCGAGGGCGACGAGGCTGGCGGCGAGGGCAACGAGCCGG
>CAMLHT010000173.1 GCA_946479895.1 uncultured Gemmatimonadota bacterium | reverse complement strand
TCCGACGTCCCGCAGTCGCGCGGAGACGGGCGCGTTCACCGGGCGAAGGCGAACGGCAAGCTCCGATTCCTCGAACAGCCTCCGGTCGGCGAGAGTCCCGGCGAGCGACATCCAGTCGGCCGATGCCTCCAGCGGCGGCAGTGCCGGCTCGCTCAGCAGGAAGTACGACGCCAGCCCCACGTCGGCGTCCGGCAGGCTCCCGGTCAGGATCGCGGCGCGCACGAGGGCGAGCGCATCGATGGTGCGGCCCGGATAGCGGGCAACCCTCGCCCGCAGCGTGTCGCGCGCGGCGACAACGCGGTCGAGGGGAATGCTGTCCCTGATGCCTCGGGCCGGGGCAGCGAATGCTCCATCCATCGCGATGCTCACCAGCATCTGCGCCGCCGCGCCGCGACGCTCGGCGTCGCCCGACGACGTGAGCGCGCGATGCGCCATCTCTACGCCGGCGGAATGGCGGTGCGCGAATCCCTCGAGCCGCGCCAGCTCGAGAAACGCCGACGTGCTGTCGCTTGCCTGCGCCAGCGCCTGCTCGGCGAGCGCGCGAGCGGTGGCCGTATCGCCACGGATCTGCCAGGCGAGGCGGGCCCGCCACTGGTCCGCCGCGGCGCGAAGAGTGGGGATCTCGTTCCGGCTGGCCAGGCGGAAGAGACGCTCGGCCCCGGCGATGTCCCGACGCGCCAGCGCCTCGATGCCGCGGGCGACGTCGGACGTCTGCGAGCGGAGGCGGGCGGCGGGCAGTCCGAGCAATGCTGCCACGATCGCCATCCGTCCCACGGTTCGCGGCATCATGGCGCGAGGACCTACCGGCCCGTCCGCTCCCTGAAGCGCGCGAGCTCGTCCGCCGCCATCGCATACATGTGCTCGGGCGCGGGATACCGGTGATGCCGCACGTCCGCCGCATAGCTGGCCACGGCATCCACCATCAGGTCACCGACCGCCGCGTACTTCTTCACGAACCTGGCGGGCCGCGACTCCGTCCAGCCCGTGAGGTCGTGGAAGACGAGCACCTGTCCGTCGGGTGCGGGACCGGCGCCGATGCCGATGACGGGGATGTCCACCCGCTTCATCAGCTCGTCGGCGACGGGTGACGCGACGGCCTCCACGACGATGGAGAACGCGCCGGCCCGCTCGAGCGCGACGGCGTCCTCGACGATCGCGATGGCCTCGTCCGCCGTCCGTCCGCGGGCGCGGTACTCCTCGGCGTTGGTGACGCCCTGGGGCTTGAGCCCGACGTGGCCCATGACCGGGATCCCCGCGTTCGTGATCGCGCGCACGCGTGACAGGATGGGGCCCGCGCCCTCGATCTTCACGCCGGCGCATCCGGCCTCGGCGAACTTCCGCGCCGACGCGACCGCAATGTCGTCCGAGCTCTCGTAGGTCCCGAACGGCATGTCTCCGATCAGCAGCGGGTGCGTGACCCCTCTCCGCACCGCGCGCGTGAGCATCAGCATCTCGTCGAGCGACACCTCCCGCGTGGACGGGTAGCCGAGCATGGTCATGCCGGCCGAATCGCCGACGAGCACGATGTCCACGCCGGCGCGCTCGGCGACCCGGCCCGACGGATAGTCGAACGCGGTCACCATCACGATCGGCTGCCCGCGCTCCTTCAGCCGCGTCAGCTCCTCGATCGTCATCCCTGCGACTGCGGTGGTCATCGGATGTCCACGATCTCGTTGTCGATGAGGCGAACGTCGCCGACCCGCGCCGCGACGGCGACGAGAACTTCGCCGCGCAGGTCACCCTGCGATAGAAGAGTACCCGCCGGCACGGCGGCGAGATACTCCGGTTCGACGCCCATCGCGCGCATGGCGTTCCGGCCGGCTTCTTCAACCGCGCTGGCACGGCGTTCGCCGGCGGCAATCGCGCGCCGGGCGGCCTCGAGGCCCGCCCGGAGGGCGAGCGCCCGCTTCCGGTCGTCCCCCTTCAGGCGGACGTTGCGGCTCGACATCGCCAGCCCGTCCGCTTCGCGCACCGTCGGGCAGACCTCGACGCGCACGGGAATGTCGAGGTCCCGCACCAGCTTCTTCACCACCAGCGCCTGCTGGGCGTCCTTCTGGCCGAAGAAGGCGACGTCCGGCTGGGCGATGTTGAACAGCTTCGTGACGATCGTCGTCACCCCGTCGAAGTGGCCGGTGCCCCGCTTTGCGCCCTCGAGCGGCTCGGTGATCCCGCGGATCGAGACTACGGTCGAGTGGCCGGCGGGATACATCTCGCGAGCGTCGGGGGCGAAGAGGTAGTCCACGCCCGCGCCTTCGGCGAGCGCGACGTCCTTCTCCTCGTCGCGCGGATAGACCTCGAGATCCTTCGGGTCGTTGAACTGGGTCGGGTTCACGAACAGCGTCACCACCGTGACGTCGCAGGTGGCCTTCGACCGCTGCATGAGCGAGCGGTGACCTTCATGAAAGAAGCCCATCGTCGGGACGAGGCCGATCGTGCGGCCTCCGCGCCGCAGCGGATCGAGCGTGGCGCGCAGCTCGGCGATGGTGCGAACGACGTTCATTTGCTGGAGTGGTGGGCGGGGATGTCGGGTGCCGCTGACCGCGGCGCGTGCTCATGCGCGATCGCTTCGGTGGCCTTCACAAGCGATTCCCAGGCCGCCAGTAACTCGGGAGCGACCTTCGCGATCTCCGCCCGGTGACGGGCCACCGTCGCCGCGTCTCCGCGGGCGATCGGGCCGGTGAGGGCGGCGGTCCCGAGGCGGCCCCAGTTCTCCAGCGCCGCGCGCGCCAGGGGCATGAGATGCTTCCGCTCGAGACCAGACTCCGCCCCGACCCTGGCCGCCATCGTCTCCAGCGTCACGAGAAAGTTCGCGGCGATCGAGGCCGCGGCGTGATACGCCACCCGCTTGTCGTCCGGGATCTCGACGGGAGTCATGCCGAGCCGCGTCGCCAGGGACCGCGCCACTTCCAGCGCGCGGCCACTCGAGCCGGCGATCGCCGCCGAAGCGCCCGCGAAGTCGGCCCTCCCGTCTCCGGCCGTCATGAGCGGGTGGAGCGAGAAGCACTCGCGGGCGCCGAAGACCTCGAGCGTCAACGCGCCCGCCGTGTGGCCGATGAGCGATCCTTCCGGGACCGACCGTGCCGCGCCGGCGATCGCGGGATCGGGAACGACGAGGAGGACGATGTCGCCCATGACGGGGTCGTTGCGGCCCAGCGGTCCGTGCACGGCCGTCCCGCGCGCCTGGAGCGCCGCCGCGAGGGCAGTGCCCATGCGTCCGGCGCCGACGATCGTGATCGACCGGCCGCCAATTGCGTCGCCTGGCTGTGCGGACATGGGAGGAAGAAGGTAATGCCTTGCCGCATCGCGGACGATCCGGATTGCCGGGCACGCCGGTCACCTCCCGGAGTATCATTGACCCGTGTTCAACCGGCCAAGATTCTTTCGCGACACCGAGGTCAAGACGGACTGCGAGGTCTGCGGCGCCTTCTTCGACCTGATCAAGGGCGGCGTCTGCGAGCGCTGCCGCCGGATCCTCTGCGCGCGGCACCTCCACGGCTCGTGGCAACGACGGATCATGGCGGACGTCACCGGCCACGCCATCTGTCCGGAGTGCCGCCGTGCCAGCTGAAGCCCCGTTCGATCCCGGGCGCGTCCGGCGCAGCTTCGCGAAGCAGGCGGTCATGACGACGATCGGCGCGACGCTCGATCACGTCGGCCGCGGCGAAGCCACCATCTCGATGGGCCCGGACCCGAAGCTCACCCAGCAGCATGGGTACCTCCACGCGGGGATCATCGCCACGATCGCCGACAGCGCCTGCGGCTATGCGGCGCTCTCCATCATGCCGCCCGATGCCGCGGTCCTGAGCATCGAGTTCAAGACCAACATGCTCGCCCCCGCCGACGGCGGGCGCTTCATCGCCCGGGCGAAGGTCATCAAGCCCGGGCGCACGATCGTAGTCTGCGACGCCACGGTCCATGCGGTGCGCGCGGACGGGGAGAAGCTCGTGGCGACCATGACCGGGACGATGATGGTCGTCCAGGGCCGAGGAATATCCGATTGATCCTTGAAAGAGATCGTCCGTGGTACCGGCAGCGCTGGCCGATCATCGTCGCCGGATTTGCCGCCGCCTACATCGCCGGCGTCCTCTTCGCGCTGGTCGTGCGGTCGCAGGGGGACTGGAGCCAGGGTCTCGCGTGGGAGCGCGACCTGCTGTACGCCGTCCACCCGCCGCTTCCCGCGCCGCTCGACTTCGCGATGCTCGTGTTTCCGTGGTTCGGCACGAACATCTCGCTGATGCCGGTCATCGGGTGCATCGTCATCTGGCTGTGGGTGAAGAAGCGCCGCGTGGACCTCGCCATGTGGCTCATGGTCGTTCAGCTCGGCTCCTGGGCGCTGAATCCGTCACTCAAGGCGTCGTTCGACCGCGTGCGGCCCGACCTCTTCCCCAAGCGCGGCTGGTTCGGCTGGACGTCGTTCCCCAGCGGCCACGCGATCGCCAGCATCTCGGTGCTGTTCACCCTCGCGATCATGCTGCACCGCGAGCGCGGCTGGAAGTGGCCCTACCTGGTCGCCGCCATCGTCGCGTCCGGCTCGGCCTACTCGCGCATCTACCTGGCCGTGCACTGGCCGACCGACGTCATCGGCGGGTTGATCGTCGGCGCCGTCTGGCTGTGGGCGTGCTACCGGTCGTTCACCGGCGAGGGAAAGCGGGTCCGGAGCTGACGACGCGCGGGAAGCGGAGCGCCTGGTCGACCGTCAACGATTCAGCGTGACGGGACGTCCACGGCCTCGGCCAGTCGCGTGAGGTCCACGTTGCCGCCGCTCATGACGGCGACGACTGCGTCTCCTCGCCGGGCACCCACGCGTCCCGCGGTGATGGCCGCCATGGCCGCCGCCGCCGCCGGCTCCGTCACCAGCTTCGCCGACGTGAGCACGTCCCGCATCGCGTGGCGAATCTCGTCGTCCGAGACGAGCACGACGTCGTCCACCAGCCGCTGAATCGCCGGAAACGTGAGCTCCCCGGCCATCGGGGCCGAGAGACCGTCGGCGATGGTGTCGATGCGGTCGAGGCGCAGCGGCTTTCCGGCGTCGAGGCTCTGCCGCATCACCGCGGCGCCGACCGGCTCGACGCCGATGATGCGCGTCTTCGGCGACCGCGCGCGCACCACGGTCGCGATCCCGGAGATGAGCCCGCCGCCGCCGATGGAGACGACCAGGACGTCGATCTTCCCGGCATCCTCCAGGATCTCGAGCCCGACGGTCCCCGCCCCCGCGGCCACCGGCACCTGGTCGAACGGGTGGATGAACACGAGGCCTCGTTCCCGCTCGAGCTCGCGCGCGTGCGCGAACGCCTCCATGCTGCTGTCCCCGTGCAGCACCACCTCGGCGCCGTATCCGCGGCTCGCGGCGACCTTGAGCGCCGGCGCGTGCTTCCACATCACCACCGTCGCCTTCACCCCCGCCTGCGCCGCGGCATAGGCGACCGCCTGGGCGTGGTTGCCCGCCGAGACCGTGATGACGCCGCGCCGGCGCTCGTCGGGAGTCAGGAGCATGGTCGCATTCAGGGCGCCGCGCACCTTGAACGAGCCGGTCTTCTGGAAGGTCTCGCACTTCAGCTGGAGCGAGACGCCGTGGGGCGCGCCAAGCCGGCTGGCCGACATCAGCGGCGTACGGTGCACCTTGCCCGCGATCCGTTCGCGCGCCGCGAGAATGTCGTCCACGGTGATCTCCATCATCCGGGAAGATTAGCGACTATCTGGCGGCCAATGAAAAGCACTGCGACACAGGCGACGCAGACTGAACGGACGACGCAGAGAGGTTTTTCGTCATCGCCTTGTTCAGTCATGAGCAAGGGTTTCATCTGCGTCGTCTGCGTGTGCCTGTGTCGTCTGCGCCGCAGCTGGTCCACGTGGCTGGCGCCGGGATCCGGGAATCACCGGGAGCGCGGCTCATCGCCCTATCCACTCCGCGACGGACCCCCTAGAATCACGCCGTGACGAAATCCGACATCCGCACGCTCTCGTTCGCGGGGGCCGCCGTCGCTGCCGCCGCCGCGTCGCACCTGCTGCATGCGCCGACCGGGCTGCAGTTCGCCTTCGCCGGCGTGGCCCTCGCGCTCCTCGCGACCATCATCGGCCATTCGACGGAGCACCTCGGCCACCACATGAGCGCGGGCGCGACGGGAGTGCTGCAGTCCGCCGTCGGCAACCTGCCGGAGCTCTTCGTCTGCATCTTCGCGCTTCGCGCCGGACTGGTCGAAGTCGTGCGCGCGGCACTGATCGGATCGATCCTCGCCAACTCCCTGCTCGTCTTCGGACTGGCGATCCTCCTCGGCGGCCTGAAGCACGGCAAGCAGTCGTTCCACTCCGAGTCGGCGCGACTCACCTCCTCGATGCTGCTGCTCGCGGTCTCGGCGATGGTGGTCCCGACCCTCGTGCACCACCTCCACACGCCGGCCGACCAGCACGCCGACACCCTTTCCGGCATCACCGCCGGCCTGCTGCTCCTCGTCTTCATCTGCACGATTCCGTACTCCCTGAAGACTGGAGAGCCGGGCACCAAGCCAACGACGGAGACGAGGGCGGCGGCCGCCGCCGAAGCCGCGCACGGGAACATCTGGTCGAAGGGAATGGCCTTCGGCATCCTCGCCGCCTGCGGCGTGGCGGCCGCGTTCGTCTCCGAGTGGTTCGTCGCCGCGCTCGAGCCGACGATGCACGCGCTGGGCATCTCCGAGGCGTTCGCCGGGTTCGTGATCGTCGCGATCGCCGGGAACGCGGTCGAGAACGTCGTCGGCATCCAGCTCGCCGTGAAGAACAAGATGGACTACGCGGTCAGCGTCATTCTCAGCAGCTCGCTGCAGATCGCGCTCGCCGTCGTTCCGGTCCTGGTGCTCATCTCCTTCTTCCTCGGCGGCCCGGTCCTGACGCTGATCATCCCGCCGCTGCTGGTGGTCGGCCTGCTGCTCACGACGCTCATCATCGCCGTCATCGTCGCCGATGGCGAGACGATCTGGCTCGAGGGCGTCACGCTGATCGGGCTCTACGGCATCATCGCCATTTCCCTCTGGTGGGGCTGAACATGAAATACGTCGCGCTCGCGGGCATGACCCTTCTCGTCCTGGCCGCCGGCTGGGAGATCCAGCCGACGGGTACGCGGGCGTCGTTCCGCGGCCTGAGCGTCGTGAACGCCAGGACGGCGTGGGTCAGCGGCTCCCGCGCGACCTTCCTCCGTACCACCGACGGCGGCGCGACGTGGAAGCTCGATTCGATCGCCGGCCGGGACTCGCTCGACCTGCGCGACATCCACGCGTTCGACGACAGGACCGCCGTCGCCATCTCCGCCGGCGAAGCCGAGAAGGGCCAGGCGAACATCCTGCGCACAAGCGACGGCGGCGCGACGTGGACGACGGTCTTCACCACGACGCAGAAAGGCGTGTTCTTCGACGCGATCTCCTTCTGGGACGATCGCAACGGCATCGTGATGAGCGATCCGGTCGACGGGAAGTTGTTCCTGCTCGTCACCAGCGACGCCGGCGCGACGTGGTCGCGTGTCGATCCGGCCGGCCTGCCCCCGATGCTGCCCGGGGAAGCAGCGTTCGCGGCGAGCGGCACCTGCCTCACCGTCCAGGGCTCGTCGAATGCCTGGATCGCCACCGGTGGCGCGGCCGTCTCCCGTGTCTTCCGCTCGACCGATCGCGGCCGCACCTGGCAGGTGGCCGAGACGCCGGTGCATTCGGGCGACGGCGGCGCCGCGGGCGCGTTCTCGGTGGCGTTCGCCGACGCGCTGCACGGCATCATCGTCGGCGGGAACTACAGCCAGCCGCGCCAGGCCTACGTCAACGTCGCGCTGACCGAGGATGGCGGCGCGACGTGGAAGGCCGCGTCGGGAACCACACCACCAGGATATCTCTCGGCGGTCACCTACGTCCCCGGTACCGCTTCACGCTCGCTGGTTGCCGTTGGACTCGTCGGTACCGCGCTGTCTACGGATGGCGGCCAGTCGTGGACGATGGCCGATTCGCTCGGCTACAACGCCGTGTCGTTCGCCAGCCGAGAGGCGGGATTCGCCGTGGGAGATCGGGGAAGGATCGCGAAGTGGGTCGGCGGGGTGGATGTCGTTGTACCGATCCGCAAGCCATGAGAGTGCCAGTCGGTGGCAGAGAGGGGTTGATGCGCGGATCACGCTGATCCGCGCATCAACTCCTCTTTACCTGCGCACGACGCCGGGTGCTACCGGCACCGCCTCAGCACTGCCTTCGGATCGGTGGCATTGGGGAACATC
>CAMLHT010000172.1 GCA_946479895.1 uncultured Gemmatimonadota bacterium | reverse complement strand
GGGGACTTCGGGGACTTCGGGGACTTCGGGGACTTCGGGGACTTCGGGGACTTCGCCTTCGCCGACTTCGCCGATCCTGCACGCTTCGCGGCGGGTGACTTCGACTTCGCTTTCGTTCCGGGCTTCGCCGGCATCGCGGCCGGCAGGAGGTGTCGCGATTTCAGGTTCGACGCAGCGAGCTGCACCACATGAGCCACACGATGAGCGCGCGTCTCGGCGCGGACGGCCTGGCTGATCCAGTGCAGAAACGCCTTGCGCCGCGAGGGGGCGATGGCGGCAAAGTTCTTCGCCGCGTCCGGCAATGCCCGCAGCGCTTTCGCGAGGTCGGCGGGCATGACGAACGCCTCCACGGCGTCGAGGCTCGACCACGACCCGTTCGCCTTCGCGCGCTCGACCGATGCGAGCCCCGCTTCGGCCATCAGCCCTTCGGCGGTCAGGCGCTCGACGCGCGCCTTGTTCGTCGCCGCCCAGGTGCTCTTCGGCTTCCGCGGCGCCATGAGCTGCACGTAGCGCGCGTCGTCCAGCGTGCGCACGGTGCTGTCGATCCAGCCGAAGCACAGTGCCTCCTCCACCGCATCGACGTACTTCAGTCGATCCGCGCGGCTCGACTTCTTGTCGAACACGAGCCAGATCCCGGGCGACGCGGCGTGATTCGCCGCCAGCCACTGCCGCCACGCAGCGCGGTCGGCGACGTAGACCTGCTCGAGCGACGCGAGCTTGCTGCCTGAAGGAATGGGAGTCATGGCTCGAGCCGAGGTGAGACCGCGTACGATATCAGCGGCGCACTCCGGTCGAAAGCGCGCTCACGTCGAGGTGCAGCCCGCCTCGTCGGACGCGCGCAGCTGCAGCACTTCGGTGACGAGCATGTAGCGCGAGCCGCGCCCCATGTGGCCCGCGCCGGCTGGCATCTTCGGACTGACGGTGCCGCGCCACCGCACGTAGAGCACGCGCGGCTGACCGGTGAGCGTCCTGGTCAGGCTGTCGCGCTGGCGCAGTGCGTCGTTCGAGAGCGTCACCCACCAGCTGTCATCGCCAGTCGGCGCGCCGCACGGGTGGAACCAGCTCACCTCGAAGCCGGTCTCGTAGAGGCCGCGGTACTCGCCCACCGTGTCGGCGCGAGCGCGCACGGTATCTCCCGGCGTGGGCGACGTGTCGGCGTCCGCGCGCGCCGTGTCGACCCAGGCGCGCCCGGCGTCCGGGTCGCGCATAGGCGCGTTCGCCTCGGGCGATGGCCCGAAGGACGCGAGGCCGGCGGCGAGCGAGAGTGGAAGCAGAAGTCGCATCGTCCTGGGATGGGAGTCGTCGCGCCGCGTCGGCGCGCCATTGTTGCACACCGCCCCGCTCGATTGGTTCGCGGCACGCGGCCCCGTCGATAAATTCCCGGTTCACGCTGGCCGGAGGGGTGCTCATATCCTGGACATGCTCGTGCAAGCCGCCGCCTCGGCCAGCTCGTACGCCGAGTATGTCTCCCCCATCCACCGGCTGTGGAAATACGTCGTGCTCGGCATCACGAGCATCGTATTCGAGGAGGCGAACCCGATCTTCGGCGGCATCGCGGCCAGCAACCGCCGGCTCGGCCTGATCGGGGTCATCACTGCCGTCGCGGTCGGCACCTGGATCCCGTCGATCGGCCTGTACTTTCTCGGCCGGTGGCGGATCGAATGGGTGCGAAAGCGGTTTCCTTCCTGGCAGCGCCTGCTCGACGCCGCGCTCGCGCTGGTGCAGCGCAACCCGTGGCGCTCCTCGCTCATGGTGCGGTTCGCCTACGGGCTGCGGCTACCGGTTCCGATCGCCTGCGGTGCGGCGCGCGTCGCGTTTCCGGTGTACGTCGTCGCGAGCGGGATCAGCTGCTGGGTGTGGAGCGCTCTGTTCTTCTTCCTTGGCTGGAAGGCGGGCGGAGAGGCGCTGCGCCTGCTCGGCTTCACGACCCGCTACGACGTCCGGCTCGGCTTCATCGCGATCGTGCTGATCGCCACGCTGTTCTTCATGCGCCGCCGCCGACGCATCGCGCAGCGCACCGCCGACGTCCTGAGCGGACATCACGTGCACGTCTACGAGACGTCGGAGATGGAGATACCGCGGAAGCGAAAGCACTGAACTACGCCGTCCGGTCGAAGGCCGAGCCTCGAACGGCGCTACCGGCCAGCGGGCTCGAACAGCTCGACGGGATTCCCATCCGGATCTTCAATCTGGATCTGCTTTCCTCCCGGTCCGACCTCCATCTCATTCCGGAATCGTACGCCTTTGCGCGTCAGGTCGGCGATCGTCTCCGGCAAGTTCTTCACGCGTAGCACGACGCGGTTCCATCCACCCGGCTCCTGGTTGCGACCGTCCGGCATCGGCCGAGAGCCGGATGCGCCAGGTCCGCTGAGTATGAGCTTGAGGTTATCGATGGAAACCTGGCCGAACGCGGGGAGATTCTGGAAATCGAGCCTGAACCCGAGTGTGTCGGTGTAGAAGCCGACCGCGCGCGGCACATCCGTGACCTGATACCGAACCCCCCAAAGTCCCTCGATGACGCCTTCTGTGCTCATCACGCCTCCGAAAGAAGGATCCTGCGCGCGCCAACTCAGCGCCACCTGAACACCTTCAACGCCACCGCGAAGGTCAGTACCCCCCACGTCCCCACGATCGCGAGCGGCACCGACACTCCGCTCCACCCGATTCCCTGCAGCATCGTCCCGCGCAGGGCGTTGATCGTCGCGGTGAGGGGGAGGGCCTGGATGAACGGCTGGGCGGCCGCGGGGAAGTTGGTCGACGAGAAGAAGACGCCCGACAGCACCCACATCGGCATCATCACGAGGTTCATCAGTCCCGACACGCCCTCGGTCGTCTTGGCGCGCGAGGCGATCAGCAGGCCGACGCCGCCGAACGCGAGGGCGGACACGATGCTGATCGCGGCAAGCTGGAGCAGCGAGCCGCGCACCGGCACGCCGAACAGGAGCACCGCGCTGCCGAGGATCACGACGACTTCGACGAGCAGGAAGACGAAGCGCGAGAAGAGGAACGACGCGAGGTAGTTCGCGCGTGACATCGGTGTCGAGACGAGCCGCTTGAGCAGGTTGCGCCGGCGCGCTTCGACGATGGCGAATCCGAGTCCCCAGATCCCTCCCGCCATGATGTTCATGCCGAGCAGACCGGGGATCACGAAGTCGATGTAGCGCGAGCCCTTCTCGCGCACCTTACGCTCGGCGGCGGTCACCGGATCCCGTCGTCCCGCGGCGCGCTGCACCGCGTCGTCGACGAGAAAGCGTGCGGTGCGTCCCTCGGGACGGGTGTCGTCGAACGCGTACTCCACTGCCGCCGCGCCGCGCGGCGTCGCGACGAGTGCCACCTCACCGGTACGCAGGGCGCGCGCGGCGTCGTCGGCGCCGAGCAGCTTCACGCGCAGTCCGCCGGCGCGCGCGAGCCTCGCCGCGAGCGTGTCCGCCTCCGCCGTGCCGCGCACGACGCTCACCGTGATGGTGTCCGCCGGCTTGTTGCGGAACGCGATGCCGAGCCCGATCGCCAGCACGACGGGAAAGAAGAACGTCCAGAACACCGCCTCCGGCTCGCGGATGAACTCGCGGAACCGCACGAGCGTGAGCTGAGCGAGCGATCGGGCCGTCCACGGCAGACGGGCGTTGGTGGCCTCACGCATCGCGAAGCTGCCTCCCGGTGAGCGAGACGAACACGTCCTCGAGCGTGGCCGAATGAGTGACCAGCTCCTCGAGGGGGAGGCCGCGCTCGGCGAGTGCGCCGAGGATGGCCGGTACGGCGCGCGCGAGCTCCACCGCCTCGAGCGACCAGCGCCCGTCGTGCACCCGCGCTCCCTTCACGCCGTCGAGCCGCTCGAGCGCCGAGACGTCGAGCGAGCCGTCGGCGCCACCCGTGACAGTGAACTCCACGACGTGCTCCGCACCGAGCCCGGAGATCAGCTCGCGGGGCGTCCCGAGCGCGATCACGCGGCCGTGGTCGACGATCGCGACGCGATCGCAGAGCCGTTCCGCCTCGTCCATGTAGTGCGTCGTCAGCACGATGCTCCGACCGCTCGCCTTGAGCTCCGTGATGAGGTCCCAGAGCTGGCGACGCGACTGCGGATCGAGCCCCGTCGTCGGCTCGTCGAGGAAGAGGAGCTCCGGATCGCCGACGAGCGCACAGGCCAGCGCGAGCCGCTGCTTCTGCCCGCCGCTCAGCTTCCCCACGCGTGCGCCGCGCTTCTCGTCGAGCTGCACGATGCCGATCACCTCGTCGACCTCGCGGCCACGCGCGTAGAAGCTGCGGAACAATCGCACGGTCTCCTCGACCGTGAGCTTCTCGGCGAGCTTCGTCTCCTGGAGCTGGATGCCGAGCCGCTCGCGAAGGGCGCGCTCGTCCCGGTCCCAGCGCTGGCCGAGCACCTCGACGACGCCCTCGTCGGGCGGGGTGAGCCCCTCGCAGATCTCGATCGTCGTCGTCTTGCCCGCGCCATTGGGACCGAGAAGGCCGAAGCACTCACCGGCGTTCACCGTGAGATCGAGTCCGTCCACGGCGACGACGTCCCCGAAGCGCTTGCGCAGGCCGGCGACGCGCAGCGCCGGCTGACCCGCGGGGCCGCTCACGACGTCGCGGCGTTGTCGCGCGGCGTGAGTGCGCGCATCGGCTGGCCGTCGAACCAGTCGCGTCCGTCGACGAAGCACTCCCGCACGCCGTCCTCGCCGGCGGCGAGGCGCTCGCGGAAGAGCCGGAGCTGCTGCTCCATCGCTTCGTGTGCGACGAGGAGCGCCCCGGTGTTGTCGCCGACGATGCCGGTCCAGAGATCGGGATCGCCGCCGGCGAGACGCGTCATGTCGCGTCCTCCGGGCCCGAGCGCCGAGCGCGGCACGTTCGCCCGGCGCAGCGCCAGCGCGAGCGCGGTCGACACCGCCTGCGGCAGGTGGCTCCGCCAGGCCATCTGCTCGTCGTGCGTCTCGGCGTCGAGCACCTCGACCCCCGCGCGCAACGAGCGCCAGAACGACTCGGCGAGTCGCAGCGCTCCGGGGGTCGTGCTCGCGCTCGGGCAGAGAAACACGCGCGCCTCGTCGAAGAGGGAGGCGCGAGACGCGCCCCATCCCGACCGATGGCTCCCCGTGAGGGGGTGCGCACCGACGTAGCGCGGGCCGAGCCCGGCGGCTTCCGCTGCCGCGACGATGCTCCGCTTCGTGCTCGCGACGTCCATGATCAGCTTCGGGCCGACGAGCCGGTCGCCGAGCCGCGTGAGCAGCCGCGCCGTGGCGGCGACGGGGGTCGCGAGCACGACGACGTCGGCGCGCTCCAGGCCGGCGAGCGAGTCGTCGAGCGCCTCGTGAACCATTCCTTCCGCCACCGCGGCGTCGAGTGAGCTCCGGTCGCGGTCGTACCCGATGACGTGAACGCCCCGCGACGCGAGCGCGCGGGCCAGCGATCCACCCATCAGTCCGAGCCCGACGACGCTGACGCGTCTGTCGCGCATCACGCCGTCTCTTCCTGCGCGCGACGAGAGAGTCCGACGATGTGCCAGAAGATCTGGCGCACGGGCTCGATGGGCAGGCCGTGCTCGCGCGCGGCCGCCACGGCTCGACGGATCACCTGGGCCTCGCGCTGGGGATCGAGGATCGGCAGCCCGGCCGCCTGCTTCAGCACGCGCGTCCGCTGGCCGAGCGCGAGGCGCTCGGCCAGGAGGGCGATCAACTTCAGATCGATCTCCTCGATGTGGGACCGGCAGTCCGCGAGATCGGCCAGCGGCTCGCTCCCTACGCGGTCGTCGATGCGGTCGGCCACGGCGATCACGCGCCCCGTCCGCCCGCGACCGCGGGCACCTCGAACGACTTGCCCGCCGCCGCTGCGAACGCGCCGAGGCGATCCATCAGCGCATTGAATGAACCCGGGTTGAGCGACTGATCGCCGTCGGAGAGGGCCGACTCCGGATCGGGGTGCACCTCGATGATCAGGCCGTCCGCGCCTGCGGCCACGGCGGCGAAGGCGAGTGGGGCGACGAGCTCCGAGTCGCCGCCCGCGTGGCTCGGATCGACGATGACGGGGAGGTGCGTCTCGCGCTTCAGCACCGGGATGGCCGAGACGTCGAGCGTGTTACGCGTCGCGCGCTCGTAAGTGCGGATGCCGCGCTCGCAGAGGACGACCTGGTGGTTGCCGTGCGCCATGATGTACTCGGCCGACATCAGCAGCTCCGTGATCGTGGCCGAGAGGCCGCGCTTGAGGAGCACGGGGCGCTGCACGCGGCCGAGCTCCGAGAGGAGGGCGAAGTTCTGCATGTTGCGTGCGCCGACCTGCATCATGTCGGCGTGCTCGGCGACGATGTCGACGTCGCGCGTGTCGAGCACCTCGGTGACGACCGGCAGCCCCGTCTCGGCGCGGACTTCGGCGAGCAGCTCGAGCGCCTGCTTGCCCAGTCCCTGGAAGCTGTAGGGGGACGAGCGGGGCTTGAAGGCGCCGCCGCGGAGGATCGTCGCGCCCGCGGCCTGCACGGCGTTCGCCGTCTCGTGGAGCATCGCGCGGTTCTCGACCGAGCAGGGTCCGGCGATCACGGTGAGGACGTCGCTGCCGATCGTGGCGTTCGAGCCGACGCGGACGAGGGTGTTGTTCGCCGAGAACTCCTTGGAGGCGAGCTTGTACGGCTTGAGGACCGGCATGACGCTCTCGACGCCGGCGAGCGACTTGAGCGGGACCTCGGCGAGCTTGGCCTCGTCCCCGATGCACCCGATGATCGTGCGGCGCTCGCCGCGGGAGAGGTGGGTGTGGAGGCCGGCGGCCTCCACCCGCTCCCGGATGTGGTCGAGCTCTTCGTCGGTGATGTCAACGCGGGTGATGATGATCATTGGGGAGGCCTGGGTGGTGAGGGGTGCCGCCGGTCGACGGCAACAAAAAAGGCCAGTGCGATTTGCACGGGCCGTCTGGTGTCGTTGCGGTGAGCGGTCAGCTCGTCCTACTCGCGCGTACGTCTCCAGTCACGGCCCGCCAGGGGAAAGCCGTAATAAAAGAAGCCGTAAAAGTACGAGCGCGAGATGTTGGTCACGGGTGACAGGATAGGCGTGAGGAGCGCGATACGTCAAGTGGTGCGCGGGTTCGGAGGTTCGCGGGTTCGGGGGTCCGCGCGTACTGGCGCGTCGAACCCGCGAACCCGCGAAAAAAGGAAAACCCCAGCGCCTCGCGGCCCTGGGGTTCCTGGTGCTTCGACGGCGACTTACGAACGGTGATACAGGTTCGTCGCGTCGCCGCTCAGCTGAGCGCCACCGCCGAGCGTGAGCTCGCGGAGCGATCCGAAGCGCTGAACAGCCGGCTTCTCGTACTTCATCTCCTACCTCCCCCGGAACAAGGAACTTGGGTGTACACCAAGTGGTGCCTAGACGGCCTGCTGGGCCGTCGCCGCGTGCGAATTGCCAATCTTGTGCCTGGAAGCGTGGTCCTGGAGAGCGTCCAGAGCGCCTGAAGCCGCCATGCAACTCGTCCGGTGTGCGAAGTATGAAACAAGACCGTGCGGGCGCGCAACACTCAGGCGTTTCCGTATCTCACTGCACGTACCGCAGCACGTCGAACAGAAAGTGGATCCCGGACAGGAAGCCGGCAACGGAAATCCGCTCGTCGTTTCCATGGATCCCGCGCTGGAAGTCGACGTCGTTCGTGCGGAACGGGTCCAGGCCATACACCTGAAATCCGAGCCGGCGATACATCGGGCGGTCCGTCGCGCCGGTCATCATCGTGGTCGTTACGAGGGCGCCGGGATCGTGCTCGCGCGAGGCGCGCTCCACGGCGCGGAAGAAGTCGTTGTCGGTCGCGCTCCGGAACGGCGGCTTGGGGGTGATCAGCGGCGTGAACTTCACCGCGGTGTCCGCGACCACCGCCTTCAGCGTCGCAAGCACGGAGTCGGGATCCTGGTCCGGCAGCAGACGGATGTCCACGTCGGCTGACGCCTCGTGGGGGATGACGTTGGTCTTGTTCGACCCCTGCAGCCCGGTGATCGAGATCGTGTTGCGCAGGATCGCGTTCCAGTAGAGGTCCGAGAGGATCCACTCGCGTGCGCGCGGAATCTTCAGCGCCTTCGCCACATCCTCGAGCCACTGTCCGCGCTCGCCCGGGTAGTCGCGGCTGATGTCGCGGAAGTAGCGGTCGACGCCAGGCAGAACGTGGAGGGGCGTCTCGTAGTGCGCGAGCCGGGCGAGCGCCGCGACGAGACGCGGCACCGGGTTGTCCTTCGTGGGACGCGACGCATGCGAGGGAGTGCCGCGCACGGTGA
>CAMLHT010000171.1 GCA_946479895.1 uncultured Gemmatimonadota bacterium | reverse complement strand
TAGATGTACACCCTCGTTCCGATCGGGACGTTCTCGTACATCCACTCGATGTCCTCGTCGCGCAGGCGGATGCAGCCGTGCGTCGCCGCGAGGCCGATCGACGTCGGAACGTTGGTTCCGTGGAAGAGGTATCCGTCGCCGAGCATCAGCTTGTACTTGCCCAGCGTGCCGTTGATCTGGCGGTTCACCGTGCCCACCGGAGGCACGTACAGCGTGTTGCCGAAGATCAGGTGCAATTCGGGCGAGATGAAGTCCGTCGGGCCGAGGCTGTCGATCACGCCGACCTCGTTCCGGTCGTTGACGTAGAGCTTCCGGCCGTCGGGCATCCGCAGCTGTCCCTTCTGGGGCATGAAGACGACCTTGAGGCCGAGCTCCTTCGCCGTCTCGTAGTAGAGCCAGTTCGGCGGCGTCCAGACGGGGTCCGCGTCCTTCCCCTCGACGCGGCGCATGCCGCGCGGCGTGTCGAAGGTCTTGGTGTAGCCCTGGTACTGGAGCGTGTTGCCCTTCGCGACGGCGGCCGGCGCGCTGAGGAGCGTGTCCTCGTCGATCACGACCCACAGGCGCTTTTCCTGGAGGGAGACGATCACCCGGAATCCCGAAGACTTCTCGGCGATCGCCCGGTACTTCTCCCACTGGAGTGAGTCGCCGCGGCTGCGGAAGCTGTAGTCCGTCGCGGAATCCTGGCGCGATCCCTTCCGGGAGCCCGAATCCTCGGCCTCGTGGCGGGTCGTCAGGGCCTGGCCAGTCTGGCGGCGGAAGCTCTCGTACCCCTGCGACTGCGCGCCGAGCGGCGCGGCGGAGGCGACGATGCTGAAAGCGAGTGCGGAAGCGGTCAGAACCGTTGTGCTGCTCATTCGCGATGCCTCATCTATTTGCTGCAAGCGCCCCGGTGGGTGACTTCTTGGGCGCGACCCGTTCGTGTGTAACACTGCTTAGCCAGATGAGTGCCACGAATTCCGCATGAGCTCGCACAAAACAAAAAAACCCCCGCGAAGATCGCGGGGGCCTTTCTGTTTGTTCGCTGCTTAGTACCAGTTGATACCGAGGATCAGCGGGAACTGGTGCGCGCCTTCGAAGCCGGAGCGGTTCCAGTTGATCACGCGGGCCTCGAGGAACAGCTCGCGCTTGTGGCCGAGGTTCACCGTGGCGCCGCCACCCATGTTGTAGCCGAAGGTGTCGGAGTAGCCCGGCTCGATCACGACATCGCTGCCCGTCGGGCCTTCGGTGGACTGCTCACGCACACCCTGCTTGCGGATGTAGGCGAGACCGCCGACACCGTAGAGGCCGAACTGCGGGAAGCGCGAGGAGCTGAAGAACGGCAGGCGGAGCTTGAGGTCGCCCGTGAAGTTCATCAGCGTCGGGCGCGGACCCATGTTCGCGTACGGCTGCGACTCGTCAGGACGCGCGAGGTTCGCCGTCACGCGGAAGCCCAGCGGGCTGCCGACCGGATCGACACCGAGGTTCATCTGGAACGCATACCCCGGGATCTGTCCCTGGCCGATACCAGCCGAGGGGTAGAACGAGCCGGCGCCGAGACCGAAGTACGCACCACCGGTGCGCTCCAGCCAGCCCGGCATCTCCGTCACGGTGACCGTATCCCAACGGGTGACCGTCGGGCCGGTGACCGTCACGGTGTCACGGCGATACAGCGTAACCGTGTCCGTCCTCGTGACGGTCACGGTGTCCACACGAGGCGCAACCTCACCCTTCGACACACCAACCGTCGTGGTGGGGCGGGTGGTACGTCCCGTCCCCTGGGCCGCTGCCGTCGAGATAACTCCGAGCGTGAGCGCAGCGGCGATTCCGAACTTTGAAGCAATACGAGTCATTTGTCTCCTCCCACTCTGCCACCCTGTTGTTTCGCCCCCGCGGATGGCTAGCGGGCTTTGCGCCGGGAGTGCTGCGGCTACATCCTCCAGGCACATCGAACGACGACGATCGTCGCGGCACCGACCCCGTCAGAAGCACGGTGTGTGCCGTCGCGTCCGGATGTAGGGGGGTGTCGGCCTGTGATCCTCGCACCCCTTCCATGAAGTCGTTCCCCTGACACCATGGATTCCCTTCCCGGACAACCCGCCGGCGTCGGGACAACGAAGGGCTCCCTTATGGCTCAGTCCGGTGCCGGGAGCGCGATCGTCGCCACGCAGCCACTGCGATCGGCGCGATTCTCCAGGGCAAAGGACCCGCCATGGGCCTCCGCGATCTGACGGGAGAGTACCAGCCCGATTCCCGAGCCTTCCGGCTTCGTCGTGAAGAAGGGGACGAAAAGGTTGCCGCTCTCCGGGAGGCCCGGCCCTTCGTCCACCACGCGAAGCGAGACGAAGCCGTTGATCCGCCCCCATGTCACCTGCACCCGGCCGTCGGTCGGGAGCGATGCGTCCACGGCGTTCCGGATCACGTTGATCAGCATCTGGTCCAGCTGATCGCCGTCGGCAAGGATCGTCATCGCGGGGCCGGGGATGATCGACACCGGGGAACGCGTTTCGAGTGCGGCGACCCTCTGCACCCAGGCGGCGACGTCCAGTGGGGCGCGGTTCGGAGCCGGCAGCTTGGCGAGACGGGCGTAGGCCGACATGAAGCGCACCAGCGCCTCGGACCGACCGCCGATCACGTCGAGCGCGCGACGGAGATCCGCATCCAGGTCGGCCGGACGTGGCTGGCGGTCGAGCAGGCTGCGCATGCTGCCGGAGAGCGACTTGATCGGCGCGAGGGAATTGTTGATCTCGTGGCTCAGCACCCGGACGATGCGCTGCCACGCGACCAGCTCCTGCTCCCGGAGCGTCTTGCTGACGTCGGCGATGACGAGCAGCATGTGCGGCCGCCCGTCCTGCCGGAATCCGCCCCGGCGCACCTCCCACCGTCCGCTTCCCCCGCCGAACGTCGCGTCGATCGTGCGCGGCGATTCCCCCTCGAGATACTCGGAGAGCCCGAGCTGCGTCGCGGCGCGCCCCAGCATCCGCTCCGCCGGCTGGTCGAGCAGTCGCTCACCGGCGCGGTTGACCAGGCGAAGCCGGCCGGCGTCGTCGAACGCGAAGATGGCGACGTCGATCTCCGCCATCACCGTCCGCAGCAGCGCGGTCGCCTCCATGGCGCCGAGTCGCTGGGCGCGCAGGGTCTCGCCGAGGAGGTTGGACTCCATGAAGGCCAGCCCCAGCGCGTCGTCTCGTTCGGCCCCGCGCGCGCGGATCGAATAATCTCCCTCGCGCAGCGCCGCGAGCATGTTCGACAGGGTCTGAAGCGGCCGGATGACCTTCTCTCGCAGCAGGAGCGTGGCGACGAGCCACGTGCCGCCGAGCAGGAGGCCGACGGTCCAGAGGAGGCGCGGCGCGGCGTCGTTCCGCCAGAGCAGGTAGAGCGAGAGGAGCACGCCGGGAAGCCCGGTCGCCAGCGCCAGGCGGGTGACCTGGGTTTCGTACCTGCCGGGGGCCCGTGGGCCGTCGGTCACAGTCCGTATCCGGCGATCCGGCGGTACAGCGCGCTGCGGCTCAGGCCCAGGGCCTTCGCGGCCTGGCTAACGTTGCCGTCATGTCGGGCCAGCGCCTTCTGTATGAGGGTCTTCTCCACTTCCTCGAGCGTCAGGTCCTCTATCCGCGCGGGGCCGGACGACGCGCTCTTCAGCGCCAGGTCGGCCGGCCGGATGGTCCCGCCCCCCGCCATCAGCACGGCCCGTTCTATGGAATGGTCGAGCTCGCGGATGTTTCCCGGCCAGGCATGATCCAGCAGCATCCGCATGGCGGCGGGGTCGAATCCGTCCAGCTTCTTCCCGTACCGGGTCGCGTGCCGCCGCAGGAAGAAGGTCGCGAGCGGCGCGATGTCCTCCCGGCGCTCCCTCAGCGGGGGGAGCCGGATCTCGATGGTGTTCAGGCGGAAGAGCAGGTCTTCCCTGAACCTGCCCTCGGCCACGGCGCGGCTCAGGTCCACGTTCGTGGCCGAAAGCACGCGGGCGTCGATCTTTCTCGACTTGGACGATCCCACGCGCTCCACTTCGCCGGTCTGGAGCACGCGGAGCAGCTTCGCCTGCGAACCCAGCGAGATGTTGCCGATCTCGTCGAGGAAGATCGTTCCGCCATCGGCCAGCTCGAAACGGCCGATCCGGTCCGTCTTCGCGTCGGTGAACGCGCCCTTCACGTGCCCGAACAGCTCGCTCTCGAACACGCCTTCCGACAGGCCGCCCATGTTGACCGCCACGAACGACCGGGCCGCGCGCTTCGAGGAGACGTGCAGCCACTGCGCGACCAGCTCCTTGCCGGTACCGTGCTCGCCCGTGATCAGCACGTTCGCGTCCGAGGGCCCGACTCGCTCCATCAGCTCCAGCACCGGCTGCATGCGGGGCGACTCGGCGATCATCTTCGGGAAGTTGTCGCGCCGCAGCAGGCGGTTCTCGCTCTCGAGGCGGCGGGCGCGCCGCAGGGCGGTGCCCAGCTCGATCTGCGTCCGCAGCACGGAGATCAGGCGGGCATTGTCCCACGGCTTCTCGACGTAGTCCCGCGCGCCGCGGCGCATCGCCTCCACCGCGTTGTCGATGCTGCCCCACGCCGTCATCACGATGACCGGCATGTCCGGCTCGAGCGTGCGCAGCGTGGACAGCAGGTCCAGCCCCTCGCGGCCGGACGTCGTGTCCCGCGTGAAGTTCATGTCGAGCAGCATGGCGTCGAAGTCGCGCCGCTCGAGCAGCGCCAGCGCTCCCGCCGGTGACTGCGCGCTGTCGACCTCGAAGCCCTCGCCCTTCAGGAGCAGGCGGAGCGCTTCGAGGATGTCCGACTGATCGTCTACGACGAGGACCGAGGGCACGGCGGAGGGACTCGGCGGCACGCGATCATCCTTCTTCGCCGGAAATCCAGCCGTCGCGCAGCTCGATGATCCGAGTGCCGAACCGCGCGTTCTCCTCGGAATGCGTGACCTGGATGATCGTCGTTCCCGCCGCGTTCAGCTTCGTGAAGAGCTCCATGATCTCGCGGCCCTGGCTCGAATGCAGGTTGCCCGTGGGCTCGTCGGCGAGGATGATCTTCGGGCTGGCGATGATCGCCCGGGCCACGCCCACCAGCTGCTGCTGCCCGCCGGAGAGCTGGCGGGGATAGAGGTCCTTCTTCGCCACGATGCCGAAGCGGTCCAGCGCATCGGCGACCATCGCCTCCCGCTCGGACTTCCTGAAGTTCCGGTACGACAGCGGCATGTCGAGGTTCTCGGCCACCGTGAGGTCGTCGATGAGGTGATACTGCTGGAACACGAAGCCGATGTGCTGCTTGTTCAGGGCGACCCGCTGCTTCTGCGGCAGGGTGTGGACCGCCTGCCCGAGCAGGTAGTACTCGCCGGTCCACGCGCTGTCGAGCATGCCGATGATGCTCATCAGGGTCGACTTGCCGGCGCCCGACGGCCCCATGATCGAGACGAACTCACCCGGCGCGATGTCCGCGCTGATCCGGCGCAGCACGTAGCTCCGCCCGGCCGCGGTGTCGAAGGATTTCTCGACGTTGCGCAGCGAGATGAGCGGTCCGGTGAACGGGACCGGGTCCACCGCCGCGGGGCGATGGCTGGTGGAGAAGAACGACATGGAAGGGCTCCGGAAGTCAGGCGCGGAAGGGGAAACTACGCATCATTCGTTGCGTAACGCGACCATCGGATCGACGCGCGCGGCGCGCCGCGCCGGGAGATAGCTCGCGATCGCGGCGATGATCAGCAGCGTGGCTGCCGCCGCCCCGTACACGAAGACGTTGACGGGGCTGGCGCCGAACAGCAGGCCGCGCATCAGCGGGGCGACCATCGCCGCCCCGATGAGGCCGAACACCAGCCCGAGCCCCACCAGGGTCATCCCCTGGCGCGTCACCAGCCGGACGACGTCGCGGCCCGTCGCGCCGAGGGCGATCCGGACGCCGATCTCGCGCGTCCGCTGCCCGGCGGCATAGGCGACGATGCCATAGAGGCCGATGGCCGCCAGCAGCAGGGCGACCGCACCGATGGCGCTGATGGTCAGGGCATAGGCCCGCATCGGGCGCCACCGCTGCGCGTGCGCCTGGGCCGCGGTCATGTGGTCGATGAGGGGAAGGTCGGGGCTCGCGGCGCGCGCCGCGTCCCGCATCGGCCGGATCAGTGAGGCGGGCTCGCCCCTCGCGGCGACGCGCAGCGTGATGGCTGGCATCGGCGACTGCGCGAACGGGACGTACGCCACGTTGTCGATGCGCCGCGTCGTGTCGCCGGCGTCCGCCACGACGCCCACGATGGTCAGCCAGGGAAGCGAGTCGGCGCCGAGCCTGATCCTGTGTCCGACGGCCGGGCGTCCTGGCCAGAGCCTCCCGGCGAGATTGCGGTTGATCACGGCCACCGGCGCCGCGCCGCGCGTATCCGCCGACGTGAACCAGCGGCCCTCCGCCATCTTCAGCCGCGCCACCTCGAGGAATCCGGGACTCACCGCGTGGTAGAACCGTGGCGACACGCCGTCGGGAAGGTCGGGCACGCCCTCGGCGTGGATGCGCTCGTCACTGCCCCCGAACCCGGCGATGAATCCGTCGGCGCTCGCGGCGGCCGCCCGGGCTTCCGGCAGCGCGGCGAGCCGCTCGGTCAGGGCATTCACCGTCGCGATCATCCGGTCGGGAGAAGCCTCGCCGAGCATCTCGACCCGCGCCTGAACGACGTCGGCGTCGTTTGAATCGGTGCGCGCCGAGCGGGCCGCGATCGTCGTCGAGAGCACGCCGGCCACGGCCAGGAGCATCAGCGACAGCGACAGCTGCATGACGACCAGCGATCCGCGAAGCACGTTCTTCCCGCCGTCGAGGTTCGCCGGCGTGCCCGACTTGAGATCCTCCTGGATCGCGGCACGCGAGGCGCGGAAGGCCGGGATCAGTCCGAATGCGGCGGCCGATACGAGCGACAGCGCCAGGCAGAACCCGAGGACGCTGCCGTCCAGCCGTGGCGTGAGCCACGACGGAATGGTCGTTCCGAGCCCCGCCAGCACGCCCTGGACGAGCCACGCCGCCGCGAGCGCTCCGAGGGCGCCACCGGCGATCGCGATGCAGAGGCTTTCCGCGAAGAGATGCCAGACCACGGCGCGCCGGTCTCCGCCGAGCGCGAGACGGACGGCGACTTCGCGGCGACGCGAGAGGCCGCGCGCGAGCAGCAGCGCGGCGAGGTTCGCGCAGACCACCGCCCACAATACCAGGACGGCGCCGAGCATCATCCCGAACGGGCCACGGTCGTCATCGCCGACCGCGACGCGCAGCGGCCTGACGCGCGCCGTCCAGTTCCGCTGTGTCGCCGGGTAGGCCTGCTCGAGATCAGCCGCGATCTTCCGAAGCTCCGCCTCCGCCTCCGCCCTGGTGACGCCGTCCTTCAGGCGCCCGATGACGCCGAGGTCCCGGGTGGACCGGTCGGCACCCATCGCGCGACGATCGAGCGGCAGCCAGATCTGCGCGAAATCCGGCAGCACCGCGGTCGGCGGCAGCACCCCCACCAGGACCGCGGGCGCGCCGTTGATCCTGATGGTGCGGCCGATCGCTCCGGGATCGCCGCCGAAGCGATGCTGGAAGAAGCGCTCGCTGACGACCGCGACGCGCGGCGCGCCGGGCCGGTCATCGGTCGGATCGAGCGTCCGCCCGAGCGTCGCATTGAGACCGAGAACCCCGAAGAAGTTGCCCGTCACCGATGCCGAGCTGACGCGCTCCGGGGCGTCGCCACCGCCGACGTTCACTGCAGACTCGGTGTAGGCGATCAGTGCCTGGAGGGTCGTCGCGCGCGCTTCGACATCCTCGAGCATGGGGAGCGACATGCCCACCGCGCACCCGTCGCACAGCTCCATCGCGCTCCACTCCTCGATGTCGACGAGGCGATGCTGCGCCGTGAAGGGCAGCGGCCTGAGCGCAACCGCGTCGAAGACGGCGAAGACGGCCGTCGTCGCTCCGATGCCGATCGCGAGGGTGAGCACCGCCACAGTGGCGAACAGCTTCGACTTCAGCAGGCTGCGGATGGCTAGTCGGATCTCTCCCATGCTGGCCCCGGAAGATCAAGGCGGCGGCCCGGGGCCACCGAATGGTGGCCCCGCATGCCTCCCCCAGAGTTGTGACGGGATCCCTGCGCTATGCGTGCGCCCGGCTGACTTCCTCGACGACGCGGCCGTCGAAGAGGTGGATCGAGCGATCCGCATGCTGCGCATAGCGCGGGTCGTGCGTGACCATGCAGATCGTCGCGCCCCCGCGGTGCAGCTCGCGGAGCAGCTCCATCACCGCCTCGCCGTTGGTGGAGTCGAGGTTACCCGTCGGCTCGTCGGCGAGGAGGATCAGCGGATCGCCGGCCACCGCGCGCGCGACGGCGACGCGCTGCTGCTGACCGCCGGAGAGCTGCGCCGGATAGTGCTTCATGCGGTGGCTCATGCCCACGCGCTCGAG